>JAYVDI010000264.1:0-38741 GCA_043749505.1 Schlesneria sp. | reverse complement strand
GTTACTAGGTAGCAGGCACATTCCATGTGCCGTCCAAAATTTGCAGGGAACGGCACATGGAATGTGCCTACTACTTTCTAAAGTCAGTGCCATTGGGCGTCAGCCCCCGGAATCTTCACGACAGAAGTCCGGGGGCTGACGCCGCCCGGCTCACCAAGAATGTCTCATCGACGACCGTGTCAGGTAACAACGCAATTCACACGCCGCACGAATCGGATGGAGCAGACATGAGTACGTCGATCGGTCTTCAAGAGCTGCGTCTGGAGCTGGAGCAACTCAGCCAGCGGCGCGAGCGGTTGGCCGGGCGACTCACGGCGGCGGCAGATCGACTCGATTCCATTGGCGAGCCACCCGGTGACGACCTGATCGACGATCTCAATTCGTATCGTGAGCGGACGCTTCAGTTGGCCGAACAACTGGGAGACGCGAGTTACTCTGCTGACGGGACGACTCAAGCGAGCGATGCCGCGCGAGGAGACACCACACTCGACGATTTGAAGCGGCTGCTGTCGGATCGAGAATGTCGCGAGCGGTCTGTAAGCGTGCTGGATCAAGTGTTGACGTTGTGTCACGTCGAGACGGCAGACTTTGCGCCGCTCGCGCTCTGTCAGGCCGAGGCCCGCCGATTGATGAGTCTCGCGCTGCAAGTTCGTCATCTGGACCACGAACCGGAACTGGAAGCCGTTCACGAACAAACGCATCCGCTCAACTTGTTGCTCAAGCTTTGCGAGCATGGCGATCGGCTCTCGGATGCGGAGTGGTTGGAATGCAACGATTGCGTGACCACGACTTATGGTCGGCAACTGGCCACTGCGATTGCACGCGGTCGTGTCCAACGCGCAGCAACATCTGGCACGGGGGAGTCGGTCGCGAACGCAATGGCAATTCCGACGGTTGTGATTGAACCTCTGCCCGTCCCTGCCCAACCGGTCGTTGTCGCTGCTGTGGCAACACCGGTCGTGACGAAATACTCAACGGACGTGTCCTCCATTCGCCGGGCCGTCACGGACGCTCCGGTAGCCCGAGTGGCAAGTGCGGCACCGCAGCGAATTCCTGCCGTGCCCCCCTCGGTGACGTGGCCCGTTCCTGGACCGGACTCGATTTTTCAACCGTCGCCCATGGCGGAAAGCGTGTTCGACGAACGCACTCCTCCAGCCAAACTGCGCGGCATGCAGCCGATCGAGTCACCAGTTTCGTTTGAGACCGTCCCGGTTGCGATTGCGGCGTCTGTTCCTGCGCGGCCGCCCGTGGCTCCCGCCAACAGTGGTGAGGACGCGGCTCATCGGCCCGCCCGCCTGCCAGACATGGTGTTGGACCTGCTCGCCGAGAACCGGCTCTCGCTGGCGATGCACTTGGCGCAGTGTGCTGAATTCCGTCCGTCTGCTTCGACTTTGCCAGCCCCCGTCTGGTTGCTGCGTGCGTTGGTGTTGGCCGAGCAGGTCAGTGAGTCCAACGGTGAACTGGCTCGTGAGCTGGATGAAGACCTGCGCCACTTCCGTCCGGAACTTCTGAACGACGACAATTCCGAACGGCGCGTGGCACTCGGGTATTTCTTGCGAGCGGCCGCGCTGCCTGCGGCGTTGATCTCGGGAGCCAACTCGGCCACGTCGATTTTGCGAGCGTTCAAGATCGTGCCGGGATGCAGCCAGCTCTACAACTATTGCAGTCGCATCGCGCTCTACGGTGATCGGCTCGATGGACAGATCGTCGAGATGTTCCGGTCCCCGGCCGGCGCAGGGGACGAATCCAGTACCGAGTCTGTCGCGATCGCCGCCGAGCAATGGTTGCAGGAAGTGGCGCGGAAGGCCGTCAATTACGGACGCACTTCGCCGCTCTTCTTGCACGCGCATTGGACGCTCACCGCCAGCACGAGCATCCGCCATTCCGAGGCCACTCAAGTCTGGTGCAAGTGGCAAGAGGTGTTGTTGTTCGCTTCCCGCTTGCTGCGCCCTGTGATCGAAGACGATGCTGGTGAACGTAACGGCGTCCGTCAGGAAATCACTCGGCTGACGACACTCCTGAGAACCGACGCCACTGAGAACGCGCCGCGAACGGGAACCTCGTCCGTCTTTGACGCGACGGTGCGCAGCAATAATCCAATGAACATTGAGATGCAGGCGGTCCTGCACAAGGCCATCGACTTTGCCAGCCGCTGGCTCAGACTGAGTGGAGTCGGCTCCGCTCAAACCGCCGCTCCGCTGCCGCCGGATGCCTTCGACCTGCGTGATGAAGTCTTGCAACGAACGGCTGGCGTGCTCAGCGAATTGAACGAACAGTCGCACCAAGCCACGTCGCCGCTGATCCGAGCCGCGATCGCTTGCTGCCGCCGATCCGTCGAACGGATTCACGGACTGTTCGATGGACGATTGTCTGTGCCGTTGCAAGAGACGGAATTGCGACACGCACTCCACGCCGAGCTGCTCAAAGTGCCCGGCTTGGAGTTGAATGACCAATGGGAGCCGGAAGTGGAACCGGCGACACTCGAACGCGAATTGTTCAATCACATCGAACGGGGCGATACCAGTTGGGCCTACGCTTACGACGTTCACGAGTTGCATGGCGATCACGCCGCGACGGGCCGCATGCTCGAACTCAACGTCTGGACGAGCGAAGCCAAACGCGTCTCCTTGCACACGCAGCGCGCTGCTCAAATCAACGAACACCGCGCGGTACTCACTCGCGAAATGGATGAGGTCTCGCACGAGTTGGAGTTGGCGGCGAATTTGGGGCAGCTCGAAGAGGCCGATGTTGCGACGTTTGCGCAGCGATTGGACCGGCTCCGCCGCGACTTGCCAAAGCAGTTGAATTTCGGTTCGTACCGCTGGCAACTCGATCAGATGCGATCTGCGTTGCAGCGTCGTCGAACGCGACCATCGGTAACCCCCGCGCCCCCACTGCCCGCGTGGAGCTCCGCTTCGGCGGAGCCGGTTCGAGGACTGCGCGGCACCACAACGAACACACGCGGTGATGACGCCGCCGGTCGTGAAACGCTCGCGTTTACGACCGATATCTTTTCGAGAGGATAACCGGAATGGCGACCGAGCAAGGCTTGCTGGAAGAGCTTGCCGCCGCCCGTAACCGGTCGGTGGCAAGCGAACCTGAACAACTGGCGGCGATCCAACGGCTGGCACGCTGGTACTGCGCCCATCGTCAACCGGGACGCGCCCGTCCGTATGTGCGTGAACTCTGGAGCCTCAGCCAGAAGCGGCTTGGCGCGATCCATGAACTGACGGTTCAACACCTGTCGTGGCTGGCGTCAATTCTCGTGTCGCTCGGCAAGACCGAACGGGCCGAACAGTTGTTGATCGGACTCGCCGCCCAATGCCGTGACGTACCGCCAGCGGCGGTGGGTGATGTTGCTGCCGCACTGAATCAACTCGTCGAACTGCATCACAGTCGCGGTCGTTTAGACGTGGCGCTGACCACTTGCCAGCGCGTCATCGCGCTGCTGTCTCAGGTCGATGAGCAGAGCCAGACCGCAGCACATGCAATCTTGGCAAGCGAGACATCCTCGACGGAAGTGGCCGCTTCGCGAGCGGCCTTAGAAGTTTCGCAACTGGTCCGCGCTCGCAACAATCTCGCCGCATTACACGTTGCACGAGGTGAATACGATCAGGCTCGACGGGCCTTCATCCGCAATCTGCGACTCGCTCGGAGGCGGCTCAGCCCCGGTGACCCGACGCTCGGCGTGCAACTCATGAATCTGGCCGCTGTGCTGCGATTGGACGGTCGCCTGCGGCAATCCGAACGGCTGACAATCCGCGCGGTGCGACAGACTCATTCTCATGTCGGCTGGTATCACCCGCTCGTGGCTCAGGGCTTATCAAATCTCGGTGCTTACCGCTTGCAAGCGGGACGATTCGAGTCGGCGGAGTCGCTGCTGCGCAAGGCCACGATGATTCGCCGACGCCTTCATCCCGTGGGACATGTGCTGATCGCCAAGACGCAACGCCAGTTGGCGGAGGCGATGTTGGCTCTCGGAAAACATGCGGCCGCCGAACGGTTGCTCGATCAGACGGTGAGTGCGTTTGAAAAGCATCAACCGGTCGATGAAGCGCAACTCGCGCTGACGTTGTGCAGCTTGGGCTATGTCCATCTCACGGCGGGACGACTCGGTAACGCCGAACGAATCCTGAACAGAACACTCGAAATTCAACAGCGCTGTCTTCCTGTACGCGATCCGCAATTGGTGCAGACCTTGAATGGCCTCGGTTGCCTCAACGCCGCGCGGATGAATCTGGATGCCGCACGCGGCTTTCACCGCCGGGCTCTCGATCTGTCGGAACAACTGTTCGGCAAGGACCACCCCGAATTGGTCAAGACGCTCGTCTGGCTGGGTGAGGTCGCGTTGGCTCGCACCGATTTTGTCGAAGCGGATGCGGTCCTCAATCGGGCCTTAGCTCTGCGCGAGCAGGCTCTCGGTCAAGAGCACCTGCTCGTGGCGGAAGTTCTCACGCGGTGTGGGCAACTCGCGCTGGCTCAAGGTCAGCCGTCCCGAGCCATGTCGATCGGAGCGAGAGCCACGGCGATCTATCAGTCCGCCAAAGAATGCCCGCCACTGGCGATGGCCGATGTCCTGGCCGTGGCTGCCGAATCCGCACGCCGCTTGACGAGAATCTCTCAGGCCGAGTCATTGACTGTTCAAGAACTGGCCCTGCGTCAAAAGGTTGTCGGTGATGACCATGTCTCGCTGCTGCCGGGGATCAAACGACTGGCCAAGACGTATCTGGCACGCGAACGCTTCACTGAAGCCGAACAGGCTCTGCGCCTGGGACTGACGATCAGTGAGAAGGCTCTCGGTATCGGCAACCCCAATGGCATTCGTTTCGCCAACAGCATCGCGCGGCTGTGCTTGGCGAAGAACCGCTTGAATGAAGCGGGCGAATGGATGGAGCGAACCGTCAAAATGTGCCAACGCTGCTACGGCAATGAATCCGAGCAAGTGGCCGACGCGCTGCTCGTCTTCTCCGGTTTGCTCCGCACCGCACAACAGCCCACGAAGGCTGACGAATACGAACGCCGCGCAATCGACATCCGCAATCGCAACTGCCATGTGCTGTTGTAAATCACTTATACCTCGCGCGGTTCGTGATGAGACATCTGAGCGGGGTGGCGTCAGCCCCCCCGCTCGGAAATCTCTCACTTTATGCCATGTTAGATATATCCGAAGACTCCACGCACCCTACGCTGAGGCTCAATCATGACCATCGTCAATCTAGGTGATCGCGTTCAACTGCACTACACGTCGTTTGCGGCTGACGGCTGTGTGATCGAGACCTCCGGTCGTCGTGAGCCGATGGAGTTTGTTGCGGGTGGTCCCGAAGTGATTCTGGGAGTCAGCCGCGCTGTGATTGGAATGCGCGTCGGTGAACGGCGACGAATCGCCGTCCCGCCCGAGCAGGCATTTGGGTTTCGCGACCCGAAGCTGCAACAACTGGCCCCGCGACTCGGCGTCCTCGAAAAGATCGATGAGGGAGACCAACTGACGGCCGAAGTCGGCGGGTGCGAACTCGATGTTTGGGTTCGGAATGCCTCGGATGAAGAGATCATACTGGACGGCAACCATCCGCTGGCCGGTGAGTCCCTGGTATTCGAGATCGAAGTGGTGGGAAGAACACCGGAAAACGGGTGACAACGATTGTAATGAAGAGCTGGAGTGGCGTTGCCAAACAGCAACGTTTCGGTGTGACCGACCTGGCTCGGGCGAAATGTTGCGAGAATCTTCCCGTCACTGAACATCCCATCGACACCGGTCCCGTGGCGCGGCGACACTGATAGAGGATCGTGATTGTGCTAGGCCGCCGGGGCAAAACTCGCACGTTTAGACCGGCGTTCGGCTGGAGTTGAAGGACAAGGTTTCCATGACGCTCAAACTTACTGCCGCCTCATTTCTAGCCGGAGTCAAGCAAAGCGGCTTGATCGACGCGGATCGAGTCGATTCCGTCTTGGCGGAACTGATCCAGGCCGGTGTGAACAACAACGATTCGTGTGCTCTTGCGGCAGCGATGGTTGATCGCAAGATCCTCACCGAATGGCAATCGGAAAAACTGCTTCAAGGCCGTCACAAGGGCTTCATTCTCGGGCGCTACCGCCTCCTGTCTTTGCTCGGCGCGGGTGAGATGAGTGCCGTCTACCTTGCTGAACACATCATGATGGAGCGGCGTTGCGCCATTAAAGTTCTGCCGGCGAACAAAGTGCAGGACACGTCGTATCTCGGCCGCTTTCATCGCGAAGCCCGTGCGGTCGCGGCGATGAACCACATGAACATCGTTCGCGCCTATGATGTCGATAAGCAGACTGAGAGCGGCACGGACATTCACTTCCTCGTCATGGAGTATGTCGAGGGACGAAATGTCGAACAGGTTGTGAAAGATCAGGGACCGCTCGATTACATCGCGGCCGTGGACACAATTCGTCAAGCGGCCGACGGACTCGGACATGCCCATCACCTCGGCATGGTTCATCGCGATGTCAAACCGGGCAATCTGCTGATCGACAATACAGGGGTCGTGAAGCTGCTCGATCTCGGACTGGCTCGGTTTTTCAAATCGGACGACGAAGAGTCGCTGACGATTAAGCATGACGAGAAAGTGCTCGGCACGGCCGATTATCTCGCTCCGGAACAGGCCGTTGATAGTCACCAGGTCGATGCCCGGGCCGACATTTACAGTCTCGGTTGCACGATGTATTTCGCGCTCACAGGACATCCGCCGTTCACTGACGGCACATTGGTGCAGAGGCTGCTCGCCCATCAAACGAAGACGCCGCCGTCGGTCAGCTACGAACGGCCGGACATCGAGCCTTCGTTGCTGGAAATCCTCGACAAGATGATGGCCAAGAAGACCTCGGATCGTTACCAGACAGCCGCCGAAGTTTCAGAGGCACTCTCGCGATGGTTGATCGAACACGCCCCGACCGCTTGGAAACAGAAGCACCTGATGTTGGTCGCTTCGCTCTGCGGTATGGGCGCGTTTTCAGGGCCTATTCCCGGTACGAAGCAGAGCGATAGCGAAGTCAGCGTGCTGGCACCCGCGTCCATGGAAAAGGACCGCATCGCCTCGGGAGATACTCCTGCGAGTGGATCAAGTCCGCGCGGGCCACGTCCCAAGTCCTCGGCCAAGCTGCGGCCCAGAGAACGTCGCTCCGGTTCCAGTTTGCAACTGCCGAATTCTCTCGTGAGACAGGGAACCGTCGCGCCTGTCATTCAAGAGTTGGCTTCCAAACTCAGCAAGGTTCCTTCGCAGGGTCTCATGAACGTGACTGTCGGCCCTGTCACGAACCGTTCCGGTCCCAAGCCACCGATGGACGAGATGACCAAAACGGTCCTGATCGGAGCCGCAATGCTCGCGGCGATCGTCATGTGCAGCTTCGGAATGTTCTACTTCTTCCAGAAGCCGGGGCAGGGCAACAACGCGAAGAATGAATCGAAGGGGTCGCCAACAACGCAGGTCACGCCCGTCGAGCTTCGCACGCCTGTTTGAACATGATCGTCGTGTGGCCGGGGAACGGCCCTTCTCCCCCCTCAAGGGCGATTCAAAACGGATGCCCGCTCGCTCCGAGGATTGGTAAATCGCTCGGCTTGAGATTCTCTCCATCAAGGCCAGTTCGAGGGCTGCCAGAGATGGATCTCGCCGCATCTCGTTCACGCTCCCGTTGAGCCAGTGGTCGAGAACTGGAAACAGTTTTACTAGAACGCATTTCAAAACGAGCCCGCCGCGCAAGCGTGGGCTTCATCGTCATCGAATGTCCAGCCCTCGCTGCGCATTGGGTTGGTGCTGTGTCACGACAAAGAATTGGGGTCGGGTACATTAGCCGCTGGGCGCTAGCCCACGGTTCATCCGGGAGTCACCGAGGGCTAGCGCCCAGCGGCTGATTTGGTGAACCCCAATTTCAAGCTTTGACGAAGCCCTAGGGCGTCCACCACGCAAAAAGTTGGGGTTAGCGTAGCTGGGGATTTGTGGGAGGCTTTCCGACACAAGGAGGTGTTTGATGCTCAAGAGGTATCTTGTTCGGTTGTCGGCTGAGGAACGTGGTGTTTGTCCGGCTGTGATCAAGAAGCCGCAGGGTTCCGCTGAGTAGTTGCGGCGTGCTCAGATATTGCTGAAGGCCGATTACGATGACACGCCTCATGGCAACTTCACACTCGTCTGTTCAGCCTCAGTATCGCGTCGGCTGGTTCGTCGATTGGACGGGCCATCTCGTCGAGGATGTCACGATTGGCATCGCGGCGGACGGGCGAATCGACGTGCGGCGCGGTGGCGATCCGGAGGCGATTGATCTCGGAGATGTTGCCCTCATTCCGGGGCTGGTCAACACGCATACGCACCTGGAGTTCAGCCTGCTTGGCGAGCCGATCCCCACGGCGGGCCGCTTCACGGATTGGATTCGTTCGGTGGTGAACTACCGGCGAGAACAGGCGGAGTTGTTTGCTGCGACCCGTGATGACGATGTTGTGGTCCAGACGCCTTCGTCCGGACGTAGGGGGCCGGGCTACAACACGACTGAAGAAGCGATTCGCGCTGGGATCGCAGAAAGTGCGCGATGCGGCACGACGCTGATCGGCGAGATTGCGACGACCGGTTGGTCGAACAGCGACTATCTCAGCAAGGACTTCGCGGGAGTTGTGTTCCAGGAACTGATCGGGCTGACTGACGAGCGAGTTAGATTGCAGATGGAATTGGCTCAACAGGTGTTGGCAACTGATGGCAGCTTCGGGCTGAGTCCGCACGCGCCGTACAGCGTCCGCCCTGATCTTCTGAAGCACGCGGTCGGCCTGGCGCGAACCGCCGCGCGGCCGGTCGCGATGCACCTCGCAGAGACCGAGGCGGAGTTGGAGTTGCTCGCTGGCGGGACGGGTGAGTTTCGCGAGATGCTCACCGAGTTTGGAATTTGGCGTGACGGGCTGTTCGGTGGCGGTGGCCGGCCGCGAGCGTGGCTCGAAGCATTAGCCGATGCGCCGCGCAGCTTGATCGTGCATGGCAACTATCTCGACGAGGACGAGCTGCGATTCTTGGCGGCCCGCCCGAATATGACGCTCGTTTACTGTCCGCGCACGCACGCGGCGTTTGGGCATCGCGATCATCCGTGGCGAAGGCTGTTGGAACTGGGCGGCTCCGTCGCGCTTGGCACTGATAGTCGCGCGTCCAATCCCGATCTGAGTCTCTTCGCTGAATTGCAATTCGTGGTGGAACAGCATCCCGATCTCTCGCATCTCACGCTGCTCGACCTCGCAACGTGCGGCGGTCGTCGGGCGCTGCTGGGTGACGAGTCTGCTGAATGTTCGACGGACTTCACGCTCGTGCGATTGGCGGCTCCTCGCTCGAACAATCTGTCGCGCGATCTGTTTGCGAAGTCGAGCGAGGTTATCGGCACGGTGCGCGGCGGGCGTTGGAACTTCGCGGTTGAGTGATGTTCCCGGCTGAAGTCCGGCTTTCGGAAAAGCCGGGCTTCACGTCGCGTTGCAATTCGACCGTGGCTGGCTACTCTGCTGCCGACTTGAGGCGGAGCCTCGCGAACTACTCATCGCACCGCGTCGGCAGGAAGCCGTTTCGAGTGCTGTCATTGCGAGACCACGATGCCCGTTTCCAGCCCCCGTTCTGCTTCCAAAGCCACTTCCGCTTCATCAGCGAACACTGTTTCTTCGGTCAGGCCCAAGTCCGAATCGAAGCC
The DNA here is from genome assembly GCA_043749505.1 of Schlesneria sp. Lineage (GTDB taxonomy): Bacteria > Planctomycetota > Planctomycetia > Planctomycetales > Planctomycetaceae > Schlesneria. The sequence continues at coordinate 29,072 of JAYVDI010000264.1, read as the reverse complement.
TTCACCTATCAGCCTGTGCGGCTGCGGGGTTGATGTTTCAGCGTTGCCTGGTGTTGAGATTCTGCGTGCCCTGACATGGGAACGTGGTGCCGACTCGACTTTGAAGGCTGCTGCTGCCGAAGGCGATCTGACGGGAGTACGCATCGCGCTGCAAGCGGCGTTTCAACCGCAGGTAACGGGGCGCGAATCGGCTCTCGGTTGTGGGGCGAGAGCGTTGTGGTCACTCGCCGCATTTCCGGACGAAGCTGATCTGGGGAAGCTGCTCGCCAAGGTCGGCGGTTCGTCGGGAAAGGCTCGCACGGGCGAGAAGCGCGCGACGAACAAGGCTCCCAAGACGTTGGCTCAACGAGTCGAGCCGTTGATTCGTCGGCTGGCCGAAGAGGACGGTGGTCAGTCGATCTTCGGACTCGTCGCGTCGCTCGAAGTGTTGGCTCTGACGGGCGCGCGGCTTCGTCCCGAGCAATTATGGAAATTGTGGCGGCACACGTTGGCGCAGGTCGTTCGGCAGATGAGAACAACACCGGGGGATGACGATCACGATCCGACCGTTCCTGCGGATGTTCAACTGATCGAGCTTGGCGAAGTCCCGTTCGTGGCGGGCGTCTTGTTCAGCGATGTGGCCGGTGCGGCGGAACTCGTCAAGCTGGGACGCAAGGCGTTGGCGCGGACTCTCACTGAAAATGCCGACACCGACGGAACGCCGCGCGCGGAGATGATTGAGCGGCTGCCGCTGTGGCTCGCGCCGCTCATTCGCGCCACGCTTGTCGCGCGCCGCTTCGACGTGAAGCTCTGGACGGATGATCAGGAAGAGTTGCTCCGGTCGGCGGTCGAACGTGCGATCCCGCTGTGTCGCCCCGATGGGAAGGCGACGCTGTCGAATGGCCTCTCGCTTGATCCACTCCCCGTTCTGGTCGCGGCTGCGGAGATGTTCGACCTGCCCGCCGTCAGTCCCGAGGGAGGCTACTTGCAATCGGTCAAACGGATTGCCGCCGGGCAACCCGTGAAGCGCGTTCGCAACGATGGCATCATGACCATGCCGTCAAACCAGTCGGACTGGGCGCGGTTCGCGCTCCTTCGCAGCGATTGGTCGGTCCAAGCGGACAGCGTGGCGGTGGCCCATCACAGGCAGCTTCCTCAGATCGACGTGACCGCCGCTGGCAAACCGCTGCTGCATGGCGATTGGACGCTGAACCTGACGATCGGTGACGCCGTGGTGGAGTTGGCGTCCGAGTGGGCGTGCGTTTGCTGGCAGAGCGATCCGGATGCGGACTACATCGAGCTGCAAATGTGCGGGCCGGGAAAAATCCGGGTCGAGCGGATCATCATGCTCTCACGTACCGATCACTTTCTGTTGCTGGCCGACTCGGTGTCGGGCGTTCCCTGCGATCGGATCGAGTACCACGCGACGTTGCCTCTCGCCGACGACATCCTCGTGCGGCTCGACACTCCGACGCGCGAGGCACAACTGACGATGAAGGGCCTCAAAGCGCGTGTCTTCCCGCTGGCGTTGGCTCAAGATCGGGTTCTCAGTTCACCGCACGAATTCACGGCGACAGCGGAACGACTGTCGTTGAAGCAAGTGGCTCAGGGTGAGGGCCTCTTCGCACCGGTGCTGATTGACTGGCACCCCAACCGTACGCGAGCCGACGTTCAGTGGAGGTCACTGACCGTGACCGAAGCGGGGCGCGTCGTCACGCCCGATATCGCGGCCGGTCATCGCTTGAAGCTCGGCGACCTGCAACTGCTGGTCTTCCGCAGCCTGAAGGAGACCGGCGAATCGCGCGCGGTCCTCGGACATCACACCCGCAACGAAACCGTCGTCGGCCGCTTCGACAAGACCGGCAATGTCGATCCGATCCTGATGGTCGAAGCAACGTAGTGGTGGGGTAATTTGAAATTGCGCGGTGGCAACCCAATGTAGGCCGGACCCCTTGGTCCGGCCGGACCAAGGGGGTCCGGCCTACGAAATGCGAGCGGCCTAACGACAAGTTGACTCCCAATAAGTACGACCGGTTGACGATATGCACCCGCCAAGCCCGCTCACGATCAGGGCCATCGCCTTGTTTGGTCTGCGCAATCTGTAGGGTGGGACCAGCGGCGCTTCGCCGCGCCGGCCCACCAAGATTTTTCGGCGATTCCCGATGGTGGGCCGGCGCTCGAAGCGAGCTGGTCCCACCCTACCCTGAAAAGGGCGATGGCCCTAGCTCACGATGGCGTCGCCTTGTTCAGTTGTCCGGCTTGCGGTTACTCTGGCGGACACAGCCCGCCGACTGATCGCCCGCCCGCTGAAAGTCCCGCCTTGATGTCTGTTCCTCTCGATGCACATCGTCGCGCCGATGCCTTCGATATCGACGCTCTCGCTGCGTTCGACTTCGACCCGCGCACGCGCGTGGTCTTCGGAGCCGGGACGATTGCGCGACTCGGCGAACTGACTCGCGAACTGGGTGGCTCGCGCGTACTGGTCGTCACCGACGATGGCATCGAACGGGCCGGTCATGTTGCAAGGGCGGTCGCGTCACTGGGCGAGGCGGGCCTCGACACCATCGTCTTCAAGGACGTACAGCCGAACCCGACGACCGATGACGTGGATCGAGGCCTTACCGTTGCGAGGGCGGAGCGGATCGACTTCCTCGTTGCTATCGGTGGTGGTAGCAGCATGGACTGTGCGAAGGGGATCAACTTCCTGCTGACCAACGGCGGTCAGATGAAAGACTACTGGGGGATCGGCAAGGCGACGAAGCCGATGCTGCCGCTGATCGCGATCCCGACGACAGCAGGAACGGGCAGCGAGGCTCAATCGTTTGCACTCATCGCCGACGCGAAGACGCACATGAAGATGGCGTGCGGGGACAAAAAAGCGGCGTGTCGAGTCGCGATCCTCGATCCGGAGCTGACGCTCAGTATGCCCGCCAGCGTGACGGCGGCCACCGGGATCGACGCCATCAGCCATGCCCTGGAAAGCTACGTGACGACAAAGCACAACCCGATCTCGCAACTGTTCGCCCGACGCGCTTGGAAGCTGCTGGCGCGGGGGTTCGAGGAAGTGATGCGGGAGACGGGGGACAGGAGTCAGGGGGTGAGAGGCAGCCGTCAGGTAAACCCCCTCACCCTCTCCCCCGAAGACGGGGGTGAGGGAACCGGAAGTAAGCCCAACGGCTTTGCGTCTTCACCCTCAACCGGCAACCCTCAGCCAGCAACCTTGCTGGCTGCTCGCGGTTCGATGTTGCTTGGAGCGCATCTCGCGGGTGCCGCGATTGAGAACTCGATGCTCGGGGCGACGCATGCTCTCGCGAATCCGCTGACGGCACATTACGGGATCACGCACGGACTGGCGGTCGGTTTGATGCTGCCGCACGTCATTCGATTCAACACTCCGGTCGTGAGCGCGATGTACGCAAAGTTGGCCGAGGATGTCGGGCTGTGTGCCGCCGAGGATCCTCGCGCGGCGGAGTTGCTCGCCGCGCGAGTCGCATCGCTGATCGAGTTGTCCGGTTCACCGACTTGCTTGTCGGCGTGCGGTGTTGAGCGAACAATGCTGTCTCAACTGGCAATCGAGGCCGCCAAACAATGGACTGGCACGTTCAATCCGCGGGAAGTGGATGAAGCCAGCCTGCTGGAACTGTACGAGGCCGCGTTCGATCCGATGTGAGGTGTTTACGCTGGGGGACCACGGGCACTCTTGCCCGTCTGTGTTTGGTGTTGACGTCGCTGTAGGGTGCGTGGAGTCTTCGGAACGCACCATTCAGGCGGAAGACGGTGCGTTCCGAAGGTTCCACGCACCCTACACACTTTGGTGTTGAGGAGCGGACGGGCAAGAGTGCCCATCCCACGAGTCTGTTTTAGGAGCCGAACCATGCCGCTTGCCTCGTTCCGATTGAATGTGATCCTCACGCTGACCGTTGCGAGTTGTCTGATCGTTCGCTCGATGAGCCTCTTCGCCGAGTTGAAGCCGGTCTCGCCCACAAGCTGGTCATCGTTCCGGCACGATCTGGCGCAGACTGGGATCGCCTCGTCGTCGCTGCCGGACAAGCTCGAACTGTTGTGGGAGGTGACGCTGGGCGAACAGGTTCTCGCGACGTCGGCGATCGTCGGCGAACACGTTTACATTCCGTGTCTGTCGGGCGAACTTGTTTGTTTGAAGCGACAGACCGGTGAGAAGGTCTGGACGTACAAGACCGTCGAAAAGGTCGAGAAGAACTCGTTCGCCCCCGGATTCAAGTCGTCGCCGACGGTGACTACCGACTCGATCTATCTCGGCGATGAAGAGGGCGTGTTTCATGCGATCGACCGCGCGACGGGCAAGGGGCGGTGGAAGTTCACGACAGGCGGCGAGATTTACAGTTCCGCTGCCGTCATCGACGGGAAAATTCTCTTCGGGTCGTATGACAACAGCCTGTATTGCCTCAACGAAAAAGATGGCCAGCCCGCGTGGAAGAAGTTTGAGACGCAGGGCTACGTCCACTGCGCCCCGGCCGTTGTCGAGGGGATCGCCTTCATCGCCGGATGCGACGAACACCTGCGCGGCATCGACATCAAGACGGGCGAACAGAAAATCGAACTGCCGCTGGAAACGTACCTAATCGCGTCCCCCGCCATCGTCGGCGACATCCTGTACGTCGGCACCTACGGCAGCGAAGTCGTCGCCGTCGATTGGAAGAAAAAAGAGGTTGCCTGGCGTTATGCCTCAGGCAACGGTGAGTTCCCGTTCCATTCCTCCTGCGCCGTGACCGACAAACTGGTGGTCGTTGGCGGGCGAGACAAACTGGTCCACGCGATTGATCGCGCGACGGGAAAGAAAGTCTGGACCTTCGCCACCCGCGCCAGGGTCGATAGTTCGCCGGTCATCGTCGGCGACCGAGTCTTCATCGGTTCCAACGACGGCAATCTGTACGAGCTTGGCCTGCACGACGGCAAGGAACGCTGGAAACATAACGCGGGCAAACCGATCTCCGCCGCCCCCGCCGTCGGCGAAGGAGTTCTCGTCATCGGCAGCGAAAGCCGCGACGGCAAGGTGTATTGCTTCGGGAAGAAGTAAGAGGGAGAACCACGAATCTCACGAATCAAGAGGGATAAGAGATGGCGAGCAAGAAGCAGAATGAGTTGCCGGTCAGCGCGGGATTGATTCCTCACGAAGCCTCTTTGACAGACTTGTCGAGCACCGTCCGGCAAGGTTGGGACGATGCCTTTCGGAGGATGGGACAACTCAAAGACAATCGGCTCATCGACGACGTGAAGAGCCCGACAGTCTTCGATCAGACCGAGTGGGAGTGGTGACAACTGGAATGCTCGTCCAATCTGAAGATGCCTTTCCTCCCGCCATTCAGATTCGTGTTATTCGTGAGATTTGTGGTTCAACCTCTTCTGATTCGGAACTGACTGATGACCATCGAAACCGCCGCCGCGACCGAAGTCGGCAGTTACTTCATCTCGAACTATCCGCCGTTCTCGCTGTGGAGCCGTGAGAAGGTTCCCGAGATTCGGACGGCGCTGGCCGCCGAACCTGACCGGTCCGTGCCGATGGGCCTCTACTTGCACATTCCCTTCTGTCGGAAGCGGTGCAAGTTCTGTTACTTCCGCGTCTACACGAACCAGAATGCGAACGCGATCGCGCGGTATGCGGAAGCACTCGCGAAGGAGGTCGAGATCGTCAGCCGCGAGCGGGGCGTACAGGGCCGCGAATTGAAGTTCGTCTATTTTGGTGGGGGCACACCGTCGTACCTCAGTTCCAAGCAGCTTCGATTCTTGAGGGACGAGTTGTCGCGATCGGTCTCGTGGGACCATGCCGATGAGGTCACGTTCGAGTGCGAGCCGGGGACGCTCAGCCAGGAGAAAATTCAAACGCTGAAAGAGATCGGCGTGACGCGGATCTCGCTCGGCGTCGAGAACTTCAACGACGCGATCCTCGAAGAGAACGGGCGTGCTCATCTGACGCCCGAGATCTTCAAAGCCTACGACTGGATTCAGCAGGCCGGTTTCCCGCAGGTCAACATCGACCTGATTGCGGGGATGGTCGGTGAGACCGATGAGAACTGGACGAACTGTCTCGAAGAAGCTCGCAAGTTGCAGCCCGACAACATCACGATCTATCAGATGGAGTTGCCGTTCAACACGCTGATCTCGAAGGAGATGAAGGAGCTTGGCATTGTCTCGCCCGTTGCAAACTGGGCCACCAAGCGGCGCTGGGTCGATGAGGCGATGAACACGCTCGCAGCCGACGGCTATCAGGTGTCGAGCGGCAACGAATTGGTGAAGAATCCCGACACCGACCACTTCGTCTACCGGGACAACGTCTGGCGCGGATGCGATCTGATCGCGGCGGGCGTCTCGTCGTTCGGCCACTTTCAGGGAGTCCACTACCAGAACCTCGACCAACTTGAGGAGTACCTCACCACGGTCGAGGCCGGTTCGCTGCCGATCAACCGCGCACTCCGACCGACCGACCACCAGCGGCTGATTCGCGAACTGATCCTGCAAATGAAGGAGGGGCATGTCTCGGTCGAACCGTTCCGCCGCAAGTTCGGTGTGAACATCCTCGACGAGTTCGCCGCACCGCTCTCGGCGCAGCAGTCCAAAGGCTACCTGACAGTCCACGGCGACGAAGTGACTCTGACCCGCAAGGGACTCCTCCAAGCTGACACATTGCTGCCGGAATATTTCGAGGAACAGCATCGTGAAGTGCGGTACACCTGACTCGTGATCGCATGACTGACGATCTGCCTCGCTGCTCACCTGCCACACAATTCGAGAGTTTCGATGAACCCACTCGACGAACTCCGTTCCCTGACGAATCTGTTTCCCGCGTCCGAGCTGCTGTTCGTGAAGGCCGAGCACATTCCGTCGGCCTTGACGCCCGAGCCGTACAAGACACTGCTCGTTCACGACCACCACATGACCGTGGCGATGGAGATGCATCACGGCTGCTCGGTCGATGTTCGGGTGGTCAATCAAAAACTAGATGGACTCGTCTACTCACGGGAGATCCTGCTACTTAAACACGGTACGGATCGAGTCGTGCAGTACGGGATCGTCCGGTTCAATCTGAGCTACGTCACCGAAGATGTCCGGCGCGAGATCCTCGCCGGGCAAACGCCGCTTGGAAGAATTCTCATAAATCACAACGTGCTGAGACACATCGATCTCGGGGCCATCTTGGAAATAGAGGCCGGGCCGCGTCTGGCCGCTCACTTTGGCATGCCGGTGGGCGGTGTGACCTATGGCCGCATGGCGACGATCTTCTGCAACCGGCAACCGGCGGTCGATCTGTTGGAAATCTCGGCACCGCTGGGTTGAGTCGGCCGTGGTGGATCAACCTCGTCGCCAAAGCTCTTGAACCGCGACACAATCGGAATGTTGTCTGTTCCGATTCCGCCTGACCGGCATAACGCGAACGATTCGAGTCTGGCGATTCAGATTTGCGAGACTTATCAGAGTTGCGTGCTGGGACGGCGCGGGCAATGCCGGTAAAGTTGTGGCATGACACAAAAACTATTTTCCGATCTGGGCCTATCCCCTGAAGTTCTCAAAGCCGTCGAAAAGATGGGCTTCGAGCAGGCATCACCGATTCAAGCCGAAGCGATTCCGACGCTGCTGCAAGGACACGATGTCATTGGGCAGTCGCAGACTGGCTCGGGCAAGACCGCCGCGTTCGGCATTCCGGCGGTCGAACTGGTCGATCCGACCAATCGCGCGGTGCAAGTCCTAATGCTTTGCCCGACGCGCGAGTTGGCGTCGCAGGTGGCGGAAGAAATTGCGAAGCTCGCCACCTTCAAGAAGGGGGTCCGCGAGCTGCCGATTTTTGGAGGCCAGAGCTACGACCACCAGTTCCGCGGCTTGAAGGCGGGACCACAGATTGTGATCGGAACGCCCGGCCGGCTGATCGATCACATCGGGCAGGGGACGCTCAAGCTGGACGGCGTAAAGATGGTCGTGCTGGATGAAGCCGACCGCATGCTCGACATGGGCTTTCGCGAAGACATCGAAAAGATCCTCGAATCGATCCCGAAGGAACGGCAGATCGTGTTGTTCTCGGCCACCGTGCCACCGCCGATCCGGAAGATCATCGAGAAGTTCACGAACGATCCCGTCCATGTGAAGATCGAAGCGACCTCGCTGACGATCCCGTCCATCGAACAGTCGTATGTTGAAGTCGATTACCGATCGAAGACGGAAGTCTTGTGTCGTTTGATCGATCTGCACGACGTGCGCTACGGGTTGATTTTCGGGTTCACCAAGATTCAGGTCGATGGTCTAACCGAGGCTCTCGTCGCGCGCGGCTATGCCGCCGACAAGCTGCACGGCGACATGACTCAGCCGATGCGCGAGCGGACGATGAAGCGGTTCCGCGAGCGGAAGATTGAGCTGCTCGTGGCGACCGATGTCGCGGCGCGCGGGCTGGATGTCGATGACTTGGAGATCGTCTTCAATTACGAGCTGCCTCACGACGCCGAAGACTACGTGCATCGCATCGGTCGCACCGGACGGGCGGGCAAGAGCGGTAAGGCCATCAGTTTGGTGAGCGGTCGCGAGTTCGGTCGCCTCCAGCAGATCATCCGCTTCACGAAGGCGAAGATTCCTCGATTGTCGGTCCCACGCTTGGAAGAACTCGAACAGAAGCACGCCAGCCGGCTGGTGGAATCGCTGCACAACACGATTCAGGCGGGTGAGTTCAAGGCGCAGGACAAACTGCTGGAAGACTTGATCGAAGCGGGGCACGCTCCGGGTGAGATCGTTTCGGCGTTGATGCACTTGCTGGCGGGGGAGAGCAGTCGCTCGCCGGAACGCATCATGGAAGACGATCCGCGCCAACAGCGTCGCCCGCCACCGCCGCAACGCACGTTCGATGATCGGCCACCGCGCGGACCGCGTGAGAGTGGTCGCGAGTTCGATGATCGCCCTCAGCCCGGACGACCGCGTGACGATGCCCGTCGCCCCGGCGCGAGTGCGTCAAGCGGCGCGGCTCCGCGGATTGACGAGTCGGGCGTTTGGTTGAAGTTCAACGTGGGTGAAAATTCGGGCATCGCGCCGGGCGACTTCGTGGGTTGCATTGCGAACGAAGCGGGTCTCCCGCGAACCGTCATCGGCGCGATTCAAATTCTCGCCACGGTCAGTTACGTGCAGGTCGCCGCGGAACACGCCGAAGAGATTCTGGGTGCCGTGCAAGGCGTTCGCCTGCGCGGTCGTCGAGTGCAGGCGATGCCCGGCCTGCCACCTCGCCGCAACTTCCAATCGAATCGTGAAGACGGCCCGCCACGCCGAGGTGCCCGCCCGGAATGATCCGCTTTTGGGCCTGGTTCAAGTTGGGTTGCATTGGAATTGCAACCGTTACCTTCGCATCCCGTCGCTCCGCCGACGGGACGCGAGGGCCAATGCCTGATACCCGAATACACGGCATCTTGAACCATACCCGCTTTGGGGTCTGGTTGAACCGGGCCGGATTTCGGCCACGAAAATGTCGGTCTTCCGGCAAAATGGCTTCTCCGGCTATAATCGCCTTTGAGAATGTTGGTGAACATCGGGCATGACTGCGCCGAAGTGTTCGCCGGCAAATTCAATGGGCGGGGCGAAGATGTCTCCCCCCAATGTGGCCGCGAATGGAATCCAGCCGCTGAAGCTCGATGCGCGATCGAGTTGCAGGGAACGCATGAAACACTTCTTTGAGAAACGTGATCCGTGGGGCAATGGCTACGCGGTGTGGGTCGTGCTGGCGATGGTCTTCGCCGCGCCGCTCGGCTGGTTCGCGCTCAAACAGACGCGACTGGAAAACGATGTTGAGAAGTGGCTCCCCGAGAACGACTCCGAGCTGAAGGTGCTGCGCTGGGCGCATCAGCAGTTCCCTATTGACGAGCGGATTTATGTCACATGGGACGGTAGCTCGCTGAACGATCCTCGCATTGACCAATTTGTTGAAAAACTGACGGGTCGCCCCGATGCAGATGGCATACGACGCGGTGGCCTGCCGCATGTGGCCAGCGTCGTCGAACCGCGTCAGTTGTTGGCTTCAATGCGACAGCATGGCGTCGAGCCGCAAGAGGCCGTTCGTAGATTGGAAGGGGTCATTCTCGGAGCCGGTTCGCTCAAGCTGCGGCTGACGGAGTTGGGCAAGTCTCGATTGCGCCGGACTCGGCAGGAATTGACTGCGGCGGCGAAGAGCCGGTTCGGGATCGCCCTGACGTTTCGCGAACCGGTCCCCGATTTTGAAACTCTCGTCGCGATTCCTGCTCCCACAGCGGTCGAGGGAGAGAAGCAGGCTGATCCGGTGGCCCCGGCTGTGATGAGCATCGAAGGGAAGATGCTGACGAATGAGACGGTGGACCATGACTTACAGGTCGCATGGCCCGGAATTCGTCCCGGCAGTGACCGCACTCGCGAAGTGGCCCAGTGGCTGACCGAGTTCGTCCCACCGAAGGGTGAGGGACAGGCGTTGGTCGAGCGGTGCTTCTTTGCGCCAGGGGCACCGGTCACGATCGCCCTCTCCATCTCTGACGCTGGTGTTGCGGATAAGACGGAAACGATCGAGGTCATCAAGCACGCGGCCGCATCGGTGGGAATCTCCCCCGACTCACTGCATCTTGGCGGCAGTACGGTCGCCGCGACGGAGTTGAATCACGCCGTTATGAAGGCGGCGTGGGACGAGTCCCAACCCCTCTGGATGCTCCACCGGCGGTCGGTCATTCTGACCTCGGCCCTCGTCGGCGCAGTGCTGGCCTATCTGCTGGTTCGCAACATTCGGTTGGCGACGATCGTGCTGGTGGTCTCGCTGTACACGACGTTCCTGTCGATGGCATTGGTTCCGGTGACGGGCGGCTCGATGAACATGGTCATCGTGGTGATGCCGACGCTGCTCATGGTGCTGACAATGTCGGGTGCCATTCACGTCGCCAACTACTGGAAACATGCGGCGTTCAAGAATGAAGCGACGGCTATCGTCGATACGGTGCAGACATCATGGAAGCCGTGCATCTTGGCCAGTCTGACGACATCGATTGGCTTGGTGTCGCTCTGTACGAGTTCGCTCACGCCCGTGCGTGATTTTGGAATCTATGCGGCCATCGGAACGATGCTGTCTCTCTTGATGGTGCTGTACGCACTGCCTTCGTTGCTGCAACTTTGGCCGGGGCGACCTCCTGCGGAACACGAACTCGATCATCCCGGCTGGCGGATGTTTGGGCGGGGCGTCACGACTTGGCCCGTCGTTCAGTCCTTGGTGTTTCTGTCGCTCTGTGTGGTTTGCAGCTATGGGCTGACCCGATTTCGTGCCGAAACGAAGGTTATTCGTCACTTTCAAGAGACCGCGCAGATTGCGAAAGACTATTGGTTCATCGAGACTTATCTGGCGGGAATCATGCCGATCGAGACGATCATTCGTTTCGACAGCCGCTCGCAACAGGAGACGAATTTCCTCGACCGTATGGAGGTCGTGCGCGAGGTTGCCGCGCGGATGCGGAAGCATGATGAGATCACCGGTGCCGTATCGCTCGCGGACTTTCAGCCTGTCACCGAACGGCCCGACGCCAACGCCGGGTTCCTGACCAAAGGTAAGTACAATAAGCGGGCCAGCACGATTCAGCAGCGAATTCGCGAGGGCGAGATTCCGTCCGCGCGCGCTTTCTACACGGTGTCGGAACGGGGTTCGGACTTGTCCGCGACGGGTGACAACCTGCTCAATCAACCGGGAGACGAACTCTGGCGCATCACCGCTCAAGTCGCCGTCATGACCGAGAACGACTTTGCGGTAATCCTTGCCGACGTGAATGGGATCGCTCAAGACGTACTCAAGCTGAACCCCGGTGCGATGCATACCATCACCGGCACCGTGCCGCTGTTTGTGCGGACTCAGCAAGCAGTGCTGACCAGCCTCTTCACGAGTTTCGGGTTGGCGTTCGTGCTGATCTTGTGCGTGTTTGCCATCATGCTGAAAAATTTCTGGGCCGGACTGGTGGCGATGATTCCGAACATCGTGCCGATCACGGTCGTGTTTGGTGTGATTTCGTGGCAGGGGCAAAAGATCGATATCGGGGCGATGATTACCGCGTCGATTGCTCTCGGCATTGCCGTGGACGGAACGCTCCACTTCCTGACATGGGTGCAATTCGGATTGAAAAATGGTCAGCCACGTCGTGACGCGATCATCAATGCACTCGTTCATTGCGGGCCAGCCACATGGCAGACCAGTCTCGCCGTGGTCATTGGATTGATGGTTCTGGTTCCTGCTGAACTGTTGCTTATCAGCCGGTTTGGCTGGCTGATGGCGGCGATGATCGGTGTGGCTCTGCTGAGTGACATCGTGTTCCTGCCGCAGTTGCTCGCCGGACCGCTGGGCCAATTGTTTGAGCCTGCGATGACGATCGATGTGGTTCCGTTGCGTACCGCCGACACCGGTTCGCACGAAATGGGCCAACTCAGCGAACAGTTGATCGCTTCGACCGTGTTGTCCGACAACGTCTCGACCTCCACAGCCGGGTTTCCCCCCGCGCCGCATCTCATCAAGGCACTCGATCCGAAGCACGCCACACGCCAGCCATTGCGATAATCACTCCCTAGACGGGTGAGGATGTTTTGACCTGATTTGTGTCTCTGATTTTCAATCCGCGCTATTTGGCATTTCTTCAGGACAGAGTGTAAGTCGATTATGCCTCGCACGGCCATAAGTGAGGCGTTTGAAGCGAGCCGTGTGCCGTATGGCCACGGGTTTCCTGCAAGGATCAAGAACTCGCAGCCTTATGGCATGCGGCTTACCAAGCTCTCATCTTGGGCCGCGTGAGGTTTAACCGTGCGTCAACGATTCGAGTATTGGACCGTTCTCGGTGGCAATTGCCGTTGGCTGTTTGCGTGGACAGAAGCTAGACTCCGCCCCCTTCATTTCTGGTCGGCGGACAGGTTTGTCAGTCGATTCGGTAAATCGATCTGACGTTGAATCCTGTCGGCAAGAATTGGTGTGGCATGACGAATCGAGCTTTGCGAATCGGACTGGTGGGGGCGGGTGACAATACTCGCCGACGGCACATCCCGGGTTTGCGAGCCATTTCGGATGTTGAGTTGGTTGGTGTCGTCAATCGTACTGCCGATTCAACTGCGCGCGTCGCGCGCGACTACAGCATTGCTAGGCAGTATCCCAACTGGCAGGCTCTGATCGCCGATGACTCGATCGATGCTGTTGTTGTGGGGACGTGGCCGAACCTGCACTGCGAGGTCACCTGTGCCGCGCTGGCTGCTGGAAAGCATGTGCTTTGCGAGGCCCGAATGGCTCGCAACGTGGCCGAAGCACGGCAGATGGTCGCGGCGGCGGCGGCTCATTCCGACCGGATCGCGATGCTGGTGCCAAGTCCCTTCGGTTTGGAGTGTGATCCCGAAGTTTCGCGAATTGTGAAGACTGGGTTTCTCGGTGACCTGCGTGAGGTGGTTGTGACTGGAGCCGACGACCAGTTCCACGACTACAGCAAGTTCTTGCACTGGCGTCAGGATTCAGCAGTCAGCGGCGTGAACGTGCTGTCTTTGGGGATCATGCACGAAGTCGTGTCGCGTTGGATTCCTCAACCGGAACGAGTGTTCGCTCAATCTCAAACGTTTGAGCCCTCACGGCCGAACCCTCACGGCGACGGTGATTTGCGTGTGACCGTTCCCGACAGCGTCCATGTCATGACTCAATACGGGCAAAGCGGAGCCAGCGGCCTGTACCACTTCAGTGGCGTCACACTCACTGGTCCCGGCAAACAGGTGCATTTGTACGGAGCGCTTGGCACGGTGAAGATGATCTTCGATGAACACGATCAGGTGTTCGTCTCTCGCATGGGCGACACGGAATTGCGACAGATCACGATTCCCGACGAAGACCTAGGAGGCTGGCGTGTGGAGGCCGAATTTGTCGGGGCGATCCGCGGCGAGGAGGCGGTCAAACGGAACGACTTTGCAACGGGCCTGCGCGATATGGAATTCACCGAAGCCGTTGCTCGTAGCGCAACGAACTCACGCTCGATCACGCTGCCGCTCGCTGACTAGCGAACTTGGCAAGCGGACAACTCCGGGCGAGCCTTCTTACTTCGCTGACGCCGGAACGAGTTCTTTCACCGGTCGCCGGTCTTCGCTCGGCACGGCGACGCTCAATGGACCGAACAACAGTGCGGTGAAAGCGAGCGTACTGAGCGGGGCGTTACGGAAGAATGGCCAAGCGACGACATAGCACTCCACCAACCCGCTCCAGGTCTGCGGATAAAGCGAAGCGTTGCCATAGAAGTAAGTGAAGTTCGACGCCGCGAAGAAGAAGACTTCAAAGCCAAGACCCACGCCGATGGCGGTCCACAGCGGACTCTGAGTCCCGGCGCGACGCAGCCACAATCCCAGCCAGATCGCAACCGCGTAGCAGGCATACGTCACCCACCACGTTCCAGGAGGGAACGCCCACTCCCATTTGCCCGAGAGCAGGCCGATGCCGATGTTGCCGAGCAGCATCGCCGCCAACGGGAGAGCGAATGCGAGTCGCCGATCAGCCAGACACGCGCCACTCAACAGGCAGACCGCCGTCAGCGGCGAGAAGCTCCACGGGTAATACAAGATCGTCGGGTCGAGTTGCACGTCACAGTTGCGCAGCACATACGGCATCAGCTTCATCGCTATCGAGTAAGCGAGTAACGCGACCAACAGACCGAGCTTGGATTGAAGCATCTCACGCCTTTCTGTGACGAGCTTAATGATGATCGAGTTGGAGATCAGCTCTTTCCCGGTCGCGGGCCATCCACCGTCATCTGCGTTCTGGTTTTGGGGCAGAGTCGGGCGGAGGGACTTTGCTGCAAGACATCCAGTGGGGGCGAGGCCCTCCAGACGCGGCACTTCTCGCAGTACAAGCCGGGCATCAGCGTGAGGCGTCCGGTGGTGGGATGTTTCTCGGGTGAGGCTTTGGCTCGCAAGACGAACGTCTCACCGGAGTCACGGCAGACGTAGACGATCTCTTGCAGTTCTTCGTCGCGTACCGGTGATGTTCGATCTCCCGCGAGAGCCGGGTAAAGCATGCGACCGGCCAGCAGCAGACCGACAAGTGAGATCCAAATTCGATAGTCGCGCATGGTCGAGGAATTTCCAGATGAAGAGTGGGTGAGATGAAGTTGAACTGCGGCCAACGGTCTCGCATGGCCGGGGGGGCGCGAAACGAAACGCGGCCCCCGGCGGTTTGCCGAAATCGTCGTGGCGCACTCCACGGGAAACGGATCTGTCAAAAGCGATGACAGGCTCACACGTGACTGGGAGCGGCGAAGCACCGATCCCAGCCACACACTGATTTTGACGATGCCGTACAGCTTTGCCGTCACTGTCGGTCGTAGACTTCGTCCTGCTTGGCGGGATCGCCGAGATTGCCGTCGCTGACGTAGCCGAGGCGTTTTTCTTCGATCCGCCCGGCCTGTGACGCGCTCATGTAATTCGTACCGGGGATGTCGATCTTGAAGTGCCTCGGCCGGGACTCAACGTGCCCGTCCATGAACGCGACGTTGGCGGTGTCGGTGTGGCGGAAGTGCGTCGTCGGATAGTTCTGGCTGGGAGGCTCGATCAGCCAGGTCTCTTGGAACTTGAGGGCGAAGTCGGCTTGAGCACTGTCGGCGAAGACGACGGTGTTGGTCATCTGCGTCACGTCGGCCATTCGTCGAAAATCGGTCTTCGCGGTGACTGCGGGCCACGAAGAATAATCGTAGTTGATGCCATAGCCGAGGTAGCGGCCATTGAATCCGTAGCCGCTCGCCATCTTACCGAACCGCACGACATCGACCTGCGACTCGGCAAAGTCGGGGCATTGGAAGGCCGCGCGGTTAGTCTCCATATACGGAGCCAACGGTCCTTGACTGAAATCCAACTGCTTTGCCGCAACAGGCTCATCGTAGTTGACGTTGCCGAACCAAAACCGAGCCTGTCCAACGGATGGATACGCGGAGGCATTGGCGATGAACTTTGAGTCATCAATCCGGTAGCACATCAGCACGCCGGCATAAACGTCGGAGTAGTTGTGCATGGCTAGCGCCAATTGCTTAAGGTTGTTCTTGCACTGTGTTTTTCGAGCAGATTCGCGCGCCTGCTGAACAGCGGGAAGCAGCAGCGAGATCAACACGGCAATGATGGCGATCACCACCAGTAGCTCGATCAGTGTGAAGCCGCGCCGCTGAGAACGGGCTAGATTTGAATGACCGTTGGGACGCCGCGCATGAAAGCAATTCGATCGGGACTGAACTCGTCGCATGACAATTCTCCGTTGTCGATGTCCGGTCGTCGCGTATGCGAAGACCGTCCCACGGAGCCGCCAGTTCGAGTCGCAGCCGCCTTCAGCACCGAGCGCGCACAACCGCAGCGAGACCTCATAAGGGAGGATCTTCACCGGGTATGCAGCATCAGGGCGCAGTCAGACTGCCGCGTCTCGTCCGAAGCGAGCACCGCGAGCAAAATTGGAACGACTTCTGGGCAGGTCTTCTGGCTCCCGGATCACTCTACTAGCCGCGCCTTCCCAAGAATCCAATCTCAGTGGCGTTTGCGGCGTTCGTCCCCGGATACAGCGGCGGGACCGCGACGGATTCAAACCGTCTTCCCTATTCTCTCGAAGCAACACGCCTCAAGCACCCAAGTCGGCGGGGCATGTTATCGCCCGCGCGGAGGATTGCAACTAAGGCTGCTCGTCAGGTTGAGGCCATCTTGTTCTGAATACTGGGTGAGTCCGAACACCGTCGAGCCTCAATAATATACCTCTCGTGGCCCAAGCTGAGAGTTTGGCGAGCCGCGTGCCGTGAGGCCGCGGGTTCTTGACTTCGAGGAGGAAACCCACCCGTGGCCTTACGGCACACGGTTCGCCTCGAACATCGCACTCATGGCCGTGCGAGGTAGATTTCGCCTTTGGGCCCAGAGCGTGCGGAGGCGGCTCTTTCCATACTTTGGAGACAACCATTCCGGATTGACCTCTCATGGCAATGCTCACGTTGTGAGAATAGTGGAAGCTGATAAACTGTGCCGCACGGGTTGGCAGGCGGTTTGGATGCCGTAACTCCCTCAACTTCCCATCTCCTCTCGGCCGGGTCTGCAATGCAATTCGAGACCTCGCAATCCACGCCAGCTCACTCCAGTCGTCGCGCTCAACAGAGAACGCTGTCGTTCTTCGTGATGATTGCGATGTTGGTGCTGGTCGTGAACGTGATCTTCACGGACCCTGCGAAGAAACCTGAGGCTCCGGCAGGTCGAACCCGCAGCCAGCCGCGCGACGCCGACTTCAATGTCGATTTCAACATCCGCCAAGAGGATGAGCGCGGGTTGAGATCGGATGAAGTCACCATCGCGCCCTCGGACGGAACTTTGCCGGAACGGTTTGAACTGCCGGTCGAGCGTTCGCGAGAGTGGCTCGATGAGCAAGCCGAGCGGGGAGGGGAGTGGGCGACCGACGCGGCAGCTCGCGAGCGGGCAGAGGCTCGCCGCAACACGCGGTTCAACAAACGAGTTCTGTCGTCTGTGCGTGACAACACGGTCGGCATTCGGCGTGACGAGTCCGATGCGTACTACCGTTTGCTCGGGCACGTTCAGCGCGTCGCGCCGGACGAACTGGAACTCGCGTCCACGACCGAGACGCAGTACGTCAACCTGATGACCGAGCCGGATCGCTTTCGTGGCGAACCGCTCACGATTCAAGGCGATCTCTGGCGGCTCTACGAATTCGATGCCGGTCCCAACGACTTGGGTCTCACCACGCTGTACGAAGCGTGGATCTTTACGGGCGACTCGCAGCCGCATCCTTACCGAGTCGTCTGCACACGACTGCCGCACACACTGACACCGGGTGAAGACATTCGCAGACCGGTTCGAGTAACCGGCTACTTCTTCAAGCGAGAAGCCTATCCGTCGCGAGGCGGCTTTCACGTCGCACCGACGTTGATTGCCACCACGCTGGCACCGTTTCGTTTGGCCGATTCGGTCCCGCCGACCGATGCCATACTCCCATACATGGTTGGCGTGGTGACCGCGATGGGACTGGCACTGCTCGTGACGTTGCTCGCCTTCACGCTGGGAGATCGCCGTATCAAGCGGCTCGCGCGTCAGAGAACTCTCCTCGTTTCCAGCCCCTCGTTTGCGGCAGTCGAACACCGGTCACTCGTCTCTGTCGAGGAAGCCTTGCGCCAGTTTGCGGAGCAAGAACGACAGACCGACCTGCGCGAAGAGATTGCCGCCACCGGTCGCGATGCCGGATCGGTCGCGACTTCGGTTCTCTATCGTCGCGACCCTTACGTTTCGGTGCCGCCGCCCGTTCCCGTTCCACTGAGCGACGACGAACTCCATTCGAGGCAACTGTCGCAAGCAACCGCGTTGCAATCGTGGACCGCACGCCAGCGCACAGCAGACAAAATCTCTCGGGACACCGTTGTCAACGATGCCTCGCTGCTGCGTGAACAGAGCGACACGGAGCACGTTCTCGACACGCTCGATCCCGAACAAGCCGCCGATGGTGATGAGTCCAACCGTGGCGTTGCTAGTGATGAACGGCGGCCTCGAAACCACTCCGACAGTTCGGTCTTTACACTGAGCCAAGCTCGATCTTCCCAAGCGACCGAACTCGACGAGAGTGCGAATGCCTCGAAGCTCGCCGAGTGGGAGCGGGAGATCGAACAGTTCTCCTCGCGAACTGACACCACAAACTCCGCGACGACTCGCGAACCCGAGGATTCCTCCCGCACGTCCGCTTCAGCCTCAATTGTTTCGTCAGATACCCGTGAACGGATCGCGCGCGTCGAAGTGGAACGAGACCGCCTGACCCGCGAGCAGGAGTTGCGAGAACGGCTTCAGCGCCAGCAGTCTGAATTGGAGATTGAGCGACAAGAACAGCTCGAACGAGATCGTGAGACTCACGCTCAGTCCGAATGGAACGCCTCGCGGGCGGAAGCCGATCGCGAGCGGATTCGATTGGAGCGGGATCGCTCACAGTTCGAAACCGACCGTGTCGAGCGGGAGCGATTTGAGCGAGACCGGACAGACCGCGAGCGTCTGCTGCGTGATGAACAGGATCGCCAGCAGCAGGAACTCAAACGGCAAGAGCAGCTCAACCGAGAACGCGAGCGTGAAGCTCAAGACCGAGAGGCGTTGCAGCGAGCCGAACGAGAGGGGTCGCGCGCGGAGGCGGATCGCGAGCGTGTTCGATTGGAGACGGAGCGAGTTCGACTGAACTCCGAACGACTCGAACGTGAACGCATCGAGCGCGAGCGGCTGCTGAGTGAGCGTCTGTTGCGTGAGAAGCAGGAGCGTGAACGAGTCACCCGCGAACGCAGCGAACGCCGGGCAAGTGAACGAACCGAATACAAATCGACTCGCCGGGAGGACTCATCGCTCGATGAGGTCGCTTCGGAAGAGATCGATATTGATGAGACGAGTCTTGACGAATCCTTGCTGACTGAAGAGCAGCGCGAAGAGCGACTGCAGCGAGGGAATCGTCGTGGAGGCTGGGGTTGGCCGCGACGCGGCCAGTCGAATCAACGTGACGCCGCGCCACTCAATCCCGCGTCACATCACACTCAGCCGGTCGATGACGATCTGGCCGAGGACGATGTAGAAGAAGATGTCTCTGCTGACGACGCATTGGAAACGGACAAGACCACCGACGACGAAGCCACATCAGGTGAGCCTACGGGTGATGGCTCGGCCGCGCCCAAGAAGAAGTCCGGCTGGGTGGCCTACAATGAAAATAAAGCTCGCAGCAAACGCCGGCGTCGCAAAGACTCTCGCTGAACCGTAGAGCGGGCGGCTCGCCTGCTCGTGTTCGCGCCGAAGAACATGGCTACCTATCGAAGAGGGACAGGCGAGCCGCCCGTGCTACGTCTGGACTTGTCCGCGCCACCACCGGATCGCGGCGGAGACCAGCACGGCGATGCACGCGGCCTTCCAAGCCAGCAGCCACCACGGTCTCCACCATGCACCCCTTTGGAGTTCGACCACGTCGGATAGGCCGAACAGCACGAAGGTCGCGGCCAACACAAAGCCTCGACCGCGATGAACGCCACCAGCCCGCAGCGTCTGCGCCAAAACCACGATGCCGCAACCGGTCCACCAGAAGACTTCAAATACGTTGATCGTGTCCACGAACGTCATCGGCTGGCACTCGCTCGACGGTGACTTCAGGTCGTTTAACCGCGTGGGCAACGCCCCGCGTACCGCGCGACATGGAAAGCGGTTTCGCATTCGGCGCGCGGGGCGTTGCCCACGCGGTTAAACAAGGCATCGAGCATTCGCGTCGTCTATTCCGACAGTTTGAATTTCACCGTCACTGTTCCGCTGTTGTCGCCCAGCGAACCCCAGTCATCGCGGCAGCGCAGGAAGAGGTTGCCATCGCCCGGCGATTCCCAATCGCTTGACGCTCCCAACTCGAATGGCTCGGACAGGCGGTAGTCGCTAAAGAGAATGCCGACGAGTTTTCCCTTGCCATCGTCTTGCCCATCGGCGGAGACCTTGCCCGCGTCCTTCGCCAACGTCCATTCGCCGGTCGTTGTGAACGCCAGCTTGTCGCCCGTCTTGACCAGCACCCGTGACGCCTGCCAGCCCCGAGCTGCTTCAACCTTGGCGGTCGTCAGCGACGATCCCTTGATCCGCGTGAACTTCGTTTTCCAATCCCAACTGCACAGATCGACACGATAGCCCTGATCGAGATGCTTCAGGAAGAAGTCGTATTCAAACGAGATCTCCTTCGCCATCGGACCATACACGTCTTCAAAGCTCGTCCGCTGATCGTTCAGCAGCGCGAGGCCGAGTGGCTTGAAGCGGTCTCGATAATTGGTGTTTCCCGCCAGCAGATGGCACAGCGCCCACCGCCACGCATAGTTCTGCCAGCTATCGCCGGTGCGTTGGCCGGGCGCGGTGATCTCGGTCAGTTCCTTCGGTTCTTCAGACTTGAGGTACTGCAACACCCCATCGTGAATGCGGACGCTCTCATCCTTCTCACGCCAGTACTGGCCGATCTCCGCCATCCCTTCGGCGTACCACGTCGGGCCGGTGCGACCGAATGCCTGATGGCAATAAGCGTGAACGGCTTCGTGTTGCGGTGTTCCGCGATCTGCGACCGCCCACACGATGGATTTCGCCGCCGTGATGCGTGTCTGGCCGAGAGCGTTGCGTTGGCCCATCGTCAGGCTGAGCGTGATTCCCGCCTTCCCTTCGATACTCGCGATTGCATCCGGATGAATCGAACCATTCGGCCAATTGCTCTGGTCCTGAACCACGTTCATCTCGATTGTCTGCGCGTTGGCTTTTCCGAAGTAGCGCGATACGAGGATCAGCATCGTCTCCAATCGAGTCAGCAGTTCCTTGGCATCGTCTGCGGCGAGATCCGTGTGCAACAAAAAGTTTTTCGACGAGTAGTCGCGCACGCCGGGGGCAGTCTCGGCAGGAATACCCTTCCCGCGCGGCATCGGCTTCGCTTTGGGAGTCGGCTTCTCCTTCGCAGCATTCCCCTGAGCGAGGGACCACTGCGGCGAGGTCATCACCAGCGCGGCAGCCAGTCCCGCAAGACAACAAACAGAGACGACTCGACGAGCAACCATGATCGACTCCAGAGAGACACTCTTCGCCGCGGACTTTCTCAACAACAGAGCTTCCTCACGCGGCGTCAGCATACTCAACCCCGAGCGACCAACGCGAGTCGCCATTGTCTGATGTCGCCGGCCGCAATGAGGCCGATGACTTTCTGAGCGGGGGACGTGAGTCCTCTGGTTCTTGGGCGTCAGCCCCGATGTCGATCAACACGGAGCCAGGGGACTCACGTCCCCCGCTCAGAAACGAAGAGCAAGAGGCTGACGCCCAGAGTCACGCACTCGCTGGGATTGCCGCTGGTCGAATCGTGAGGTATCCCTTGTGGTGTTGTCGAGTTTGCTAATCAAGGATTTCACTATGACACACTCAAACATTGAACAAGCCGCGCGTCGCGATGCAGTCTCGCGCCGCCGGGTATTACAAGTCGGGAGTCTCGGCTTAGCCGGGATGGGTCTGTCGTTGCCAAGGCTCCTCGCGAACGAAGCGACCGCCGACCGCGGCCACCTCCGTCCCCGAGCCGACAACGTCATCCTGCTGTTTCTGAACGGCGGTCCCAGTCATCTCGACATGTGGGACATGAAGCCCAACGCCGGTGAGGGGATTCGCGGTGAGTTCCAGCCGATTGCGACTTCACTTCCCGGCTATCAGATGTGCGAGCATCTGCCGCGCATGGCGAAGCAGATGCACTTGGCGACGGTCGTTCGTTCGATGAATCACACGGTCAACAACTCGCACGCGGCGGCGGTCTATGCGTCGTTGACCGGTCACGATCGCGGTGAACAGGGTGGCGGAACGAAGTCCACCGACCACCCGAGTCTCGGCGGGATTATGGCCAAGTTGCGACCGACGGCACCGACCGTGTTGCCTCAAGTGACGCTGCCATACATCACCAAAGAGGGGGCAGGAGGGCCGCCTCAGCCCGGCTTCTTCGGCGGCTTTCTGGGGCACTCCTACGATCCGCTGTTCGTGCTGCACGACCCGAATGCGGCCGACTTCCGCGTCCCCGAGTTGACTCTGCAAACCGAAGTTACGACGAACCGGTTGGCTTTGCGTCGGCAGTTGTTTGAAGCGACCGGTGCGGCGCGGGGGGAAGTGCGTTCGGCGGCGGTCGAGATGTCGCAGATGCAGGGCCGCGCGCTGGACATTCTTTCTTCCGAAGAGACTCAGCGCGCATTCCGGCTGTCGGACGA
The DNA here is from genome assembly GCA_043749505.1 of Schlesneria sp. Taxonomy (GTDB): domain Bacteria; phylum Planctomycetota; class Planctomycetia; order Planctomycetales; family Planctomycetaceae; genus Schlesneria. The sequence goes on along the minus strand of JAYVDI010000264.1, from coordinate 6,360 downwards.
AGCGGCCTCGCTCCGCGACAGCTATGGCCGAAATATTTATGGGCAGAGCGCACTCCTCGCGCGACGGCTGATCGAAGCCGGGACGCGCGTCGTCACGATCTCATGGGCACCCGATGCCAACGCGACATGGGATACGCACGGTGGCAACTTTGAAAAACTCAAGACGACGCTGCTGCCGCAACTCGACGCCGCCTATGCCAGCTTGGTCGATGATCTGTCCGCGCGCGGGATGCTCGACCGCACGCTGATTGCCGTGCTGGGCGATTTCGGACGGACTCCGAAAGTGAACGGCAACCAAGGAGGCCGCGACCATTGGAACTTCTGCTACAGCCTGATGATGACCGGCGGCGGCTTTCAGCGCGGACTGATTTACGGCACCAGCGATAGCACGGGAGCTTTCCCCGCCACTCACCCGCTCGTTCCCGGCGACATCATCTCGACGATCTACCACGCGCTGGGAATCGCTCCCGAGACTGAAATCTTCGACCAGTTCCAACGCCCGTACAAAGTGGTCCCCGGCGGTGAAGTTGCCACTGACTTACTGGTCTAACAACAGGCTGCTCGTGGCGTGTTGGTCTGTTCGGCCTGCGGGCCAAGATTCAATCACTTCCTAGACCCAAAGAAGCACGAGAAGGTGTCGGCCCCATTTGGGATCCGCCACCTCTCATGTTTCGTCAGATTTGTTTCGACAGCCCGTTGAGTTGCGGCCATCGGTCGAAGGCATTCACTGCCAACTTTGCGGGACGAGCCTCGTTTGCGGCTTGCGGGCCACAAGTTGGAGTCGTCTCGACGGGGAAGAGCGAACTCTTCGAGTCAGCAGTCGTTGCGAGAGACTTGTCTGGGGGAGTTGCCTCCCCCAGACGTTGCCTCACGTTTCCGCGTCCCATCACGATTCTGTCGACTGTCCTCGCGGACGGGTTACGGTCACTCAATCGTCATCATCAACTTCAAACCGATTCAAACCTTCGCACCGGTTGAGCGGTGCGTGACAGCTCAGCGGCAGCAAGCGGCTGGAGCGGCACAGGTTGGGCCACAAGCCGCTGGAGCGGCACAGGTCGGAGCACAACCGGTCGAGCAACCCGTGTTGCAGCAGCTCTTGCGAACCTTGCAGCAACGAATCTTGGGCATGCAGAGCTTAGGCATCTTGAAGCAGTGCGACTTGTGGCAGCCACGATTGCAACCGCTGTTGCAACCCGAGTTGCAAACTGGGGCACAGGTCGCGGCGGGAGCGGCACAGGCTGGCGCACAAGCGACAGGAGCGGCACAGCTAGGAGCACAAGCGACAGGAGCGGCACAGCTAGGAGCACAAGCAGCGGGAGCTGCACAGCTAGGAGCTGGAGCGGCACACGAAGCTGGAGCACAGCCACAGCCGTTGCCGTTGCTGCGGTGGTGGAACAGGCCGGCATCGGCGCTGTTGATGCTGGCAAAACAAACCAGCGCGGCGGTCATCCATACAAATTTCATCTTAGTCTCTCCTACAGAAGCGGGCCGTGGAACGTGATGGACTGTCGAGCACTCATCCGGACACCTTGTCTGGTGGCCTCGACATATCCTTGGACACAAGGTTTGCGTCACTGACTAAGTTTTCGGACAGGGCAAGCTATTCCGCTCAGTCAAACGATTTCGATTTGAAAAGTGGCGGGGACTGTGAGACAACCTGCCGCCTGTATCGGTTGTCCGGAGTTGATTCGCTCGCGGCCAAGATTGCTTCGCTTACGGGCTGTGCATCATTTACGTCCGAGTGTCGCTGTAGGGTGCATGGAGTCTTCGGAACGCACCGGCAGGAGCAGGTTGTTCTCACGACGGTGCGTTCCGAAGACTCCACGTACCCTATCGCGTTGCCCACGCGGTTAAACAAAGCTCCCAATTGGTGAAAGACTCCCACATGGAACAATTCCCCTGACCGCGATCACCGTCATTGTTGTCTCGGTTGGACTCGCGCTTGTGGGGCAAGTCCTCTACTCCGCGCGGCGTGCTTTTCGCGCGACGACTCTCCATTCGGCATGGACGTGGGGGGTGATCGCGTTCGTCGCCTGGACCGTCTCTTGGGTGAGCGACCTCAGTTTGCGAGTTGCCTCGAAATCTTTAGCGGATCATCTGTGGTACGGCTCGGCTGTGCTGGCCCTCTGCCCGCCGATTGCTGTGCTTGGATCGAGGCGACCCGGCACTCGTGTCTGGACGTGGTTTATTCAAGTCCCGTTGCTACTCGTGTTGGGCTGGCCGGTCCTCTCGCTCTGGCTGCAAGGCAGCGAACTCAGAGGTCTCCAACTGGAGGCACCGCAACTTGTCGCTTACCTATTGGTCTTGATCATGGGGACGGGCAACTACTGTGGCACGCGGTTCACGCTGCCGGTGCTGTGCTTCGCCACCGCGTGTGCGTGCCTCGTAGTCTCGTCGTCGGCCGTGTCTCCCGTATGGTTGGCGGATCGCGAGTCGTCGCGATTTTGGAGCACCGGCCTGCTGGTGGCCGCCGTTCTGTTCGCCAGTCGCGCGCGAGGCCGCAGCGTACATGTCGCCAATCGGTTCGACCAACTTTGGTTGGACTTCTTCGACACGTTTGGTGTCGTCTGGGGGAGACGCATTCAGGATCGAGTCAACTTCATCGCGGAGAAAGAGTGCTGGCCAACGCGACTCGAATTGCAGGGGTTCGTTTGGACGGACACGTCTGAAGAACGGTCGTTTCAAGCACTGACCGATGAAGTGGGAGTGATCACCGATCCTGCGCGTGCCGTGACCGAAGCTCGGATCGAACACACTTTCCGCTGGCTGCTCCGCCGCTTCGTCGATCCGACTTGGATTGACGAGCGACTCGGGACCGCACCGACAACAGTCACCATCGGTTCGCTCTCCGCCGATTCGTAGCTCCTGACCTCAAAGCCTGACGCGCAAGCGAAGGAACAGTTGCTGTCCGCCGTGCGCTTGCGCGTCAGGCTTCGAGGGGAGATCATTCTCACGTCGCTGGTTCAAGTTGCGTCGAGTAGACTCACGACCTCTCGCTGACACTTCGCGAAGGAACGCCACTCATGACGACCGCTCTCACGGAACACGCGCACTCGTTGGTTGCTCTCGGCGATCCTCGCACCGCCGCGCTGTCGCACTTGCTCGATTTGGCGTTGCGGTTGGCGACTGAGAACGACCTCGACCGCATCTTGCAAATCGTGACCAACAGCGTTTGCGATGCGGTCGATTGTGAACGGGCCAGTCTGTTCGTGATCGATGGTGCTCAGAGCGAACTCTACACGCGCGTCGCTACCGAATTGGAGATCAACGAAATCCGACACAGCCTCGACAAGGGGATCACCGGCTGGGTTGCACGCCATCAACAGGTCGTTCACGTCCCGCAGCCAGACTCCGACGAGCGTTGGGATTCCTCCGTCGATCGCCGCACGGGATTCGTCACTCGCAACATCCTCTGCGCGCCGGTGATCTCGAACATCGACGAGCGACTCGTGGGCGTGTTGCAACTCCTCAATAAAGCCGACGCGGGGTTCGGTCTCTTCGACGAGCAATTGATCCGCGCGTTTGCCGCTCACGCCGCGACGGCTCTCGAACGTCGGCGTCTTCAAGAGGAGGCCCGGCACGCGCACGAACTCGAACACGCGATGGAGATGGGCCGACGCATCCAACGTGGGTTCCTCCCCGACACGCTGCCAAACATTGCGGGATATGAAGTCGCCGCATGGTGGCAGCCGGCCGAGTTCGTGAGCGGCGACTACTACGATTGGCTGCCGCTGGCGGATGGTCGCGTCGGTTTCGTCATCGGTGACGTGAGCGGTCACGGACTGGGCGCGTCGCTGATCATGGCCTCACTGCGCGCGATGTTGCATGTCCTCACGAAGACGCTCGCCGATCCCGACCGCATCGTCGATCTGCTGGCGGAGTCGATCGCGCCGGACCTCAAGGAATCGCAGTTCATCTCGTTTCTCCTGGTCGCGCTCGATCCAACTTCGCACGAAGTTCATTTCGCCAACGCCGGCCACGCCCCCGCGCTCCATCTCGACACGGCGGCGGGCACGTTTCGGCGACTCGATGCAACGCGCTTGCCGCTCGGATTTCCTCGAGTTTTGTCCGGGCAGACGTGGCCTCATTTGATGCTCGATCCTGGCGACCTGCTCGTCCTTGGCACCGACGGCTGCATTGAAGTTCGCGACTCCAACGGCACGATGTTCGGCAATGAGCGACTTCAGCAGTTGGTACTCAGTCACCGCGCCGCCTCGGCCATTGAAATCGTTGCCGCCGTCCGCAACGCCGTTCAGCAGTTTCACGGCCGACCACTCCCGCCGGATGATTCGACACTGCTGATCGTCAAACGCCGGGCTTGAACAGACAAGTAGGGTGCGTGGAGTCTTTGGAACGCACCGATTGAAGACGGGCGGCTTTCATTGCGGTGTGTACCGAAGACTCCACGCACCCTACAACGATTCACCTCGACGCACGTTCTTGACCGACCTCAAAAGCACCGATACCATCCCACCACAATTGTGACGAACCTGTTTTGAGTTCACCGTGTCCCAGACGCCATTATGAAATACGAATCGCTCCTACTCCTCGGCCTGCTGCTTACCCGCTGAAACGCGAGGTCCGGGGAACGTCCAGTCGCATCGAATGCACCAGTTCACCCCAAGGCCTCGCGGCCTTGGGGTTTTTTCGTTGGGTTGAGGGTCGAAGGTTGAGGGCCAGAGAAAGGCCACACCGATTGACCACGCCCTGCAACCCCTGACCTTCAACCCTAGACCATCCACCATGAACGACACCGTCACGATCTTCGACACGACGCTCCGCGATGGCGAGCAGTCTCCCGGTTGCAGCATGACCATGCCCGAAAAGCTCAAAGTGGCCGAGGCCCTCGTTGAGCTGGGCGTCGATGTCATCGAGGCCGGGTTCCCGATTGCCTCGCCGGGCGACTTTGAAGCGGTGCGAGCGGTCGCTCAAAAGTTTGGTGATCGCACGACGATCTGTGGACTCGCGCGGTGCCGCAAGGACGACATTGAACGGGCTGCAGAAGCCCTCAAGGGAATCGCCAAGCCGCGCATTCACGTCTTCCTCGCCACCAGCCCGATTCACATGCAGTACAAACTGAAGATGGCCGAGCAGGAAATCGTGAAGGCCGCCGTCGAGCATGTGCAGATGGCGAAGTCGTTCTGCGACAACATCGAGTTCTCGCCGGAAGATGCCGCGCGAACCGAACTCGATTTTCTGTGCGAGGTCGTCGAGAAGGCGATCGCGGCCGGAGCGACCACCGTCAACATCCCCGACACGGTCGGATACGCCACGCCGACGCACTACTTCAATGTCATCTCGTACCTCAAGCAACATGTGTCGAACATCGACCAAGCCGTCATCAGTACGCACTGTCACAACGATCTTGGCCTGGCGGTGGCGAACAGCCTCGCAGCGGTTGAGGCTGGGGCGAGGCAGGTCGAATGTACGATTAACGGTCTCGGTGAACGAGCGGGCAACGCGGCCCTCGAAGAGATAGTGATGGCCCTCAAGACACGGCACGATTACTACGGCGTCAACACGCGCATCAACACGCCGAAGCTCTGCAAGACGAGTCACCTCGTGTCGAGCATCACCGGGATGTTGGTCCAGCGGAACAAAGCGATCGTCGGTCAGAACGCCTTCGCCCACGAGGCGGGAATCCACCAGCACGGGATGCTCCAGAACCGTGCGACGTACGAGATCATGAAGTCCGAGGATGTTGGCTTCGTTGGTGAGAACATGGTTCTCGGCAAGCACTCGGGCCGGCACGCCTTTCGTGCCCGAGTCACGGAACTCGGTTACACGCTCGACGAAGTTCAACTCCAGAAAGTCTTCGACGACTTCATCGCGCTGGCCGACAAAAAGAAGCACGTCTACGACGCCGACATCGTGGCCCTCATCGACCAGCAGGCGAACGTCACGGCCGAACGCTGGAAGCTCGTTCAGTTTCACATCGCCGCCGGAACGGGAACGATCCCCACCGCGACGGTTGAATTGCGAGATGAATCAAACGCCATCGAACCGAAGTCGTACCGAGACGCCGCCATCGGCGATGGTCCCGTCGATGCTGTCTGCAAAGCGATGGAACGGATCATCGGAGTCACCGCCGAACTGAAGGACTACCAAGTCCGAGCGGTCTCCGGCGGCGAAGACGCTCAAGGCGAAGCGACCGTCGAAATCAATTACCTCGGCCGCCGCTACCACGGCAAAGCGGTTAGTACCGACATCATTGAGGCGAGCGCGCTCGCCTACCTCAAAGCACTGAACAAAGCCGTCGCCGAAACTCCGTCCGAGAAGTCCGAGCCGGGTGTGTGAGGACGGATGTCCTCGGGCGTTAGCCACCCTCCTCTTTCCGAGCGGGGCGGCGTCAGCCCTCCG
>JAYVDI010000263.1:0-29558 GCA_043749505.1 Schlesneria sp. | reverse complement strand
GCTTGCGCGTCGGGCTAGTTTTTCGAGACAAAAACAGGTTTTGAAATGCCCTCTACAACGTCGGTTTGAACACTGATTCAGCTTCAGCACAAGTTTTGTAAAGAGAGGGACCAAAGAGGATTCTCGGATTGATTCTCGGCCCCCTCTGTCGCGTTCCGGCTTCGTCTCGGTCGTGTCGGCAGAACGCGCACCGCCCGCGCGAAAGACGGCAACTCTGCGACACCTTAGAATCGCTCGTTGACCACCGTCAGAGCGCCGCGCAATGATTCGACTCGTGCGATTCAGTTCTCCGTTGCAGGTTTGCCATGCGTTGCTTCTCTTGTCTTTTGATCGTTGTTGCTGCGGGAGCCGCCCGATCGGCAAAGGCCCAGCAGTTGCCCACCTCATCCCATGTGCCGGTCGTGGAGTACCAGTATCAACTCCATTATCCGCGCCCGTGGCTGGGCTACCCCAGACCTGGCTTGTCACTTGGTGGGACACTGCCGGAGCAAGGTGGAGACGGAATTTCGTCGCTGTACGGTTTGCCGTTCCCGTGGCCGCTCGGTTACGGGGTTTACCGCAATCCGCCCGCTTTCATGCGACATTCGGCCGTGCAGCCGATGTGGCCTGAAGCCGGCCCGATGTTATTGCCTGCACCCATTCCAACCGACGACAACGCTGGGGACACAGCTCGGTCCCGCAGTAACCAGCGGGTTCGCACAACAGTTCACGTTCCCAACGGTTCGTCGCGTTTGATCAGTAACGCCTCAATCAGCCCCACCACTGAGATCATCGACGCCCCCCTATCAAGTCCCGTATCGCGGCAACTCAGTCTCGAACAGCAAGCTGCGGGCGATGTGAAGCTGCAAGCGGGGCACTGGCCTCAAGCCTGCCTCAACTATCGGAACGCGGTTGATGCGGCGGAAGACCGGGCGGAGGCTCATCTGCGGCTGGGCTTCGCGCACACGGCACTCCAACGATTTCCTCTGGCGGTGCGTGAGTTCAAGCGGGCGTTATCACTTGATCCGGCAGCCGCCTCTTCGGAGGATCGGCTCACAACGCTGTTCGGTCCAGACAGCGTTATTGTGAGAAAATCTATTCAACGACAGATCACCGGCTGGGTGCGTGAAGACCTTCACGACGCGGATCGCCTGTTTTTATTGGGACTCTGGCTGCATTTCGATGACGACGCGCGCGCGCCATCCCTCTTGGAAGCCGCGCTCCGGTTCACCGATCAAGACCAGCACATCCTTGCGTTGCTGGCTCCCACAACAGATGCCGCGCCGCTTGTTGCTCAGCCGAATTCGACGGAGGTAACTCAGTCGCCAAGATCAAATTCCGTTTCGGTCACCGTCGCTGGCCCGCCAGCTCCATCGCCACAGTTGGAATCATTGCCATTCCCACCGTCGCCAGCGCCTGACGACGCTTCATCTGCCGTGTCAGACCGCGACAGCGAAGGGCAACTCTTGCCACCTCTGCCAATCGACTAGGCGCGGCTTTGACCCCATCGCGATAAGCGGCACGAAGGCGCTGGCCGAGTTGAGAGGCGGAAGCCGCCGTACACTCGAACAACACGCTCTTCCCGCAGTTAAACGAGGATGGTAAACCTTCGCCGCTCTCCCGCTAACGACCTGTTGATGAATTACTCCGCCGTTTGTCGCCTTTCGCTCCGCGAACGAGCGTTCTTTCGCGGAGCGAAAGACGACTTTGTTTTGGACAGGTTCCAACCGTACGAATCGAAGTCTTCCGTTATGGCAACTTTGACGGCAATGCGACGAAGGGGACTATGTTGAGTCCAACTCTGAAACCACCCACCAACATCGACAAGGCCGCGTTGCTCCTGAAGCAACTCTCGCCTCTCTCGTTGACCAAAATCTTGGAGATGGTTGGCCCCGAACACGCCAAGCGACTCAATGCCGCCATGACAGCTCTGACGAAGCGATCCGATTTCGCCGCCCTTTCCGAGCAGGTGCTTCAAGAGTTTCGCGAGCTTCAACAGGATGTTCGAGCCACTGTGGACAACTCCCCTCTGTTGGCCCGCGTGCAAGCCGGTGTTGCCACTTCCGCCGCGCCGTCGATTTCACGACCCGCCTCCACTGAATTCGCTGCTCCCGCAGACGATGTTCCAACTGCGTCCGCACCTGCCGCAGCCGTTCATTTCGACGATCCGCTGCGGGAACTCCAGGCGACTCCGGCAGCCGTAATGTCGATCGTTTTGCAGCGGGAGCCTCCCAGCGTGATGGCTCTCGTACTCAAACAGCTTCCTCCTGAGGTTACGAGCCGGGTGATGGAGCAGTTGCCGCCCGAGGTGCGTCAACAAACATTTGTATTGTTGACGGAGACGAAACAGGTCAACCCCGGTGTTGTACAGGGCGTTCTCAACGCGATTGCCCGAGCGTGTCGCGCGGTCGATCCCGCAGCGGCCGAACAAGGGGATACTCGCTTCAAAGATCTCGTTAACCTCCTGCAAAAATTTGAGCGGGAAGAGCGGATTCGTCTGATCGGCGTGCTGAACGAATCGGACCCCGAGCTGGCCAAGCAGATCGACGACCTGCTGTACGACTACACGGACCTGATACGCATCGAAGATCGCTCGGTGCAAAAGATCCTCTCGCAGCTTGAACAGCGAACCGTGGCCCTCGCCATGAAGACCGCTCCGGAAGAGCTCCTGTCGAAGGTCATGAAGAACCTGTCCGAGCGTGTGCGCTGCATGTTGGCCGAGGAAATGCAATTGCTCGGCGTGGTCCCCAACGCGAAGGCCGATCCCGCTCGTCGCGAAATCGCCGACGCCATCCGGGGCCGGGACAAGGATGGGACGCTGTTGTGGCTGGAGGAAAAGTGACGCGCGGCTGAATCGCGTCCTCGCCACGGTCGATTGATTTTGTGCCCCGCCCGGCCGTTGATGCGATGTCCGAGTCGAGTATAAAGAGCGTCCACACACGCTCTCTGCCCAGCTCATCGAAGTCCCGGTGCTTGCCACGGCTGGAGGGAACAAGAGACTTCCCCCGTGACTGCTGCCGCGAACATCTCCGCCGATCCGATGACACCACTCCGCGAGGCCCTGCTCCACTACTGGGGCTACGATTCTTTTCGACCGTTGCAGGCGGAAGCGATGCGGGCGGTCGTCGAACACCGTGACTCGGTTGTCGTGCTGCCAACGGGCGGCGGAAAGTCGATCTGCTTTCAAGCTCCCGCCGTGACGATGCCGGGGTTGGCCGTGGTTGTCTCACCGTTGATCTCACTGATGAAGGATCAGGTCGATGCGCTGATCGAGTGCGGCATTCCGGCGGCTGGAGTGAACAGCTCGCTCCCGCCGCGCGAACTCCTCCGCGTGGCCGAACGCGTCCGACGAGGCGAGTTGAAACTGCTCTACGTCGCCCCCGAGCGGCTCTGCACGGAGAAGATGCTGTCGTTCCTCGACGACGCCAAGGTCTCGTTCTTCGCGATCGACGAAGCCCACTGCATCAGCGCGTGGGGTCACGATTTTCGGCCCGAGTACCGGATGCTGAAACAACTGCGGACGCGGTTTCCCAAGGCAGGCGTTCACGCCTACACGGCCACGGCGACACAACAGGTTCGCGACGACATTGTCCAGCAGTTGGGATTGCGAAACACCGAGCAACTCGTCGGTTCGTTTGACCGCCCCAACCTCGTCTATCGCGTGGTGCGGAAGAGCGACATTCTCAAGCAGGTCCGGCAGGTGATCGACTCGCACCCCGGTGAATCCGGGATCGTCTACTGCATCTCGCGGCGCGAGGTCGATGACATTGCGGAGGCTTTGTCGCGAGCGGGCTACAAGGCGAAGCCGTATCACGCGGGGCTGTCTGACCACGATCGTCACAAGCATCAGGATGAGTTCCTCAACGACGACATTCAGATTGTCGTCGCGACGGTCGCCTTCGGTATGGGGATCGACAAGTCCGATGTGCGGTTCGTGGTTCACACGGGTTCGCCCAAGTCGCTCGAACACTATCAACAAGAGACCGGCCGCGCGGGCCGCGACAGTCTCGACGCCGACTGCTGGCTGTTCTGGACCGTGGCCAATTTCATCACATGGCGGAAGATGCTCAGCGATCTTCCCGCCGACGCGTTCAAGCAGTCGGACGACAGCCTTCGTGCGATGGAGCGGTTCTGCAACGGCGTCGTCTGCCGCCACAAGGCTCTGGTCGAACACTTCGGCCAGAGTTACCCGGGCGACAACTGCGGCGCGTGCGATGTCTGCTTGGACCAACTCGAACTGGTGGCCGACTCGAAAATCCTCGCCCAGAAAATTCTGTCGTGCGTCGTGCGGCTGAAGGAGAGTTTTGGAGCGGGCTACGTCGCTCAGGTACTCACCGGTTCGCAAGAGGCGCGCATCATGGACAGCGGGCACGATCAACTCAGCACCTATGGCTTGCTGAAGGAGCATTCCAAGTCACACGTTCAGGATTGGATCGAGCAGCTCGCTTCACAGAACTACATGAAGCGTGTCGCAGTTCGATCGGGAGATTTTCAAGTTCTCGCGGTGACGCCCGAGGGCTGGCAGGTGCTGCGAGGCGAAGTGGCTCCGCACTTGCTCCGCCCCGCCGAGAAGAAAACTAAAGCGGCGCGGGGGACTCGCACCGAAGCGGCCGCGTGGGAAGGAGTCGATCGTGGGCTGTTCGACGTGTTGCGCGGTGTCCGTCGCAAACTGGCGACCGAGCGCGGGGTGCCACCGTTCGTCGTCTTCGCGGACACGACGCTGCGAGACCTCGCGCGGCGACTGCCCACCACGCTCGAAGCCTTTCGTCACGCACACGGCGTTGGCGACAAAAAGACCGCTGACTACGGCGAAGTCTTCATCGAGGTGATCCGCGCGCACTGTGTGGAACATGGACTCACGTCGGAACCAGGCCAGTCCTTCGGCTCCGCAATTGCTGCTCCATCGTCGGGCGCGTCCCGCGTGACGACACGCCGCACTGAAGAGCCAATCAACACGAAGCCCGCCGCCACCTTGGTCTCAATCCAAAATGCCTTCGACATGTTTCAAGAAGGCCGCACGCTGGAAGAGGTCATGGCCGCCACCAACCGCGCCAAGGCCACCGTCTCGGAATATCTGGTCGAGTTCATCCACGAGATGGAGATCAGTGACCCCGAACCGTGGGTCGATGCCGCGACGTTCAAGGGCGTGCTGACTGCGGCCCGCACCGTCGGCATCGAAAAGCTTCGCCCACTCTTCGACGCCCTCGAAGGAACAGTCACCTATGACATGATCCGAATTGCTGTCGCCTGCCTCCAACACCTCCCGCCGGAAGAGGCCGAGGCGGCGATGATCGAGCCGTGAGACCGCACCGCGCAACAGTTTATTTGTAGTGCAGGCGGCCCGCCTGCACACATTCTTCTTCGCCAAAGAAGAACAGGCGAGTCGCCTGTGCGACGGTATCGGCTAACAACACACCATCAGACTTCCGCCTTCGGCTCAACAACGGCAATGGTTTCGACGACGAGGTCGCTTGGAATGCGAGCCATGCTGGCGAGCTTGTCCCCTTCGTCCAAACGAATAATGCGGACGCCTTGGGTGTTGCGGCCGATCTCGCTGATGTCGCCAGCACGGACACGTTGAATCTTGCCGACAGAAGTCACCATCAACACGTCGTCGCGATCTGTGACCGCAAGAACTTTTACCACTTGGCCGTTGCGAGCGGTCGCCTTGATGTCCTTGAGGCCCTTCCCGGCGCGACGTTGGCGGCGGTAGCCTTTCACGGGGACATCGGCTTCGGTTTCTGCTTCGATCTCGACAACGACTTCGCCGTCAGTTTCATCGGTATCAGCCTCACCAGCGTCTTCTGTAACAGCGGCATCATCGAGAGTATCGCCTTCGGGGAGAGGGCCTTCGAGGGCGGCGGCCTCTTCGCCTTCAGCCACACCCGTTCCGATGGCCGTTCGTTTTCCGTAGCCGTTCTCACAGACGGTCAGCAGGCTCATTGAGGGATCGGCGAGGACCATGCCGACGATGGTGGCTCCCTTGGTGAGTCTGATTCCCTTCACGCCCGAAGTATTGCGTCCCATGCTGCGGGCGTCGGACTCGGTGAAGCGAATCGCCATGCCGCTGGAGGTGGCCAGCAAAACGTCTTGGCCGGGCGAGACAATCATCGCTTCGATCAGAGCATCTTCTTCGCGGAGATTGATCGCGATGATACCTCCCTTTTGCGGACGCTTGTATGCCGATAGCGGCGTTTTCTTCACGAGGCCATTCTTCGTGGCCATGATCAGGAACCGCGTCTCGTCGAACTCACGTACCGCCACGCACGCACTGATGCGGTCACCGTCGGGAAGTTGCAGTAGGTTGACGAGTGCCCGGCCCTTGCTGGTCCGGCTTTGCATTGGCAGGTTGTAGACCTTCTCCCACAGGACTTTGCCCTTGTCGGTGAAGAACAGCAGCCACGCATGAGTGCTGGCAACGAACAGATGTTCGATGGCATCCTCATCGTCCGCCTTAGCTCCGGTGATGCCGCGACCACCGCGATGCTGGGACTGATACGTATTGAGCGGCATCCGCTTGATGTAGCCGCGTTGCGACAGTGTCACGACCATTGGCTCTTCAGTGATGAGAGCTTCGTGGTCGTAGTCTCCCAGCTCCTCGCCGGTGATTTCCGTGCGACGCTTGTTGCCGTACTTTTCTTTGATCGCGAGCATGTCGTTGCGGACAACTGCTTGAATGTGAGTCTCATCTGACAACAGGTACAGATGTCCTCTGATATCGGTCAGCAGTTTGCCGTGTTCGTCGCGCAACTTCTCGCGTTCGAGGTTGGCCAACGAGCCAAGCTGCATCGACACGATGGCCTCCGCCTGATTGGCCGACAGCGTGTAGTGGTCCTTCGCGCCGTATTCCTCTTGGAACATCTCGAAGGCATCGTCGCCGACGGCCCGCTTGATGAGCGGCCCCGGCACCTCGATCAGTTGCAGTCGCTCTTTGGCTTCGGCCCGGCTGGGCGAACTGCGAATGGTCGCGATGACCTGGTCGAGGTCGATCTGCGCGATCAGCAACCCTTCGACGGTGTGCTTCCGTTTGCGAGCCTCACCCAGCAGGAACTCGGTGCGCCGACGAATGACGATCACGCGGTGCCGGATGAACTCGACCAGCATTTCTTTCAGCGTCAGCAGCTTGGGCCGGTTGCCGACCAGCGCGAGCAGGATCACGCTGACCGTCGATTGCAGCGGTGAGAACTGGAAGAGCTGATTGAGGACCGTTTCTTTGTCGCCGTCGCGCTTGATCGCGATGTGCAGGCAAGTCTGCCATGCGGGGAGCGTGCGATCGGTGAGGTCCGTGACGCGGCTGATCCCTTTGATCCGCTCGTCCTTCACGAGCTGTTCGATTTTCTCGCGGATGCGGTCGCGCGTTTCGAGATGCGGGATCTCGGTCACTTCGATGATGTCGGTGTTCTTCTCGGTGATGAACCGCGTTTTGGCCCGCAGCGTGAGCGTTGATCGCCCGGTCATGTACGCCTGCCGGATTCCCATCCGTCCGCAAATGACGCCACCCGTGGGGAAGTCGGGACCGGGCATGACTTCCAGCAAGTCGTCGAGCGTGCTGTCAGGATCGTCGATCAGCCGGATGGTCGCATCGCAGACTTCGGCCAGATTGTGCGGCGGGATACTTGTCGCCATTCCGACCGCGATGCCGTTCGATCCGTTGACGATCAGGTTCGGAAACCGCGCGGGCAGCACGACCGGTTCACGGTTCCGCTGGTCGTACGTCAAAACGTAATCAACCGTGTCGCGTTTGAGGTCGTCCAGCATCTCTGCCGCGACCGCCGAGAGGCGTGCTTCAGTGTATCGCATCGCGGCGGGAGGCATTCCGGCCAGCGAACCGAAGTTCCCCTGCTTGTCGATCAGCACCTCGCGCTGGTTCCAGTTTTGAGCCAGTCGCACGAGCGTCGGATAGATCGAGCCATCGCCGTGCGGGTGATAGTTACCGCTGGTGTCACCGCAGATCTTGGCGCATTTGACTCGCCCCGAGTTCGGCCCGAGGCTGAGATCGTTCATTGCCACGAGAATGCGCCGCTGCGAAGGCTTCAGCCCATCGCGCACGTCCGGCAATGCGCGGCTGATGATGACCGACATCGCATAGGTGACGTAACTCGTCCGCATCTCATCCTGAATGGCGATATCGACGACTCGGTCGTTGGACGCCGCTCCAACAGTATTCTGATCGAGCGGAAGATTGGGATCGTTCGGGGTTCCGTCACCGTTAGACAATCGCAGACTCCTTGAGTCGGAAAGCACCGCTTCGCTCGACTTGCCAAGTGGATTTGGCAGAGGGGAACGCGGCTGGTCGGACGACCACTGTTTGCGTCAATGCAGCCAGTGGAGATAGTCAGAGAACGGACGGAATGATACCGGAAACGAGGCTCGTTCTCAACGAACCGGGCGAAGTGGTTCTGACGAGGAAGTCCCTGTTTTTGTAGGACTCGGCAGCATCTTCGCGAACTTCGCGACCGACTCCGGCGGGCGCGTTCCCGGTGTGATCGTGAGCAGGTCGAGGGGCGATCAAAAGCGGGCGTTGATGCGAGGGCGACTTTGCACCGCCAAAATTTATCTTGACTGATGCGATGAACGCGGCTTAGCATCCCGCCCACTTTGACCGGGAAGCTCTTTTCTCGGCCTGCGTTCCCAACCAAATCCATCGCAGTCTCTCCCTCTGCAACTCTCGCGCAAGGTTTTTCTCCGTGCCTGATCGGTCCTCTATTCTGTAGTGCCTTTCGTAGCACGGTTGAGCGGGTCAACAGGATGTGACCAACATGCTCTTCCGGCAGACAAGCCGATCTCTGACGGTGCTGGCTCCGGCCAAGCTCAATCTGTTTCTGCGCATTGTTGGGAAACGAGCGGACGGATTTCACGACTTGGAAACCGTGATGGCGACCATCGGGCTCTACGACACGCTGGTGTTTGAAGCGTGTTCTTCCGGTGAGATTGAGCTGTCGGTTGTGGATGCCTCGATGCGAACGAGGTCGGGTTCGATGCGGCTCGAAGCTCCCGTCGGTCCCGAGAATCTGGTCATCCGCGCGGCCAATCTATTGCGAGAGCGAACCGGCTGCCGCGATGGTGCGCGGATCACGCTTGTCAAACGCATCCCCTCGTCAGCGGGACTCGGTGGCGGATCGAGTGACTGCGCTGCGGCACTCGCGGGTTTGAATCGACTCTGGAATTTGCGGCTGCCGTGTGCGGAGCTATTCATTCAAGCGAGTGAACTCGGTAGCGATATCGCGTTCTTTCTGGCCGACACGCCAATGGCTGTCTGTACCGGACGCGGTGAGCAAATCGAACCGCTTCAATGTTCCACGCGTCTCCATTTCGTGGTGGCCAAGCCTGCAAGTGGCCTGTCCACACCAGCCGTCTTTCGCAACTGGTCGTCTGCTTCGGAAAGCCGATGGAGTTCAGAACAACCAACCATGAAGAGCTTCGCCGAAAGTCTCACTCGCCACGATGTCGGGGCGACGGCGCGGCGGTTGCATAACGGGTTACAGGCTCCCGCTGAAACTTTGAACGCGGACGTGCGGCAGATGCGGAAGCTATTCGAGCGACTGCCGGTGATCGGTCATCAGATGAGCGGTAGTGGTTCATCCTATTTTGGAATTTGTGTTTCGCGCCGACAAGCATTGGGAGTCGCAAGCCGTCTGAAGGCGGCGGGTGTTCCGTGGGTTCAGGCGGTGCGAATCTGCCCGTGATCCGGGCATACGTGACGTGAAGTGTGGCGACGTTGAAGTGATTGATCGAGTTTGCATTCGTTGAATTTCAACAGGGCCACGACAGGGATTTGTTCGATTGGCAACCGGTTCTTAAGGAGTGCAGCCGTGGAAATCACCGAGATTCGCATCAAACTCATGGACGACCCCAGCGATCGCTTGCAGGCATTCTGCTCGATCACGTTTGATGGTAGCTTCGTCATTCGAGACCTGAAGATCATTCAGGGAACCAAAGGCTCGTTCGTCGCGATGCCGAGCCGCAAGCTAACCGATCGCTGCCCGAAGTGTTCCGCCAAGAATCACGTTCGTGCCCGCTTCTGCAACGAATGCGGTGCCCGGCTCTACGAAGACCGGGCAATTAAGGGAGACGACGGCCGCGCAAAGCTCTATGCCGACATCGCTCACCCGATCAATTCGGGCTGCCGCGAGAACATCCAACAGCGCGTGATCGAAGCCTACGCGCATGAGATCGAACGATCTAAACTGCCGGGTTACTTCAGCAGCTACGACGACTTTGGTGAGGACAACTACGCACGTCTCAGCGACGACTTCGATCACGGACACGAACAGGCCGTGATTCAGCCTGCTGGCGAAGCCATACGTCGGCGAGACACCGCCGCGCATCATCAACCCGCGCCGCATCACGCCTCGTCGCAGTTGGTCACGGTGAATGGCCCCGCTCGTACTGAATGGTCGGGTTCGGAACGCGCTTCGGAGGACGAAGGCTTCGGAGTTGGGATCGTGTGAGAACCGTTGCCGCGTCGCGCCTTAGGAACGGGGCCGCAATTACTTTCTTTCCGATGAGCCGCAGGGCTCTTTCCGATGAGCCGCAGGGCGCTAGCCCCGGTTCGTGCTATCTGAACCGGGGCTAGCGCCCGACGGCTCGTAGCAGCCGTAATCACTTCATTTCGGGAAGTGATTACGGCCCCGTGCTTTACTCGAAGTAATCGACTGCGTTCTGGAACACCTTTCGGCCGAGGCCATCGCCTGTCAGGCCTAGTCGTGTCCAGTGCGGGTGTTGAGTTCCGAAGAGGAAGCGTTCGGGATGCGGCATCAGGCCGAAGACTCGCCCGGTCGGATCGCTCAGCCCGGCGATGTTGGCGGTCGAGCCGTTGGGGTTCGCGACGTATCGTTCGTTGACGGGGTGGTTCGTTACCTCACCACTGGCCAAGGCGTCGTTTGTTGAGGGCCATTCGGTGTATTCAAGAGCGACTTGGCCTCGTTCGCGCCACTGGTCGATGACCGAGGCGTCTCGCACGACGATCCGACCCTCGGCGTGAGCGATTGGCAGGTCGATGCTGTCGATGCCGCGCAGGAAGACGTTGTTGGTCGAGGTCACCCGGCAATGAACCCACCGTGCGGTGTATTTACCGTTCAGGTTCCACGTCAGAGTTGAGTCCGCCAACGCCGAAGCGACTTCGTCTTGTCCAGCGCTGCTCCAACCTGCGGCTCCGTTTGGGAGGATGCCCGACTTCAGCAGCGTCTGAAACCCGTTGCAGATGCCCAGCACGAGTTTGTCCGCCGCGAGAAACCGCTGGATGGCGTCGCCCAGATGACCGCGTAGTTGGCTGGCAAAGACGACCCCCGACCCGATGTCGTCTCCATAACTGAAGCCACCTGGAACGCAAAGGACTTGGTATTCGTCGAGCAACTCTGGCTTCTCGACCAGCCGGAAGAGGTGGACGCGATCAGAACGACCTCCACACATGTCGAAAGCGTGCGCGGTCTCCACATCGCAATTCGTGCCGGGGGCACGCAGCACACACACTCGGGGAGCAGCCTGTTGGGAAGCAGCCATGTCTCAGTCGGTCCTTCATCGCCGGAAAAACGTCAGCCGTCAGCGGGGCGGCATGATAGCTACCTCCCCTTCACTGCGGGAGCAACGCGGGTGACTTTCCTCGCGGGTGCTTCGTAGATTCGCGTAGTCGGATCGGGTGGTCTTTGCTAGAACCCGCGCGACTTGGGATCACGCTCGTTTCACCGCGTGAACGACGGCCCGCGTGTCGAAGACAAGTCAGACTCCAACGTCATTCGACGCGTGGGGCTTAGGATCTGTCGATGAATAACTCCGTCGTTTGTCGTCTTTCGCTCCGCGAAAGGGCGTTCTTTCGCGGAGCAAAAGACAACTTTTTTTGGATAGGTTCTTAACTCACGCGGTGAAAAGAATTACGGCCCATTTCAACTGAGTGAATCTTCATTTCAATTCTCTTGTCACGGACGATAGCCATGCTGCGACTCGGGCAGATGCCGATCCTGACCCTGCTGTTTTTTGGTGTTGGCTTGGGCGGCGGACTGGCGTGGAAGACGGGCTGCATTCCGGTGGAACTTGGAGCGGCTCGAACCGGCCAGCTCGACGACGATCCGGCGCAGCGGCGTGTCAAAGCAGAAACTGCGGCATCCCGCGCGGCGGCCTCGTCGGCAATCGCTTCCACTGACACGACGCCAGACGATCCGGCGATCTTTGAGCAGCAGACAGAGCCTGTAGACGACGGGGAACCACTTCCCTCAGCACGAGCAAACACGAAGGCCGCCTCCACAAATCCAGTGATCGACGAACAACCAACGTCGATAGACCTTACCGCTGTCGAGGAAGCTCGCAATCGAGTTGCATCAAATCAGCCGCCGCGCCGATTGATCACGGTCCAACAGGCCGGGCATCGTGAAACAGAAGACACGACGGCCAAAGGGGACTCTTCCCACATCGTTATCGCAGACGAGTTGCAAGCGATCGACGATCAGATTGCCAGCGGTGAGACCCTCGCCGCACATCGCGCTCTGTCAAAGTTGTACTGGAACCACAAAGAGCATCGCGCCGTCTTGCAACCGCGTTTGGATGCGTCTGCGCGGGCCATTTTCTTTCAGCCTCAGCCGCACTTCGTTGAACCGTACACGATCCAACCGAACGACCAACTGCGAGTCATCGCCAACAAGTACCACCTGTCGTGGGAGTACCTCGCACGGTTGAACAAGACTGAGCCGCGACGCATCCAATTGGGGCAGAAGTTGAAGGTCGTCAAGGGGCCGTTTGCCGCGATTATCGATCTGCAAGACTTCGCGCTGACCGTCCATCTTCAAGGCTATTACGTGAAGCGTTACGACGTGGGAATCGGCAAGGACGGCTCGTCGCCACTCGGCAAATTTAGCGTGCTGAACAAGGTTGAGAACCCGCAGTACACCGGCCCCGACGGTCGAGTGATCTCCGGCGACGACCCGATGAACCCGCTCGGCGAACGCTGGATCGATCTCGGCGACAGCTACGGCATTCACGGCACGATCGACCCTGATTCGATCGGCAAAGCGGCCTCACGCGGCTGTATCCGCCTGCGTGACAAGGACGTGACCGAGGTCTACGACTTCCTCGTTAAAGACTCCGAAGTTGTCATCCGAAAGTAGCGGTCACGTTGCTCCCTCGCAGCCGCAAGATCGCCGCACAGTTTTGGGTTCTCCGCCAGTTCTGTTGGATGCTTGAGAGCGGCACGGCGCTAGCCGCCGGTGTCGGCGAAAACGACCGGCGGCTAGCGCCGTGCCGCTCACGGGACACCATTTTCAACAAGAATGGCGGAGAGTACCGTTTTGTAAGGCGGGCGGCAGGAAATCGCTTACTCGTCAAAGCCTGACGCGCCAGCGAAGCCGCTCGGCAACCGAGTCGTCGCTGGCGCGTCAGGCTTTGATTTGCGGTAGGTCAACTTGTGCCGCTCGCCTAATTGAGTTCCGTTCTGGGAGACTCGCTTCACGTGGAAACGGTGAGTAGCATGCGTCCCGCGCCTTTGGACGTTCATTCACTTAACCCTCGTTGCGGAGATGCCCCATGACGGACACGCTTCATTCGGAAACCAGCACGACCACTCCTGCATCTCGTCGCGACTTCTTAAAGTCCGGAGCCGTTGTGGCGGGAACATTGGGACTGAACTTGTCGATGAACGCTCGTGCGTTTGCTGCGGGAAGCGATCAGCTCAAGGTGGGGCTGATTGGATCTGGCGGACGCGGAACCGGCGCGGCACAGCAGGCGCTGACAGCCGATTCGCAAGTGAAGTTGGTGGCTGTGGGTGACGTGTTTCGCGGGCAGATCGATAGCAGCCTCAGCAATCTCAAAGCGAACAACCGCATCGCCGAGCAGGTCGCGGTCGATGAGGACCACAAGTTCGTCGGCATCGATTCCTACAAGAAAGTCATCGACTGCTGCGATGTCGTGCTGCTCACGTCGCCCCCCGGCTTTCGTCCGGTCCACCTACGAGCCGCCGTCGAAGCGGGCAAGCACATTTTCACCGAGAAGCCGATGGCGACCGACGCACCCGGCTGCCGGTCGGTGATGGAATCGGTGAAGCTGGCCAAGGAAAAGAAGCTGGCGATCGTCGCGGGTTTTTGCTGGCGCTATGACTCACCGCGGCGCGAGTTCTTCAAGCGAATTCACGACGGTCAAATCGGAGACGTGGTGTCGGTCTTCGGCACCTACCTCACCTCGCCCGTCAAACCGATGCCGCCCGCGAAGACGCGCCCCGAAGGAATCACCGATTTCGAGTGGATGGTTCGCAACTGGTACAACTTCACCTGGCTGTCCGGGGACGGGATCGTTGAACAAGCCATTCACACCGTGGACTGGTTGCAGTGGGTGATGAAGGATGCGGCACCCTTGCGCTGCACGGCAGTCGGTGGTCGCCAGATCCCGGCTCATGGCGGCAACATCTTCGATCACATCGAAATCAACTACGAATGGGACGGCGGCGTGCGTGGCTTCATGGCGCAGCGGCAAATTCCCGGATGCCACAACGAAAACAGTCTGTACGTTCACGGCACCAAAGGAACGGCGACGATTCGCGGCGGTGGCGATACGGGTGTCTCCATCGACGGCGCAAACCCTTGGAAGTACGATGGCCCCAAGTCGCGCGACATGTACCAGATCGAACACGACGAGTTCTTTGACTCGATCCGCACTGGCAAGCCGATCAACGACGGCGACCGCATGTTGACGAGCACTCTCACGGGGATCATGGGCCGCATGGCGGGCTACACCGGCAAGCAGGTCACGTGGGAGATGGCGCTGAACTCGAAGGAAATTCTCGTCCCCGAGATCACCGACGGCTGGAACACCAAAATCGATGTCGCCCCGATGGCTCAACCGGGTGCGACACCGTTCGTGTGAGTTGCCAAATCACTAATCCGAAGCGTGAACGAATACGCTAAATTCCGGCTTAGCTTTGTTAGCCGGACTGCTCTCTTCTCTCCGCGAGGTCGCGCCCCGCAGAGAAGTCCGGATTTCAGAAAAGCCGGACTTCTCTGCGTCAGCCAGTTCAAAAAGGATTCATCTCCGTGAGTGTGCTGATCGCCATTGAAGGGATCGACGGATCGGGAAAAGGGACGCAGGCCGCGCGCTTGGTGGAGCGGCTTCAGGCCGAGGGGCGTCGCTGCGAGTTGCTCAGTTTTCCGCGTTATCGCGACACGCAGTTCGGTCGGAAAATTGGTGACTTTCTCAACGGCCGGTTCGGACAACTCGATCAAGTCAGCCCGTTTCTGGTCTCACTCCTTTTCGCGGGAGACCGGTTTGAATCGAAGCCGGTACTCATACGGGCGCTGGCCGAGAACGATGTGGTTGTCTGCGATCGCTACGTGGCGTCGAACGTCGCGCATCAAGCAGCCAAAGTGGACGGAGCCGAGCGAGACGAGTTGATCGAGTGGGTCCGCGCCGTCGAGTTCAGTCTGTACGAGTTGCCGCGCCCGCAGCGCACCGTGTTCCTCGATCTTCCCGTTGATCACGCCACGAAATTGATCGCACTCAAAGCGCAGCGATCCTACACTGATCGAGCCGCCGATTTGCAGGAAGCAGACGCCGCGTACTTGCAACGAGTTCACGGCATTTACTCACGGCTCGCTACCGACGATCCGAGTTGGCTCCGCGTGAGTTGCCTCGACGGTAGCGAGCTCAAGTCGGTTGATCGCATCGCGGATGAAGTCTGGCAGGCAGTCGCCCCGGCGACGAAAGGTTGAGCATGTCTCAGTTCGACGAACTGGTTGCCTCGCGCAAGGCTTGGCTGAGCGACATCCTTCAACCGTGGTGCCAACGCGCGTCTCTGCTCTCGTTGAGGCAGGCCGAGCTGGAATGGGTCGATATCGCAGGAAAGGTCTCGCCCGAGAAGACACTTTGGTCGTGGGCGTGGTCCCGTTTTCCGGACCTCGTCCACGAGACGCTTGGGATCGAAGAGACTTCTGAAATCGAGGTCACTTTACTCGACGGCCGCACGATCTGTGGCTACCCCGACTCGCGAGCCAGCCAGCAAGGGAAGCTAGTCTTGTGGGGGACGGACTCTGAGAGTGGACAGTCGGGCGAGTGTGGCCCATTCACTCTGGAACAAGTCGCAGCCGTGAAGCGCCGACCGTGATCCGTCATCGGCGATGATCTGTCGTTTTACAGTCGCTCGCATCACTGTGGAACTTGCACCTTGACGCGGGATCCGATTGGCACCTTGGGCCACAGCTTGCCCGCCGGTTCGATTTTCACCGCCACCTGCGAGTCCTCGTCCTGCTCGCCCTCAATCCGCATGGCTTGTGGCGGGATCGTCGCGACGAGACCGATTCGTTTGGCTCGCGCGGGGAAGATGAGCGTCAGCTTTGTTCCTGGTTTTAATTTGGCCACGGCAGACGACGGGATCGAAGCGACCAAATGGCGACGATCATCGTCGAACAGTTCGACAACCGCGTCGCCTGCGGCGACCAAGCTTCCCGACTCGCGATAAACCGCACCGACGACGCCGTGTGACGGACAGCTTCTCGCCAAGGAATCGCATTGCTGTTCGAGGGAACTCAACTCCTCCTTCACTCGTTTCAATCGAGTCTGCGCCAACTCGACTCCCACCGACAAACGCACCTTTCCGGTCAGCTCATCGTCGAGCTTTTTCAATCGCTCGAGCCGCTGCTCGCAGAGCGTGAGTTGAGCAGTCAATGCCTCCGACGCACTCGCCGCCGCGTCTTCCTTCAGCATCGCATGAATACGCCGTTCGTCGCGACCGTGGTCATCGAGTATCACAGAGCCGAATGTCGTCGTGGATGCGACCAGCGTGGAACGGACGCTCCAGTCGCCCGGTCGCCCCGTTAATTGTTCCTGCCACGCGAGCTGCTCGACCTGGCGGCTCAATCGTTCCTGAGTCACCGCCGCCGCCTTGAGCTGTGTTTGAAACGCCTCGCTCTGAAGATCGCGCCGTCGCCATTCCAGCTCCACGTCGGCGGTGGCTTGGACGCGTTGCAACTCTGATTCGAGTTCCAGCAGCTCGCGTTTCTTCGAGATGATTTCACTCGTCAAGCGATCATCAGCCAACTCGAACAACTTCTCGCCAGGGACGACTCGCTGACCTGCGACCACGTTCAGTGAAAGAACTTTCCCAGCTCGCCCCGCCGACACGGTCGTCGTCCTCGCTTCGAGTCGCCCCGCATACGAGACCGCTCCGCGCACCTCAAACCACGTCGCAACGCCGATTCCCATTGCCAGCGCGGCCAGGCAGAGTGCGGCAATGCGCCGTGCCGGCGCAGGCCGCGTCCGACGAACGGTGGCTCCATTCGCCTCAGCGATTTTCGTCGCAGCACTGCTGTTTGTGTCGGTCGTCATTGTGTCGGTCGTGTCCATGACGCTTCCATCGACTGTCGCCGGGCAACAGGTTCCGTCCTTAGCCACCAAGCGCGGACAAAATTAAAGATGCTGAACAGCATCGCGCAATCCGCCCAAGTCGAATCGGCTGGTTGCGTGCGGCAAGTTCGGACGGAGTTCACTCGGCGCGGCAAGAAAGAGCGAACGGACAGTTTCAACCCGCACTAAAGGAAGAGTCACACAGGCCTGCGTGACTCCGAATGACCTTTCGCGTTTCCGTCGGCAATTGCCGCCGAAGGCCTTTTCGTTGTTTCCATCGTTTCGGAAAGCGAGGCTGCGAGAAAACCTGCCATGCAGCAACAGCACAAGTCGGCAGCACGATCGCAGACTTGATTCCGACACGCTGGCAACTTGCTCTGCGTTCCGGCTCTCCCTTACAGTGCGGCCCCGATGAATATGGTCCTCATTTTTGGAAAGGTGATTCGCAGTGCAAGCTCAGATCGTGTTGCTCCCCGGTGATGGGATTGGTCCGGAAGTGGTCGCTCAGGGTGAGCGGACTCTCGTCGCGGTGGCTCAGAAATTCGGGCATTCGTTTCAGTTCACGACCTGCCCGATCGGCGGCTGTGCGATCGACCAGTTCGGCGATCCGCTGCCCGAGCAAACTTTGGCCGCGTGCAAGGCGTCGCAAGCGGTGCTGCTCGGCGCGGTCGGTGGTCCGAAGTGGGATGATCCGAACGCGAAGACTCGCCCGGAAGTCGGCCTGCTGAAGATTCGCAAGGAGTTGGGGCTGTTCGCGAATCTGCGGCCGATCTCGGTGTCGCCGCATCTCATCAGCGCCTCGCCACTGAAGACCGAGATCGTTCAGGGAACCGACATTCTGTTCTTCCGTGAGCTGACCGGCGGCATCTACTTCGGCCAGTCGGGCAAGGAAACGACGGCCGATGGTGAGTCCGCCTACAACACCATGGTCTACAGCACGCATGAGGTCGAGCGGATAGTGCGACTGGCGGGACAGGCGGCGCGCGGCCGGCGCAAGAAGGTGACATCGGTCGATAAGGCAAACGTCCTCGAAGTGTCGCGACTCTGGCGGCGGACGTTCGAGCGCGTCATGAAGGCCGAGTTCCCTGACGTTCAAATTGAGAACGTCCTCGTCGATGCGATGGCGATGCACCTGATCTCAAGGCCGCGCAGTTTTGACGTGGTTGTGACCGAAAACCTGTTCGGCGACATCCTGACCGATGAAGGCTCGATGCTTCCCGGCTCGATGGGGATGCTGCCGTCCGCGTCGATCGGCTCGTCGGGGCCGGGACTGTATGAGCCAATCCACGGTTCCGCCCCGGACATCGCCGGAAAGGGAATTGCCAATCCACTCGGCACAATCCTCGCCGCAGCGATGCTACTCAGGCACTCGCTCAAGCTGGAGACCGAAGCGACGCTGATCGAGCAGGCCGTGGATCGTGTCCTAGCGAAAGGCCACCGCACCGCAGACCTCGCCGCCGGTGGCCCGAGTATTGGCACCGTCGAAATGGGATCGCTCGTTTTGGCCGAGCTGGCCTGAGCCGCCGAACTGTAGGACGGGCATTTTTGCCCGTCCTACAGTTGCGATTCCATTTTCGATCTCGGCCAATTCAACGAGACGCTCGCCGTCAGAGTGAGCACGAGGCCGAGCAGGTTCACATACTTCGAGGCTTGGTGGTACCGCGTGAACTCGGGCGGCTTGTCCAAACCCGGCGGCATCACCAGCGCGAGCAGCGGTTGGTAGATGAAGGCGTAATCGAGAGCCATCACCGTGAGCACGGCCAGCAGACTGAAGACCGCGATGACCTGCCGTCGCTGCGACAACTCAGCGCGATCTCGGGAGAGGCACGTCGCCAGCCAAGCCGCTCCGACGAGAATCGCTCCCGTCAGGTAGTACGCCGGAAAACGGAGGGCGACCAGCGCGTCTTTGGTTGCCACATTGAAGCCGCCGTGCGTCACTTCGAGGATGCCCACGATCACGAACAAGACCGCCGCCCCGATCCATGCGGACGAGCAAAACCGGGCAACAAACAACGCAGCGTGAGGCATGGGATTCCTTGAGCAGTCGGTCTATCATGCGGCGGAAATTAGGAAGCGGCAGAACGCCTTGCCTTTGGCTTTGTCCCCTCGCCCCTCGCCTTGGAGGGGAGAGGGCTAGGGTGAGGGGTTCTTTCTTCGGCTGTTTGAAGTGGCGAAGTCGGTTCACCGTTCGGCCCCCTCACCCTAGCCCTCTCCCCCCTGTATCTGTTTCTGAAGACAGGGTGGGGGGACCAGAGAATACCCGGAGTCAGAATGAAAATGCAGACTCCCGCCACGTCAGCGGATGCCGCACCCGACCCGGCCGACATTGTCATCGCTCAAGCCGAGGCTCGGCTGCGTCGTTGCCAGCGCTGGCTCATCCGTGGTGGGATCGTGGCATTGATTGCCTGTTATCCTCTGAGCTTTAGAACGATCCTTCTATTGGATCGAAGAGGGATGCTTCCTAATTCATGCGGTCCCTATTTTGAAGCGTTCTACTTTCCCCTCTTTTGTATCATCGAAAGCGTCCCGATGGTTGACTACATCTTCAGATGTTACCTCTGGTCTCTCGGAATCGACCCATGAACAGTGTCGTGCAAGGCTTGGCTGTACTCGGAGGATTGCTGTTCGGAGCCGACGCGGCTCCCGCATCTCCACCGCCTATCGTGAAGAGTCCGCTGTCAGTGGGTGAGGCTTTGAAGAGCTTTGTTCTCGCGTCGCCGGACCTCAAGCTGGAACTGGTCGCTGCGGAGCCGGATGTCATCGCTCCGGTGGCCATTGCGTTTGGGGACGACCTCGCGCTGTGGGTCGTCGAGATGCGTGACTATCCCTACGGGCCGAAGCCCGGCTCGAATGAGAAACCGAAGTCGCGCATCAAGCGGCTGCAAGATTTGAACAAGGATGGTCGGTACGAGTCGGTTACGGTCTTCGCCGATGAACTGCTGTTCGCGACGGGCGTGCTGCCATGGAAGGACGGCGTGATCGTGACACTCGCCGGTGAGATCGCCTTCTTCGCCGACCGCAATGGCGACGGGATGGCCGAAGTGAAGGAAACGTGGTTCACCGGCTTTGATCAGGGGAACTCGCAACTGCGTGCCAACCATCCGACGCTCGGTCCCGACGGTTGGGTCTATGTGGCGAACGGCCTGCGCGGCGGAACGGTCGTCGCCGCGAAGCCCGAATGGAAAGCGAAGGGCCAGTCGCTGCCGCTCGCCGGGTTCGACTTCCGCTTCAATCCGCTGACCGGTGAGTACGGGGCGGTCTCGGGTCACGGGCAGTTTGGTTTGTGCTTTGACGACTACGGCAATCGCTTTGTCTGCTCGAACCGCAATCCGGTGCAACACGTCGTTCTCGAAGACCACTTCGTCAAACGGAACCCATTTCTCGCGGTGAAGAAGACTGTCCAAGATGTCGCGGCGTTTGCCGAACACTCCAAGCTCTACCCCATCTGCCGGACGTGGACGACCTCTCTCACGCATGACCATCAGTTCACGGCAGCGTGCGGCGTACAGATCTATCGCGGCGATGCATTGCCGCCCGAGTACAAAGGGAATGCATTCACCTGTGATCCGACTGGCAGTCTCGTGCATCGCGAAATCATGTCGCCGCAGGGAGCGACCTTCATCAGTCATCCGGGTGAGCAGGGGCAGGAGTTCCTCGCGAGTCCCGACGCATGGTTCCGTCCGGTGAACATCGCGAACGGTCCCGACGGCGCGCTGTATGTCGTCGATATGTACCGCGCGGTGATTGAGCATCCCGATTGGATGCCGGTCGAACTGCGAACGCGCAAGGATTTGAACGACGGCAATGATCGAGGCCGCATCTGGCGCGTAACCTCGGCCGAACCGCCGTCACTCCAAGAGCGGCCCGATGAACCGCTGAACAAGCTCTCCGTCGGAGACCTGATCGAACTGCTGGAACACCGTAATGCGTGGCATCGCGAGACGGCCGCGCGACTGTTGCTCGAACGCAACCCCGATGAAGTTCTCACCGCGTTGAAGCTCGATTGGAAGAAAAACCGGCTGACACGCAGCCGTCTCCACGCCCTGTGGCTGTTGCAAATATTAGAGCCGCGATTGACGCCGGCAGTCCTCGCGTGGAGTGAGACCGAGAACCGCGACGCCCGCGTGCGCGAGCAAGTCGTCGCCGCGATTGGCGACAACTTGGACGAACTCTTGTCTGACGAGACCGATGATTTGGCGAGTCACGAGGCGGATGATCGCGTTCGGTTCCGGATGGCTCTCGATCTGACCGGCCGCAGCATCGACGATCATCAGGCCCGCGCGTCGCTCGTCCGGCTGTTGCGACGCGGCGCAGCCGATCCGTGGCTGCGGGTTGCGATCTGCACCATCAAGACGGAGCCATCGGAAGCGTTTCTCGTCGAACTTCTCAACGACTGGGACACGACCCGCGAGACGGTCGTCTCCGCAGCGGAACTCGTTGAAGAATTGAGTGCCATCGTGGGGCGGCAAACGGCACCCGGTGCATCCAGTCCGGTCTTCAAGCGGTTGCTCAGTTTTGATCCCGCCGGATGGAATCACGCTGTCGTCCTTGATGTGCGTCTCGCCGGAATACGCGGCTTGTCGGATGGTTTCGCGCGGCGTGGTCAATCTCTGGGTGAACATCTCGCACAACTGGGTGAGGTCGAAGCGAAGGCGGCTCAAGCAATGATCGACTCGGCCCGCGCGATCATTGCCGCTCCCGAAGAGACCGAACCGCGACGACTCTCTGCCCTGAAGACGCTTCAGTTTGCGAGGCAGTCCGCCGTGACAGAGGCTTTGCTCGCACTGGCCGTTTCCAACGCAAACGCCTCGCTGCGGTTGGCGGCTCTCGAAGCGATCACCGCGCACCACGAGCCGTCAGTCGGGCCAAAGTTGCTCGCGGCGTATGCCTCTCAAACGCCGCCGCTCCGCCGCGCAATGCTCGACGTGCTGTTGGCCGATGAGGCCGGCTGCGACTCACTCTTGAAAGACATCGAAGCGGGGACGATCAAGCCGAACGAGTTGGATGCGACGCGGCAGGCTCGACTGACGAAACACCGCAACAAAGACGTGGCCGCTCGCGCCGACAAGCTCTTCGCCGCGAACGTCTCTGCGGATCGAGCGGCCGTCGTGACGGCGTATCAACCGGCTGTCGAGAAGAAAGGAGACGTGGCACGCGGCCGGACGGTCTTCGAGAAGAACTGCGTCACCTGTCACCGTGTCGCGGGTCTCGGCGTGAACGTCGGCCCGGACGTGGCCGACACGTACAACCGCACACCCGCGTATCTGCTCACAAACATTCTCGATCCGAACCGCGCGGTCGATGCCAACTTCTTCGGCTACACGCTCGTCACTACGAACGGCAAGCTCTACACGGGCCTCGTCAAAAATGAGACCGCGTCATCGATCACGCTCCGTCTGCCCGAAGGCAAAGAGGAAACGATTCTCCGTGCCGACGTGGACGAACTCAAATCGAACGGCCTCTCCCTGATGCCCGTTGGTCTGGAGAAGAACATCTCCGTCGAACAGATGGCCGACCTGCTGACGTTCCTGAAAAACTGGCGCTACGTCGAAGACGGCGTTCCACTCGGCGAGTGACGGAGGTTCGCGGCCGAAGTTTTACAAGTGGGCCGCAAGCAAGCCGTAGAAGTGCGATAGCCCAGCGATCGAGGCTGCCAGTACAGCAGCCTCGCCTCGACGACAAACACACCCTGCAAACCCGACGCATTCAATGCTCGATGAGCCGCACCGGCTGCTGCTACGACAACGCCGTCATGGAACGCTTCTTCTGGTCGTTCAACCACGAATGGACCAACCACGAATCGTTCCGCAACCTAGAAGATGCCCGACGGAGTGTGTTCCGCGACATCGAATCCTTTGACAATTCCCGGCGTCTCCACCAGACGCTCGACGACCTGTCACCAGGTCAGTTCAAAGCCGAAAACGCCCCGGCATCTGTGACGTAAAACAACGCCCCAACGATGTCCGAAAGTACTGGGCTATCGCAATCACTTGCGGCGTTGTGGTGTTCTAGGCGTTGTTTTGAAAGTCATCCACGGAGTTTGGCGAGGTAGAGTCTGATGCAGGCAGCGTGGATCATTCCCAGATAGTTGACGGCGGTTTTCTCAAAGCGGCCGAAGATGCGTCGAAACTCCTTGAGTCTCCCGAAGAGTCGTTCGACGACGTTGCGGCGGCGATAGGCTTCTCGGTCAAAGTGGGGATGATCGACATCATTGGCCTTCTTTCCTTTTTCGGGGATCACAGGTTGAACGCCTTCCAAGTCCAACTGATCAATGATCGTCGCCGAGCGATAGGCTTTGTCCCCCGCCAGGGCGTCCGGTTGGATGAAGTGCTTCCACTTCTGGTCGGTCACTTCCGTCGTGTTCCACAGGTCTTCCAAGAGTTGCGTCTCGTGGGTTTGTCCGGGGCTGAGTTCCAAGTTCAGGGGCTGCACGCGAAGCTCGTCGATGGGTTCCCCTTCACGATGCCCGGCACGGCTGAGAATCAGGCCGAAGCCCCTCACCCACGCTCGCAAAAGGCGGATGTCGGACTCCCCCTCGCGCGGTGCCTGGCCATCCTTTCGCTGGCCACGGCGGCGGTGCTGGATGTGGCACTCGGCCCCTATTCCGGCAAGGAAACTGGCGAAACCGCGTTGCTGCGGTGGATGGACCAGGCGACGTACGACACGATCCCCGCGACGCTCCTTCTGCTGCGCGAACTGCAGTTCCAGGTGACGCAGCCGAGCCGCCGCACGACGGTGATCACGATCCTCACCACGCGGACCGATGCGGAGGTCTATACGAAGGCCGACCTCGCCGAACTCTACGGCTTCCGCTGGAATGCAGAACTCGAGATTCGCGCGATCAAGCAGAACCTGAATCTGAACCACGTCCGCTGCAAGTCGCCCGAGATGGTGCGACGGGAATTGTGGGTGACGCTGCTGGCCTCTAATCTCGTCCGCACGACAGCGGCAGCCGCAGCACTATTGTATGACAGGCGTCCGCGCCAGATCAGCTTCACCGGCACCTGCCAATAGATAATCGCTGCTTGGACCGACATGTTGCGCGGCCGCATCCCGCCGGAAAGGCGATCGACTCACTGCCTCGCACTGTTGCCCCCAATCGCCGCCTGCAAAGTGGGAGACCGTCCCGGCCGCATCGAACCCCGAGTCCTCAGACGCCGCCGCCACGGCTACAAGCTCATGCAACAACCCCGCCACGTCCTGAAGAAACAACTCGAATCCGGCAACGCCAAGACGTAGAAGCAGTTACGCTAACGACAGTGCCATTCGTGCCTAGAGGCTCTCGGCTTGGAGAAGCTCAACAGCGCCGCCCTGTGGAAGCATGTCAGGCGAGCCATTGACCGACACGGCCGACGGACCACGAACGCTTCCACCGACTGACCGGGAATGCGACGAGCGATGGCAATGCCATTTCGATGAGGCGACCTGGCACGTCACACGAAATCATGACGGGATGTGAACGCCATACTTGTCGAAGCGCCGCCGCCGCCGCTCCATTGGGGTCACCAGCACCGGGATCCCGCCCTTGTCGAGGCAAACTCCCGCCGCCTCAGTTTGCTGCCTATACTGCTTGGCGTCTGAGCATCACTCAAGGAACAGAATGGCTACTCTGACCACATCAGTCGTTGATCACAATTCCGTCGGTTGGCGGTTCGACAATACCTATTCACGGCTACCGGACGTTTTTTTCGCCCCCGCTCGGCCCGCGACGGTGCGGGAGCCTCGGGTGTCAATTCTCAATCTCCGACTGGCGAACGAACTGGGCCTCAATCTGAGCTCGCTCTCACCAGAAGCCGCGGCGAATCTCTTCGCAGGTCAACTCTTGCCGGAGGGTAGCCAACCGATCGCACAGGCGTATGCCGGACACCAGTACGGCCACTTCACGATGCTCGGCGACGGCCGGGCCATTCTCTTGGGGGAACATCGGGAGCCATCCGGTCGGCTCGTCGATATTCAATTCAAAGGTGCAGGTCCGACACAATTCTCGCGTCGCGGTGATGGCCGCGCCGCCTTGGGACCGATGTTGCGCGAGTACGTCATCAGCGAAGCCATGTCGGCCCTCGGCATTCCCACCACGCGCAGTCTGGTGGTCGTCACGACCGGTGAGTCCGTATACCGATCATCCGCCTTGCGGGGAGCAATTTTGACCCGCGTCGCCGCCAGTCACATTCGGGTGGGAACCTTTGAATACCTGGCGGCTCGTCAAGATGTCGAGAATCTGAGGGTGTTGGCCGACTACACGATCGGGCGTCACTAT
Source organism: Schlesneria sp. (assembly GCA_043749505.1). Classification (GTDB taxonomy): domain Bacteria; phylum Planctomycetota; class Planctomycetia; order Planctomycetales; family Planctomycetaceae; genus Schlesneria. The sequence goes on along the minus strand of JAYVDI010000263.1, from coordinate 4,006 downwards.
CCCGAGTTGATCGACGTTCCGAGAAAGTATGCGGAGTTTCTGCATGCCGTGATCGACCGACAAGCCTCGCTCATCGCTCAATGGCAAATGGTCGGGTTCATTCACGGGGTCATGAATACCGACAACATGGCGATCTCGGGAGAGACAATTGACTATGGCCCGTGCGCCTTCATGAACGCCTACAGCCCTGAGACCGTGTTCAGTTCGATCGACCACTCAGGCCGCTATGCGTACGGCAATCAACCTGCCATTGCGCAGTGGAATCTGACCCGTTTTGCCGAGACGCTGTTGCCGCTCCTGGATGTCGATCAGGAGCAGGCCGTTGCCATCGCTTCGGACGTTCTCGGCGAATATCCGACTCTGTTCCGGCGGTACTGGCTCGCCGGAATGCGAAGGAAGCTAGGGCTTCAGACGGACGAGGTTGCCGATGTGGAATTGATTCAATCGCTGCTCGACTGGATGCAAACCTCCCGAGCCGATTTCACAAACACATTCCGCGACCTGTCCGAGGGACTGCCGACCGCCGAACGGTATCGGGATGCGGGTTTTCAGGCGTGGCATAAACAATGGCAAGAGCGGCTCCGTCGTGAAGGGGAGCCGATCACTGGGGTGTACACCCAAATGCGGGCCGTGAACCCGGCCGTGATTCCTCGGAACCATCGCGTTGAGGAAGCCCTGCTCGCTGCCGAGGAGCATGGCGATCTCTCCGTGGTGCATCGACTTCTGGCTGCGCTATCATCGCCGTATGAGAAGCGAGCTGATTCCACCGGCTATCAAGATCCATCTCCCGATGATCGCCAGTATCGAACCTTCTGTGGAACGTAGCGTGCTCAGGGCTGGATTGGGATCATCTTCTGATTCGCTCGCTCACCACGAATCAACTTCGTGCCCTCACCCGTCAGTCGCAAATACCAATCAGACGGCAGGCCATCATAGGTCACGAAGCGGCCCGGCTTGGGTGGAGTGTTGCTGACCTTGAAGATGGCCGTGGCCTCATCGACCTCATCAAACATGGCAACGTAGGCCATCTCGATGCCGAGGTCCGCAGCGGTGGAGAACTGCCGCCAGTAGAACTCACCGCCCAATCGGGGAAGGTCATCCTTGGCGGCCTTTGGTCCCTGCAAGTTGGTCCAGCCAAATCCCGGATAGATGACGGGCAGGTAATTCATTCCCGCCTTCTTCGCTTCTGCGAGGTCATCTTTCCAATACCCCGTAGCAGCATGTCGTTGGCCGTTCAACGTGGTGGAGTTGCCAACATTCCACGGGCTGATGACATCGAAGCGGCGAAACACCTTGCTCCATTCCTGATCCTTCTCGGTACGCCAATACCACTGGCAACCTCCCACGAGCGTGACTCTGTACTTGGGATCGTTCTGAAAGAAGTCGATGATCTTGTTGGCCAACTCGGGACCGAACCGATCACTGAAGAAGCCCCAGATGAACAGCACTGGCTTGCCGTTGTGATGCAGAAGCGGCCATCCGCCTTCAACAAGACTGGAGCACGACGAACCTTCTGCGAGGTTCCCTTCCACTTCTGAACCACCTCTTTACAAACCCGACGCTCCGCATCGGACAACCCAACGATCTATTGCTTGTTCATCAGAACCTCCTTGTTCAAGAGAGGTTCTCAGACTTCATCAGAGTGACTCAACCCCAAAAGTGAGACCTGACAGGGCACAAGTTTTTGAAATGCGATCTAAAACTCTCACTCATGGCCATACGGGGTATCGCCAGCATTCTGCTCACGCCAGCAGATCACTCACGACGTGGCCATGCACGTCGGTCAGCCGGAACTCGCGGCCCGCGTGGAGAAATGTCAGCCGCTCGTGATCGAAGCCGAGCTGATGCAGGATCGTGGCTTGCAGGTCGTGGACATGGACCGGCTGGTCCACGACGTGGAATCCGAGGTCGTCGGTCGCTCCGTAACTGAAGCCCCGTTTCATCCCGCCACCCGCCAGCCACATCGTGTACGCCTGCGGATGATGATCGCGGCCGAGGCTGCGTCCCAGCGCGGGGTTGTTCTCGACCATCGGCGTGCGCCCGAACTCGCCACCCCAGATGACGAGCGTCTCGTCGAGCAGGCCACGTTGCTTGAGGTCCGTCACCAGCGCGGTCGATGCCTGATCCGTCTTGCCGCAGTTGTTCTTGAGATTCCCGACAACATCCGAATGCGCGTCCCAGCCCTCGTTGTAAATGTTCACGAACCGCACGCCCCGCTCGATCATTCGCCGAGCCAGCAGGCACGCGCGGGCGAACGACGGGACCGCCGGATCGCAGCCGTACAGGTCGAGCGTCTCCTTCGTCTCGCTCTTCAGGTCCATCAGTTCCGGTGCGGACGTTTGCAGGCGGAAGGCCATCTCATACGAGGCGATGCGAGTCGCGATCTCGGGATCACCTTCCACATCCAGCCGCTTGCGGTTCAGCGCTCCGATCAGGTCGAGCGAATCGCGCTGCAATTTCGAGTCGACTCCGGCGGGACTCGACACGTCGAGGATCGGGTCTCCCTGATTGCGAAGTCTCACGCCCGAGTACAGCGTCGGCAGAAAGCCGCTCGACCAGTTGGCCGCTCCGCCGCTGATGCCGGCTCCCGTGGACATCACGACGAACGCCGGCAAATCGCTCGTCTCGGCTCCGAGTCCATACGTGACCCACGATCCGAGGCTCGGCCGACCCGGCTGAGAGAACCCCGTGTTGAAGAAGATCTGCGCGGGAGCGTGATTGAACTGATCCGTGCTCACCGACTTCACGAGACAGATGTCATCGACGATCTTCGCCAGATGCGGCAGCGCCTCGGACAGCTCCATCCCGCACTCGCCATGCTTCGCAAACTTGAATTGCGGACCGAGACAGTTCGCATCGGGCCGGATGAACGCATACCGCTGCCCGCCGACGACCTCGGGCGGGATCGGCTTCCCGGTGAACTCGGTCAGCTTCGGCTTGTTGTCAAACAAATCGAGCTGACTCGGTGCCCCCGACATGAACAGATGAATGACCGACTTCACCTTCGGAGCAAAGTGCGGCGCACGCGGAGCCAGCGGATTGCCCGCAGCATTCGCGTCGGCCCTCGCCTGTCGAGCTGCCCCACCCGCCGACAGCGAAGCAAGCGCCATCTTGCCCACGCCAACTCGGCACTCCTGCAAAAAATGACGGCGGGTGATGTCGAGGTTCAACGGAAGTGCGTTCGTCATTTCATTCGTTCCCATCGCTCGCTTTGTTCGTCTCTGGTTCCCGCGTCACAAATTGAAGGAGTCACAGACTCCAACATAAATACAGTCCACTTCGAGAATCACGAGCAAGCTTTGCCAGCCTGTTGAGTTCGCGAAGCACCTCTTCGCAATCCGCCATCGTGAACATATCCGCTTCCATCTCCTCGGTCACAACCCACTGAGCGGCTATTGACGGCAATTCTGCCGCCGACATATCGGCAATCGCAATGACACCCGCCCGCGGTAATTCATTCAGCCCCTCCTCACCATCACTGGAAGGATTCAGCAAAGCCGGGCGTTCAAGTGTCTGCAAAGAATCGTCCTCGCCAATACCCGTCAGTATCTCGATCAAACTCGCGAGTTTGAAATGTTCGACTCGCTTGAACTGGGCATTCGGGAGATCACGGAAGCGATCTAGGAAACGCTGCTCGGAAACGTTGACCGGCTTGTCATCCGCCGCGATCCACTTCAGGACTGACTGTTTCTTGCCGGTGAATGGGTTGGTGAATTCAGTCATCACAGGAGACTCTGCTACGGCAACCCACTTCGGAAACGCACGGTGAAGCTCGTCCTGGTTCGCCACAAGAAAGTCGGTCATTACGCCCATGTTGAGTGCCTCGTAGCTGGGGCTGCCAGCCTCAGAGTCTTCGGTTTTAGTATTCAAAACGCTTCAAACTAGCGCGCCCAAGCTGGGCTACGGCTCAGTTCTTCGTCACCGCCTCATCCAGATTCATGATCGCTCGGGCGGTGAGGGTCCAGGCGGCGCGAGGGGCTTCGTTGGGGCCGCCCGCTCCGGCCAG
>JAYVDI010000262.1:0-2348 GCA_043749505.1 Schlesneria sp. | reverse complement strand
ATGAACCGTTCTTCGTCCTCGCCACGCAGAACCCGATTGAAATGGAGGGGACGTATCCGCTCCCCGAAGCGCAGCTCGACCGGTTCATGTTCAACGTCGTCATCGACTACCTGACCGAAGACGACGAGGTCGCGGTCGTCGCCCGCACGACCTCCGGGCCGCCCGAGCTGATCGAAGCCATCTACACGGGAATGGACGTGCAGCGCATCCACGAACTCGTGCGGAAAGTTCCCGTCGCCGAGGATGTCGTGCGTTACGCCGTCCGCCTCGCCGCCGCCTCGCGACCGAAACAGAAAGAGTCGCCCGATTTCATCAACGAGTACGTCTCCTGGGGAGCCGGTCTGCGGGCGGCTCAGTACCTGATCCTCGGCGGCAAGGCGCGAGCTCTGCTGTCCGGTCGAGCCAACGTCACGTGGGAGGATGTCCGCGCCTTGGCCGCCCCGGTCCTGCGGCATCGCATCCTCATCAACTACCGCGCCGAAGCGGCAGGTATGACCGTCGAGACGATCATCGGCAGGTTGTTGGAGACGGTGAAAGATGCGTAACTCCGGTCCCCTCGCCCCGGCTTTGCGGGGAGAGGGTTAGGGAGAGGGGGTCTTCGCTGTGCTAGCATCGAGTGCGGCAGCGCATAGTTGAATGGGATCAAACATTCGGACTCACCATTCCTCCAATCAAGACCCATGACATCCACTCCCATCTACGGAACTAAACGCAGCTATGGATATGCCTTCTCTAATCGTGTTGTGGCTGGTGTTTGCCGTCGCGGTCGGAGTCATTGCCAATGCCAAAGGACGCTCCTTTTCGTTTTGGTTTTTCCTCTCGATTATTCTTAGCCCACTAATTGCGGGACTCGTTGTTGTGGCACTAGGGTCTGAAGCAGTGAACTTGGAGAAACGTGCTATTGATAGTGGTGATAGACGAAAGTGTCCGCATTGTGCTGAGCTGATTAGACCCGAAGCAAACGTTTGTCGCTTCTGCGGTAAAGACTTGTCCGAAGTTTCACGACCACGCAAAATCCTCCGAAGGCAAAACATGACGAAACTTCATAGCGCAGCAAGCATCGGACACATTGCCTTGGCTGAGCGACTTCTTAAGGAGGGATCCGATGTCAACGCACAAACTGACGACGGACTCACGCCACTGGCTCTGGCAAACGCGAATGGCCATCGGGATGTGGCAACACTCCTGCAACAGTGGGGTGGCACGCTTTGAAGCTGAGCGAAAAGCCGAGGAATAATCGCAGACTATGAACCCCTCACCCTAACCCTCTCCCCGCAAAGCCGGGGCGAGGGGACAAGGCATTGAAGAGAAGAAGAAATTGCCGACAGCCTCATCATCGCCGCATGCCGAACAGATCGCGGGGTTCATCGACCCGGCGACGCTGATGCATTTGAAGTCGCTCGAATTGCGGGCGCGGCATGTTGTCGAGGGCTTCATGACCGGGCTGAATCGCAGTCCGTATCACGGGTTCTCGGTCGAGTTCACCGAGTACCGGCAGTACTCGCAGGGGGATGATCTGCGGCATCTCGACTGGAAGCTGTTCGCCCGCAGCGACCGGTACTACATCAAGCGGTTTGAGGACGAGACCAATCTGCGTTGTCTGCTGCTGCTCGACGACAGCCGGTCGATGAACTTCGGTTCGCGAGGCTACTCGAAATCCGAGTACGCTCGCACGCTGGCCGCCACGCTCGGGTACTTTCTCAACACGCAGCGCGATGCGGTGGGGTTGGCCAAGTTTGCATCCGAGATCGACGACTACATTCCGCCGCGTTACCGGGTTGGCCATCTGCGACGCATCCTCGTGTCGCTCGAACGGACGGCGGAGGGTTCATCCACACATCTGTCGAAACCGCTGGAACAGATCGCCGAACGATTGAACAGACGCGGCATTCTCGTGCTGATCTCAGACCTGCTCGCGCCGCTGGAGACTCTGGAATTGAGCCTCGGCGCGCTGGCGGCGCGTGGTCAGGAGGTCGTTGTGTTCCACGTCCTCGATCCCGACGAGTTGCGGTTCGAGTTCACCGCCCCCGAGATGTTTGAAGACCTCGAATCGAAGGACCGTCTGTACGTCGATCCGGCGGCGATTCGCGGCGACTACCTCAAACGATTCGGCAAACATCTGGAGGCGGTCGAGGCAATCTGTGCCCGGCTCGGGCTGACGTATCACCGGCTGCCGACCGACTCGCCGCTGGAACTCGCCCTGCCCGAGATCGTTCGTGTTCGGATGCAAATGCGCGGCAACAGCCGAACGCGGATCGCGAGGCGAGGACGATGAAAAACAATGTGACAAGTCGCTGCCTTGTCCCCTCTCCCCCGTCTTCCGGGGAGAGGGCTAGGGTGAGGGGGCG
>JAYVDI010000261.1:0-4902 GCA_043749505.1 Schlesneria sp. | reverse complement strand
AACCCCGGCTGGCTCACTCTCTGGCGCGGCCTCGACAAACTCCTCCTCGCCATCAGAGGATTCGTCGCAATCAACCAAAGATGTGGGTAAGTTCAAGAGGTTGTAGCCCACGGTCATCCCGCCCCCCTGAGGCACCAACTTTCCTTTTGCCGCACCCCCAATGCGAAACGCCTCCCAGCCGTCGGGGGCTGGAAGGCGTTTGCGTATCTCATGGCCAGGATCATGTTGGCTGTCAGCAGGCTGGCAGCCAGTGCCGCTTAGTAGCGTCCGCCGCCACCACCGCCGCCGCTGCGACCACCGCCGCCGCCGTAACCACCGCCACCGCCACCACCACCACCGTAACCGCCACCACCACTGCGTCCACCACCACCGCCACCGCTGCGTCCGCCACCGCCGCCGCTTTCGCGAGGACGGGCTTCGTTCACGGTTAACGAACGGCCTTGGAAGTCGGTGCCATTGAGGCCAGTGATCGCGGCTTCGCCGCCATCACCCATCTCAACGAACCCAAAGCCGCGCGAACGGCCTGTTTCGCGATCCGACACAACTTGTGCCGACGCAACATTGCCATGCTGACTGAACAGCTCGCGCAGATCGTCAGCCGTGCAACTGAAAGAAAGATTGCCCACGTACAGATTCTTGCTCATCGTCGTCCTTTTGCGGGCCGCAACGGCCCTCTGAAGCTAGTTACCACCGCCACGAGTCCGCAGCGGGGAAGATCAAAGTCAATTCAGCGACGGCAAACCGCGGCATCAGGTTTGGTGACTTAGACTTCCCGACAAGCCTTTTCACCATACGAGTGCGAACGGACATGACTGAGGCCGAGGTGCGTCACCGGCTCGCCGATCTTGGACACTGTCAGAGGAAACCTCATCGAGCGTACAAGCCGAATGGCAGGTGGGCGAAGCGACATGCATCTTCCTATTTCAGTAGGTCCAATGCCTACTGAAGTGGGAATATTTATGGCAGATTTTTGCGAAAAAGGAAACGTCGAGTTGCCAAGTTTGAGAAAAAAATCTCCCCGCCAACCGGCACAGCCCCACCTCCCTGAACTCGATCAATGGCCCGCATTCACGGATGGAAAACCGGTGAAAATGGGACATCACTACGGGCGCCAAAGTGAAGCCGCTCGTCCGAAACTCTGTGACTCGACGTACTCACTTGAAGCAACTGCGCGATCACTCAGGCGTGTGGCAAGATCCGGCCTCCATGACCACGAAAGTTAAAAGCGTAAGTGGGAACATTCACATTGGCCTCGCTTCTCAACCACAGGTACTCAAGCCCACCTTTCTCGCTTCCGTACTCGGTTGGTGTGACTTGCTCTCTGGGAAAATTATCGATGGTGCAATCGGTACAGTCGTCAAACCGGGTGATTCTCGGCCGCGCGAACGTGGCGATTTCGCGGACGGGTCGAGCCAGCGTGCAGCGACGATCTGAAACTGCCGACGAATGAAGAGCCGAATTCCAGAAGGTCAACGGGGATGTCTCGTCGAGCGTGGAAATGCGAGCAAGGCTCTTACCGTCCGCGAGGTGCGGCGTCTGATTTTGTATGGCAAGCCTGATGAAGATCGCCGTGATCTCACCGGAGCGACTGCCAACGAAACGACAGCCCGAACGTCTAGTTCTGTACTGAGGCTCTGTAAATTCGCTGATTGACGCTCGTCTCTTCAGGCCAGTAGGATTTCGCCCGTTAACAAACTCATCCTCGGTGACACATCGGCGGCGAGCGGTTTATGAACAGCCTCGGCAAAACATTGGTGGTCTTCGTCACGGCGACAAGCCTCGGCTTCGCGGCCTTCGCGCTGTCGTTGGTCAGCGGTGGCCCCAACTGGAAGGGTGAGGCGGAATCGGCCGAAATCACCGATGATTTTGTCATCACCACGACACCGGGTGAGAAGCCGTCCTATGCGGTGAAGACTCGTCGAACGGGCGATGCGGTTGGCTCGTCTACGCCGTTGCTGGCCGAAGCCGTCGTCTCGGCGCGACAGCGACTGCTTAAAGATGCCAAGGAACAGCAGACGAAACTGACTCAGGAGATCGAGCAAATCAAGCCGGTGATCGCGGGAATCAAGGCCTTGATTCCCGTCGATGAAGCGGGCGTCAAGGCTCGATCGGAGGCGTTCGAGAAACAAGTCGCCGAGTTGAACACCGCGATCCAAGCCGCGACGACCGACTTCACCGCCAAGGGTGGCGAGATTCAACAAATACGCAAGACGGCTCAAGAGCGACGCGAAGAAGGCTTCCGCCTGAAGAACCAACTCGAACTGCTCCGCAACGATCTGTTCGCTGCGGAAAAACAGCAGAAGTCTCTCGAAGATGAACTGATTCGCACGGAAGAGAACTTGAAGCGGCTGGAGCGGCGCGAGAAACAGCTCAAACAACAAACTGGTGATTATGACAAGTAGGAGCCGCAGCCCAGCAGTCGAAGTTTGGAACGAGGACGCGGGGCCGATTGATTCGGTGAATCGAGTGCAGGGACGCTGTTTGGTTGCGAAGTTCGATGTTGAGATGCCGGTTTCCTCAAAGTGAGGTGCTTCGATGACAACGGTTGGCAAAATTCTGGTGGTGCTGCACTTGGTGCTGAGCATCCTGTTCATGGCGTTCGCTGGTGGCGTGTTCACCGCACAGAAGAACTGGCGCACGTATGCCGGGACGCAAACGGACGCTCTCAAGAAGGCAAATGCGAAACAGCAAAACCAACAGGCGGAGTTCGAGAAGGAACGAACGGACACCGCCAAAAAACTGACCGACATGAAAAATGACATCGCCAAGTTGACGGGCGAGAAGACGGCCCTCGACAACCAAGCGAAAGACTTGGACGCCAAGAACAAGCAGTTGAATGTTTCGCTGGACAGCCAGCGCGATCTGGCTGCGCTCAATGGCGTCGAAGCGGATGAACGCAAGAAAGAAGCCGATCTCCAACGTGGCAACAACGCGGTCCTGTATCAGACCCGCGAGGAACTCATCACGAGTTTGCAGAAGGCATCGGATGACAGGTTCGCGTTGGAACTCAAGTTGTCACAATTGACCGAGAAACACGCAGAGATGCTGGCCGACGTGGCGACAATGAAACGGTTCCTCGCCTCGAAGAACCTGGCCACCGATCCCAAGTTGATGCAGGCTCAAGTCACTCCGCCTCCACCGTTGGATGGGATCATCACCGAATACCGCAAGGATGCCAAAGGGGGACTTGAGTACGTCGGGATTTCCCTCGGCAGCGATGAGGGCCTGAGTGTCGGTCACAAGCTGACCGCCTATAGCGCCAGTGGAAAATATCTCGGGCAGATTCGCCTGACGACGGTTTATCCCGACAAATCTGCCGGGATCGTCGTGAAAGAAGAGAAGGCCAAGAACGTCACCATTAAAGAGGGCGATCATGTCACCACGAAGCTCTGACAACAGCCCGGCTCCGGACATCTACGTGGCGTTGCTGTGGGTCTCACTCTCGGCGCTGCTGACGGGAATCGTGTTCCTCGTCATGGCACTGAACGCCTACGGTTGGAAGGTCACGGCAAGCTGAGTTCACGCTCGCCGACCGGATAAGACATCGTTTTGGGCCGGATCGAAGCCTGACGCGCAAGCGAAGGACGCTCGGCTCTCCTTCGCTTGCGCGTCAGGCTTTAATTTCCCGTGCGACAAGCCTTGCCGCTCGACTGGTCGCCAAAGCTCACAAGCCGACGTACCGCGCATAAAGTCCACGCGCCACCGCGATGTCTTCCGTTCCCTGCACGATCGCACGGCCGTCTTGGAAGACGGTGATCTGACACGGTTCGCCGGTCGAGCCAGTTGAACCGGTGGCATCCAGTTCGGCGCGCGGTTGGAACCGGAGCAGGAACGGGTTGCGAGTCACCTCGCCCAGCGGAGCCAGTCGGGCGGCGAGTTCTTCCAGCGCGAGGCGGCTCGGTTCGGCGGGCGTGATCTGGACGGAGTTCCTGCCACATAGCACCGTCGATTGGGACGAATGGCCTCCGTTCAGAAAGTCGCGTCGTTGGGCCGGGCCGCAGGCGGGACAGTCGCCTCGTTCGCGCAGGCCGCTCACGTTCATCTGCCGTAGCGTTCCGTCCCAGACATCGACAATCGTGAGCCTTGGTTCGACGAGGTGCCGTTGGCCCGACAGGATCTTCAACGCACTAGCCGCTTGCAGTGCCGTGACCATGTGAATCGCCGGAGCGATCACGCCCGCAGTGTCACACGTTTCGATCGATCCCGGTTCGGGCGGTGCCTCGACGATGCAGCGCAGGCACGCGGACTCATTCGGAAAGATCGCCATCGTCTGACCGTGACTGCCGACGACTCCCGCATAGACCCACGGAATACCGGTCTCCAGCGAGACATCATTGATCAGGAACCGCGTCTCAAAGTTGTCGGTCCCGTCGAGGATTAGGTCCACGTCGCGGGCGAACTCGCGCACGTTCCGCCAATCGACATCGGCCACGTGCGGTTCGAGCGTCACCTGCGAGTTGACTCGCGCCAGCTTGTCCGCCGCGACGATCGACTTCGGCAAATGCCCGGCCACGTCCTGCTCGTCGAACAACACCTGACGCTGCAGGTTGGAGAGATCGACGAAATCCCGATCGACAATCCGCAGCAACCCCACTCCCGCCCGAACCAGCGTGTCAGCGAGCACGGTCCCCAACGCACCGCATCCACACAACAACACCCTCGCCGCGCGCAACCGCTCCTGCCCCTCGGCACCAATTCCGGCAAACCGCATCTGGCGGCTGTAACGTTCGAGTGTTAAGGCAACTTCAGCTTGAGAGGTCATCGGCGAGTTTTCGTCTTGTCCCCTCGCCCCCGTTTTCGGGGGAGAGGGTTAGGGTGAGGGGGCTTCTTGAGAGTTGTCGCTAGTGTAGTCGCCGTCGATTACCACAAAAGAGGGATTCACAACGTCACTGCCCCACCATC
>JAYVDI010000260.1:0-3226 GCA_043749505.1 Schlesneria sp. | reverse complement strand
ATGTTCTACAACACGGGCATCAGCACCTATGTCTGGATCGTCAGCAACCGCAAGCCAGCGCATCGCAAGGGCAAGCTGCAACTGATCGACGCCAGCAGCCTCTGGCAGAAGATGCGGAAGAATCTCGGAAGCAAGAGCAGGGAACTCAGCCCGGAACACATCGAGGAAATCACGCGACTGTTTGGCGATTGTCAGGAAGCGACGAAGGACGGAGTGCCGATCAGCCGCCTCTTCAAGAACGAGGATTTCAGTTATCGCACGATCACGGTCGAACGCCCGGAGCGGGACGCGGCGGGCATGATCGTGAAGGCCACGAAGGGGAAGCTGAAGGGCAAGCCGCAGCCAGACGCCAACCTGCGCGACACCGAGAACGTGCCGCTCAGCGAGGACGTCGAAACGTATTTCAAGCGTGAAGTGCTCCCGCACGCTCCCGATGCGTGGATCGACCAAGAGAAGACGAAAGTCGGCTACGAGATTCCGTTCAACCGGCACTTCTACGTCTTCAAGCCGCCGCGTGAACTGTCCGAGATCGACGCCGAGTTGAAGGTCGTGACAGACCGCATCCTGACGATGATCGGAGGGCTGTCGAAATGAGCTTTCCAAGATACCCGAAATACAAACCGAGCGGCGTACCGTGGCTAGGCGATGTGCCACTTCATTGGGAACTCCGGTCTTTGAAGTCGGTGCTAGCCGAACGGATCGAAATGAACGATCCGATTAAGACCGAGCAACTATTGTCGCTAACAATGGAGCGCGGAGTAATTCTCTATTCGGAACGGAGTGGTGGAGGCAACAAGGCAAAGGAAGATTTAACCGCGTACAAGCTCGCCTACCCTAATGACATCGTCGTGAACAGCATGAATGTCGTTGCAGGGGCAGTAGGAGTATCAAGGTATTTCGGCGCAGTAAGCCCGGTTTACTACATGTTGTACCCGCGAAATCGAGATGACTCGGTTGCGTACTTTGACAGCATTTTTCAAGCGGAGTCGTTCCAGAAAAGTCTGTTCGGTTTGGGCAACGGGATTCTCGTCAAGCTCTCCGAGTCGTCAGGCAAGTTGAACACGATTCGGATGAGAATACCGATGGGCAAACTCAATGCGGTGGTGTTGCCATATCCCACTCGCGACGAGCAAACCAAGATCGCGTCGTTTCTTGACCGAGAGACAGCGATGATTGACGGGTTGGTGGGGGAGCAGCGGCGGCTGATTGAACTGCTGAAAGAAAAACGCCAAGCTGTCATCTCCCACGCCGTCACCAAAGGTCTGAACCCTCACGCCCCCCGGAAGCCCTCCGGCATCGAATGGCTCGGCGATGTGCCCGAACATTGGGAGATGGCAAGAGTGAAGTTTGCGTCGCACAGAATCTCCAAGGGTGACACACCATCGAACTTTGGGATGGACTTTGCCGTAGACGGTCCAGTTCGATTCATCAAGATTGAGAACATCGGCGAAGGAGAATTGATCGAGACGCCTAGATACTCGATTGACTTCGCCGCCCACGATCAGCTTACCCGATCACAACTTCAAGCCGACGACATTGTGTTCGCAATCGCCGGTGCAACGACCGGAAAATGTGCCATCATCCGACCGGAGCATCTGCCTGCAAACACAAATCAAGCGGTCGCATACATTCGTCCGAATCCTCGCGTGACCCCACCGTTTCTCGTCACTTGGCTACAGAACCCGCGACTTCAAGAGGCGATGTGGGAAATGACAAGCCAGTCGGCGCAGCCAAATCTGTCGATGGAGAATCTCGGAAACTTGCCGATTCCAATTCCACCGAAAGCTGAGCAAGAAGAAATTGTTCGACACGTCGACAAAATTGGAGGCGGTTATCTCAAGCTCACCGCCGAAGCCGAGCGTGGGATCGAGCTGCTGCAAGAACGCCGGACCGCCCTGATCTCCGCCGCCGTCACCGGCAAGATCGACGTGCGCGGGTTGGCAAGTGACCATCAGGAATCTCTGAAATGAGCGACATTGAAAACGGTGATTTCCACCCTGAACTCGTCATCGGTCTCGTGAGTGCTGTCGGTGCCGAAAACAAGCGGTTGATCCGACTGCTTGAAGAGGTTCTTGGGACGGCTGGTTACGAAGTCAGGACGGTGAAGGTTTCCAGTGATGTAATCCCGCTACTGGTCGAGATTCCGCAAACTGGAAACGACCAATTCAAGCGAATCAGCGAGTTGATGTCCGCCGGAAACCGGGCTCGGAGCTTGAATGATGGAAACGATGCCATTCTTGCTCGTGGTGTGGCCGCCCGCATCTATGCGACTCGCGAAAAGAAGGATGGCACGCCGCTGCCTTTGCCAAAAACGGCGTTCATCATTGATTCCCTCAAACGCCCCGAGGAAGTCGCGGAACTGCGGCAGATTTACCAATCAGGGTTTGTCTTGATTGGTGTTCACGAGGAAGAAAGTCGGCGTCGCAGATTTCTCAAGGATGACCTGAAGATTTCGCTTGCGAATGTGGATGTGTTGATTCGCCGTGACGCCGAAGAAACCAAGGTGGATCATGGACAGCGGGTCAATCGGACGTTTCATCTGGCAGACTTCTTTGTACAGATCGACGATAGCCAGGATCGGCTGCGGTGCGACGTGAAGCGGATGGTTGAACTTTGGTTCGGAAACCCTTTCGTCACGCCCACGTTTGACGAGTTCGCGATGTTCATGGCATTTTCGGCCGCACTGCGATCTGCTGATTTGTCACGGCAGGTAGGAGCGGTAGTGACACTTGATTCACAGATACTTTCGACCGGAGCAAACGATTGTCCGAAGTTTGGAGGCGGGCTGTACTGGCCGGAACGAAGCTCCGAAAATGGATGCATCGGAGATGCTCCAAACGGACGCGACTACAAACGCAACGACGGAGATTCAAACAGGGCAGAGCAGCTTCGATTGATTGACCAGATCGTGAAGGATGGAGCAAAATCCGGACTTAACGAAGGCAAATTGCGAGACCTGTTGGGCAGCAGCGGAATTCGAGATCTCACCGAGTACGGGAGAGTCGTGCATGCCGAGATGGAAGCGCTGCTGAGTTGTTCTCGAAACGGATTGTCAACGGTGGGCACCACACTGTTCTGCACGACATTCCCTTGCCACAATTGCGCCAAACACATTGTGGCGTCGGGAGTGGTGCGAGTTGTCTTCGTTGAACCATACCCGAAAAGCCGGGCTCTTGATTTTCATGATGACTCGATCGCAAAGCCGGGAAGTGCCAAGATCGACGGA
>JAYVDI010000259.1:0-14393 GCA_043749505.1 Schlesneria sp. | reverse complement strand
CCTGTCCAAGAATTACGCCGCCGTTTGTCGCCTTTCGCTCTGCGAAAGGGCGTTCTTTCGCGGAGCGAAAGACGACATTGTTTTTGGACAGGTTCTTAGGAAGAACGGTCGCCGACGAACGGTTACTCATTTCGCGTCGCCAAAGCAGTAGAGCGCCTTCGCCGTGCGAACGTAAATCCGGCCATCGAGAATCGCCGGGGTTGAGTAAACATCCTCTTTGAGCTCGGCCGTGTGTAGCACTTCGCACTTGTCATTCGCACTGACGACCGTGAGGCGGCCTTGTTCATCAAACAGATAGACCTTGCCGTCGCCCGCCACGGGTGAGGCATAGTAATCGTCACTCGCTTCCAATCGTTGTTGCTTGGCAGGCTTGCCGGTATTGGCGTTCAGGCATTGCAAGAGGCCGCCGTCTTTGATGGTAAAGAGCAGACCGTTCACGAGGACCGGCGACGCGCAGAATGGGACCAGCTTGGGATGCTTCCAGCGCAGGTGCGTTTCGGTCGCGTCCCCTTTCGCTCCCTGCTTGATACTAATGACGAGGTTCTTTCCGTCGTCCATGAGTCCACGAAAGTGTTCGTACTCGCTCTTGGTGACGTGACCGTTCTTGTCGCGATCGACCTGCGAGTACCGCTGCAACACGGCTCCCTTTTCGAGTTCCTTCTCTTCGAGCGTTCCACTCTTGTCAGCATCGCGCAGTGAGGCGACATCGTCGAACGGCTCGATGCGGATCGGCTCATTCTCATCGCCACCGGCCGCCCAGCCCGCGATGTAGAGGTTTCCGTCCTCGCCCACTGACGGCGTACACGACACCGAGCGAGAGATGCCGCGCACGGTCCACGCTTCTTTGCCACTCTCCAGATCGTAGCCAACGACGCGCAAGGTCGCGGCGATGACGACTTGCAGGTGGCCTTCGTTGAGCCACAGCACCGGCGAGCCGGCGTTGCGAGGGAACTCGGAGCGATCCGTTTTCCAAAGTGGCTCACCGGATTTCTTTTCGAACGCCATCACGAACGATCCGACATCGTGGTCTTGGCAAAGGACGATTCGATCGCCAACCAAGATCGGCGAACTGGAGGCTCCGAAATCGTTGACGAACGGTCCCATCGGCCGCTTCCACAGCAGCTTGCCGCTGTGGTCGTAGCAATGGAGACCGCTCGAGCCGAAGAAACTGATGACCCGTTCACCATCCGCGCAGGGACTCGATTGCGCGTGACTGCCAATGCGGTGGATCGGTTCGAGTTTCTCGTAGTGAGCCTCGGCCTCCCACTGCATTTTGCCGGTCGCTCGGTCGAGACAGATCGTGAAGAGCTGCTTGTCGCGCACCGCCGTCGCGAAAATACGATTGCCCACGATCACGGGGGACGAGTGACCGGGAGCCAGCTCCGTTCGCCAGAGAACGTTCTTCTCGGGACCGATCTCAACCGGCAGCTTATCCTGAGTCGCAGCAACTCCCGTCCCGAGCGACCCGCGAAACTGAGTCCAATCGCTGGCTCGGCATCGGATCGATGAGAGAACAGCGCACGACAGCGCGACGCCAGCAAACACGATCGCACGAGGGAGAGGCCCAAGCATATCGAAACCTTTCAAGGTGAGAATGAAGCCCATGATTGAAGTTGTAGGATGGGCATCTACTACGTCCGAGTTTGGCCGTAGGGTGTCATCACGCCCAAAACCCTCGGACGTGGTAAATGCACCGCCCCTAAGGCTCGATGATCGGCTTGAACACAACGCATTGAATCGGTGCGAGAGCCTGCTGCAAGGCAGTGAACATTGCGTCGTCGGTAAATGTCCCGACGATCGCACCGCCCGAGCCTGCGAACTTGGCGGAGGCTCCTGTGGCGCGGGCGCGTTCGATCATCTCGACATGTCCCGCATGAAGCTGACAGATCGAACGGCGCGTGTCGAAGTTGGTGTCGATGAGTTTCGCGAGGTGCTGCGTTTCGCGATTCAGAATCGCGCCGCGTGCTTCCTGGGCGAGACTCGCAAAGGTCTGCATCGCGCTGCGGACAGTGGCGTCTCCCGCGTCGAAGCGTGACCGCAGATTGTTGTGCAGCACCTCGGTTGGTTCACCGAACTCAGAGCAGTACGCCACGTAGAGCGGCGGGAGCAGCGCGGGATCGAGTTGCTCGTACACGCCGCATTTGTAGCCGTGTCGCTCGATCATGTTCTCCTTGGAGAAGTCCATCGAGACGAGGCCCTCGTAGCACTGGATGACTCGGTCTTGCAGGCCGCCGGTGATCGAGAGTTCTCCCGTTTCAACGCTGAGTGCCAGCGACGGCTGCACTTCGAGCGGGATCGAGACCTCGTAGAAGTCCATCAGGGCGCGCAGCGCTGCCACGATGATGGCACTCGATCCGGCGAGGCCGACGTTGCGCGGGATGCTGCTCGAATAGCGAATCGAAAAATTGCGGTCGTGCAGCGTCAGACCTTGTTGGCCGCAGTACTCGACGAACCGCTTGATCGTCGCTTTGACCAGCCTCACGCCGCCGTAGTACCCGTGCAGCCGCACGTCATGCACGAGATCGTGGACGGAACGGAAGCGGCTCTTGTCCTCCATGCTCCAGAGGATTTCGATTTCGTCCCATTCGTAGAGGACAACCTCGGCCCACAGATTGCGCACGATGAACGAGATCGTCCGGCCGTTGTAGCCGTCGGACGGGTTCCCCACGAGACCGGCCCGCGCATAGGCTCGACGACGAATGAGTTGCATGGTGGGTGATCCAGTGGAACGGGAGGGCGTGAGGAGCGGCGGTCGCACCCACTCGAAGCCTGAACGCGGAGATTGGGATGCCGGGCGTTGGTTGAATTGGGGTCGGGCGTTCAAATTTCAAAATTGACCAAGTAAGCGGCTTGGTATTCGAGTCAAACATTCCCGGCCAATTTTGAAATTTGAAAAATCGACCCCAGAAGGAATCACTGTGCGGCTCGTCCTCGCTTACGCTTCGGGTTGGTGTCAGGGTTGATCGAGCAAGCCGCGCACGAACTGCTTCAGCTTCGGACCGTAGTCGGGGTCGGCCAATGCGAACTCGACGAACGTGTGGTAGTAGCTGTCGAAGTTGCCGATGTCGAAGCGGCGTTCTTCGTGAGACAACTTGAATCCGATCCCTTTGCCTCCTTCACGGAGCACGCGGCGGATGGCGTCGGTCAGTTGAATCTCGCCTCCTTTCCCCGGTTCGGTCTTGGCGAGGGCCGCGAAAATCGAGGGCGAGAAAACGTAGCGGGCCGCCACGGCGAGGTTACTCGGCGCTTCGGCGACGCTCGGCTTCTCGATCACGTCCTGCAACTCGAAGATGTCGCCGACCGGCTGGCGGGGCAGGGCGATCCCGTAGTGAACGACCTCCTCGCGCGGAACTTCTTCAAACGCGATCACCACATCCGCGTTGGTCCGCTCAAACTCAGCAACCATCCGTTCGACCACGTTCGACTTCGTGTTCACGCCGAGAATCGAATCGCCCAATGCGACCACGAACGGTTGCGAACCGACGAACGGCTCGGCACACAGGACCGCGTGGCCGAGTCCCAGTTGACGGCGTTGCCGGGTGTAGAAGTACTCCATCTGTTGCCGCTCGAACGCCAGCTCTTGCAGTTGCTCTTCCTTGCCGGTCTCGCGCAGCAGGGCGATCAATTCGGGATTCAAGTCGAAGTGGTTTTCGATCGAGGTCTTACCGGGACCGGTGATGAACAGCAGCCGCTTCACGCCGGAGTGCGACAGCTCATCGACGATGTATTGCACGACCGGCTTGCGACCGACGGGCAGCATCTCTTTGGGTTGGCTCTTGGTGGCGGGAAGGAGTCGAGTTCCGTGTCCGGCAACCGGCACGACCGCGATGTCAATGGGCATGAGAGGTGTCTCTGGAGTGAAGTCGCACGCACGCGGAGGCAGGGCCTCAAGTCGGACGGGAGGATAGCAATTCACACAACAGGGCAACAGTTTGTTGAAGGCGTGATGAGAACGGGAGTCTCGCAACCGTCTCTCGACATTCTCAGACCCTCGCGCCAGAATACCGCCCGCGCATCGAACAAAGTCGCAGTCGAATTGGAGTCTCACGCGCGGAGCGTTGCCCAGAAGGCTCAATGAAATCCGGTGCCTCACGAATGCCCGCACGAGGTCAGTAAGGATGATCGCATGAAAACCGTTGCCGGATGGATGTGCGTTGCGACCGTGATGCTGTCGGGGTTCGTTTGGTCTCAGGACGGACGCCCCGGATTTGATGCACGAGATCGTGAGGCACGCGACCAAGATCGAAAACCACAGTTTCGACGCGATGATCGTCGGCGAGTTGATCCCGCCCTTCGTCTCCCCACGTCACTCGATCGTGGTGCGTCGATCAACCCCGAACTGCTGACCGTCGTGAAGGACAATACACTCGGCCTGCTCTTTGAAGAGCGAGACCCCTACTTTCGGATGCTGCAACTGGGGCATGAGACTCCGCTCGCGAGGCAGGAAGATTTTGCGGCCGACTTTCGCGAGCAACGCTGGCAGGATGATCCGCTTTACTCGAAGGCCAAGCTGGCGGACTTCCCAGCATTCGACGATCTGTTCCGGAACCCGGACGAGTACCGCGGACGACCGGTCTCACTGCACGGCGTCCTTCGCAAACTGACCAAGTTCGATCCCGGCCAGAACTCGCTCGGCATCGGCGAAGCCTACGAAGGCTGGTTGTACACCGAAGATGGCCAGAGCAATCCCACGGTGATCGTCTTCACCAGCAAGCCCCAGAAGCTGACTGTCGGTGGAGACCTGAACGAGGAGGTTCGGCTGACCGGATACTTCCTCAAGATGTACGGCTACGACGCGCAGGACGTGACTCGCAAAGCACCGCTGCTCCTCGCGGGCGAAGTCGAATGGCGTCCAAGTCCGCCAAAATACGTGACTCAAGCCGTCGCTCTGGAAACGTACTTCAGTGTCGGACTGATCGTCTTCCTGCTGGGCTATGCCGTGTGGCAATCCAACCGCCGCGAGATGATCCGCCGTGTTCGCGTCCAGCCCGAAGTCGATTTCAGCAGGTTCCCACCAGTCGAGTATTCGAGCGTGACGGTGGTCGAAACTTCTGAGACCGACGATGCGTGAGGCGAGGCAACGCACGGCCGGATCGCAACCCAATGTCGGCGCGCCCGACAATGAAGACGACGATGAGCGATACGAGGCCAATGTCTCATCAGTGGTCGCGCGAGGAAGAAGGGTTCGTCCCCATCGCTGCATCTCTCCTTGAAACATCTCAAATTGACATGATTCAGGGACGCACCTAGATTCCCACCCGCCCTCCACCTGTCTTTCGCTTCGATCCTCGTCCGTTCGGACCCGCGCGTGTCATTGCACGTCGATCTCACCGCTTTGTATCGCAGGCTGCCTTGGATGGCGGTCGCGCTCGCGGTCTCGACACTGCCGGGCTGCACTGTCTTTCAAGCGAGCGATGCTGTGAGTCGAGTCGAATCACGGCGACCGTCTCTGCCACCGATTCAAGCTTCGCGCGAGGCCATTCAACTCGAAGTCCTCTTCATCGAACGACCGGCCGACGATCCGTTGCTGGGATCGATGCTCTGGCGCGAGGTCGATCAAATCGCCGCCATCTCCGCAGAGACGCGCGATCTCTTGCGACAAAACGGCTTTCGCGTCGGGCATGTGGGTTCGAGCCTCCCGCCGACCGTTCAGACTCTACTGGGCTTGGTGGGAGCGACGGCAACATCCAGCTCCAATGTCGGTCCAAACGGAACGATGCCGCTGGTCGGCAATCGCAAAATCCTGCCGCCGGGTATCGATACCGAAGTTCAAACCGGTGAGGAACACGAGGCTTGCCAACTGGTGATCGTGCAGGGCGACCAATCGAAGCGGCACGAATATCAAAATGCACGCAGCCTGTTCCGGATGAAGTCGGAGCGGTTGCAGGATGGCTGGGTGCGAATCGATTTTCAGCCCGAGATTCATCACGGCGAGCATCGTGTCCGCCACACTCCGACCGACGAAGGCTGGGCGTATCGCAGCCGTCAAAACGTGGACGCGAAGCACGCTCATCAATTCAGCCTCACCATGAACGTCGGTGAAGTCGCGATCATCACCGCCACACCCGACCAGCCCGAATCGATGGGCCATCTCTTCTTCTGCCGCGATGACAACGGCATCCAAAAGCAGCGAGTGCTGATCGTCCGCGTCGCCGACGCTGGCTCAAAATGACGCCGTGTTCGACCGAGGCTGGATCGGTTTGAAGTAGGACGATCCCATTCGACGAAGGGAGTCTGGGTTGCGAACCAACTCCGCATCGTCAATTCTTCTCTCGCCTTGCCCTGTGCATTTCCGGCCTGTCTGTCAGAAATGTGGGGCACGTTTCCAACGTGCCGTCTTCCATCGCGTTTCGAGCACATCCTGCTCCACGAGTTGTTCGACCGGCGGCTATCTGCGTTCCTCTTGTTGGACCCATTCGTGTCTCATTCCAAACGTCGTCGCGAACACTCGCTGGGGCGGCCCGTTGAAACGGGTGTGGCTCCGGGGACAGTCACCTCCGATCCTCAGTCGCCTCCCTCGGTGATGACCGTCATCGCGTTCGGTCCCGACGCGCTGCACGAGCAGCGATTGAGTGACGTGCGCGAGTTGCCTGCGCTCCTCGACAAATTTCCCGTGACGTGGATCAACGTGGACGGACTCGGGAATGCCGACGTGGTGCAACAACTCGGCAAGCAGTTCGGCCTGCATCCACTCGCGCTGGAAGACACTGTCAACACGCACCAGCGGGCCAAAGTCGATGACTACGGTGACACGCTCTACGTCGTTCTGCGCATGGTGCAGGGACCGCCGCTGGTCACCGAGCAGATCAGTTTCTTCGTCGGTCGCAATTTTCTGCTGACATTTCAGGAGGATCTCGAAGGGGACTCGCTGAACGCCGTGCGCGACCGCATCCGCCAGAAGCGTGGCCGCGTACGAAACGCCGGGCCGGACTACCTGCTCTACGAACTACTTGATGCCGTGATCGACGGCTACTTCCCAGTTCTCGAACGCTACGGCGTGCGACTCGACGAACTGGACGAAGCGGCCGAAACCGTGAACATCGGACAGACGCTCTCCGACTTGCACGCTCTCCGCCGCGATCTGCTCTTCCTGCGTCGCATCATCTGGCCGCTGCGCGATGCGTCGCTAAGCCTGCTGCGCGGCGGACACTCTTCCATCTCGCACGATACTCAAGTCTACCTCCGCGACACCTACGATCACGCGACGCACCTGATCGACATCCTCGAAATCTACCGCGAGACCTGTGCGGACCTGCGCGACTTCCACTATTCCAAGCTGAGCAACCGCACGAACGAGATCATGCGGACGCTGACCGTCATCACGACTCCGTTCATGCTGCTGAGCTTCATCGCCGGGGTCTACGGCATGAACTTTGAACACATGCCCGAGACCAAGTGGACCTACGGTTATTTCATGGTGCTCGGCCTGATGGCAGTCATCTCGATCGGTTTCGGGTACTTCTTCTGGCGCAAGGGCTGGCTGAGAAGTGCCGAACCGAAATCGACGAGTGCTACCCCATGACATCTCGTTTAACTGCGTGGGCAACGCCCCGCGCGTCGAGCGACGTTCGAGTCTGTGCCCCATTGCCGCGCGGGGCGTTGCCCACGCGGTTAAACAACACAACTCTGAGATTATCGCTCACACTCTCCTTACACGGGACTCGCTCGATGACACGACTTACCGCCCTGCTTGCTCTGCTCGCTTGCCCATTCATGCTGTTTGCCGACGACAAATCGCCAACCGCTCCGTCACGGATCGTCTTCGGCTCGTGCTGCAAGCAGGACAAACCGGCTCCCATTTGGGACGCCATCGTTGCCGAGCGGCCGGAGATGTTCCTCATGATCGGCGACAACATTTATGGTGACTCGCAAGATATGGCGTTGTTAAAGACAAAGTGGGACCAGCTCGGTGCTCAGCCGGGCTATCAAAAGTTGAAGCAGACCTGCCGAATCCTCGCCACATGGGACGATCACGATTACGGAGCCGATGACGCGGGGGCCGACTTCCCCAAAAAGCGGGAGTCGCAACAACTGTTCCTCGACTTCTTCGATGAGCCTGCCGATTCCGCTCGCCGAAAGCAGGAGGGAATCTACGCGAGCTACGAATACGGACCTGCCGATCGTCGCGTGCAAGTCATCCTGCTCGACACGCGCTTTCACCGCAGCCCGCTCAAGAAGAGCGGTCGCAAGCGGGGCGATCCCGGCTTTCTTGGTCCTTACACCAAGAATGGCGATCCCGGTGCGACAGTCCTTGGTGACGCTCAGTGGACATGGTTTGAAGAGCAACTGCGAAAACCGGCTCAAGTGCGGATCATCGCCTCCAGCATCCAAGTCCTGCCGAACCAGCACTACTGGGAGAAATGGGGCAACTTTCCAGCAGATCGCGTCCGCTTCATGCAGGCCATCCGCGACACCAAGGCCAACGGCGTAATCGTGTTGAGTGGTGATCGACACTCGGCCGAGATCAGCCGCAACGAGCGATTGGTCGGCTACCCGCTGTTCGAGATCACATCGAGCAGCCTCAACGCACCCGCTCAACCCAAGGAAGAGCCAAACCGTGACCGAGTCGGCGGCCTGCACGGGGAGGTCAATTTTGGAGTCGTCTCAATCGACTGGTCGCTCCCCGATCCAGTCATCACGTTGGAACTGCGCGATGTCCAAGGGAAGGCGATTGAATCTCAAAAGATCCGTTTGAGCGAACTGCGCGGACAATAGTTGGTCGCATCCAGATTGTTTTCGTTCAACCGCGCTGGCAGCGAGGTTAAACCGCACGTGGTGGTGAATGAGACCTCTGAGCGGGGCGGCGTCAGCCCCCGCTCGGAAATGTCTCACTCTGGGCTGCGAGAGAGATAAACGAGTCACGGAGTTTGGGAGCCGAGGAGAGTCAGCGATGGATACCGAACGCAACGATGTGACTCAGCCGGTGGTGAGCGCCGACGCGGTTGCTCCCGCAGTGCGGTTCGCGTTCGTGGACGGCCTGCGTGGATTGTCCGCGTTGGCGATCGTCCTCTTTCACCTGTGGTGGTACGAACCCGAACCGTTTCCACTCTGGGGTTCTGTGAATTGGCTGACGCACGCGGCGTTGCTGCGGACGCGTGGCGGTGTTCAGGTGCTGCTCGTGATCAGCGGATTCGTGATCGCGTACACGCTCCGCAAAACTTGGGTGACTCCGCGCGAAGTGTTTTCGTTTCTGGCCCGCCGCGTCGTACGATTGGTCCCCGCGTATTGGGTGGCGATCGGATTTGCGCTGTTCATGGATGTTCTATGCCGAACGGTGTTTGATTTGCCATCCCCCTGCGACGCTCATCCCACGCCGTCGCGCGTAGCGGCTCATTTGGTGTTTCTGCAGGATGTTCTGGGCTTCAGCTCACTCAGTGCGGGATTGTGGACCGTCTGCATTGAGATGCAGTTCTACGTCGTAGCCATTCTTGGATGGGGCATCGCACAACGGGTGACGACTCGCTCCGACAGCCGTCACCCGCAGCCAACGACAGCCGCGCTGCTGGCGGTGTTCGGATCGGCGGCGCTGGTCACACTCTGCCACTGGCAGCGGTTGGAAAGTACCGAGCCGTGGGTCACGCATTATTTGTGGAAGTTCTTCCTCGGCATGCTCACTTGGTGGACGCTCGAACGGACAGTTCCACTGTGGGTCTTCCTTTCGTTCGTGGCAATTGCGACTGGCCACCTGCTGTTTGAATTGACGCTGGACCCGTTGTTCCAGTGGGAGTTTGAAATCCCATCTGCAAGCGCCCTTGCCCTCGCGACGGCGGTGGCAATTTTCCTCTGCGGGCGTTGGCAGCGACTGCACGTTTGGTTGAATTGGCCGTGGTTGCAGTACCTCAGCCGGATCTCGTACAGCCTGTACCTGATTCATTTCCCCGTCTGCCATTTGCTGACGACGGCCGGTTGGCGCTGGTATCACGGCGCACCAACCCCAGTGCAAGCGGTTGCAATTTTCGGAGCATCTCTCGCCACCAGCCTGCTCGCCGCGCATGTCCTGTATCTGTGGGTTGAGGCTCCCAGCATGAAGTGGGCAGCTCGAATGAAGCGGCCAGCTCCAATCTGAACGAAGTCCACACGATTTCCCGCCGGGTTGATTCTCGGGAGGGTCGTTGCCTGACAGGTGGACGCACCGCGTGCTCATCAAAACCTCGGTTGGAAATCCTCAGGCCACAGCATAAGCTTCGACTGTTGTGTCTTGCCGAGACTGCTACTGAATGAGTGGCAACTGAAGAGGAATCAACCTGATGAGTTATGCCGCAAACGGCTCATGTCTTTATTTAGGTGGAATTTGCGTCTACGGGAGAACCGTCGAGGAGTGTGAAGCATCGCAACGGAGTTTCTTGAATCGACTGGCAAAACTGAAACTGGAAAGCTGCGTCGAGACTTCAATTCGATCATCAGGCTCGCAGCCATGCGTCGAGTTTCAACTTCACCATGAGTGTGCGAACAAATGGGCACCCGGTGGCGATACGACTCAGTTGTGCGAGCGTTTGCAGCTCGACACGGTGAACAACCCAACAGACTTGGAACGAGAAATTCTGTTGGCGATGCTCGTCTGCCCGATCCCATTCGAGTTCCCAACTGATGCTGAACTAGCCGCCTGTGTGCGAATGCGGCAGCGGATCGTTGTGGCTGCCCGAAAAACGGCACTCGCGTTTGCGACAAGTTCTGCGGAACGGCCGGACGAGGACTGGAGCTACGACGAAGACTTGGGTTTCCTGATTCGTTCCGGAAGGCCGCTAATCGACGCGCTGAAACGGGTGACTCAACCTGCCGGCAGCGGCACGTTGTATTCGTTCTCGTGCTACCGCGCGACAGAGTACATCATCGCACTGGCGGTCGCTCAAGAAGCAGAGATCGGCAACCCCGAGTTGCTCGCCCAACTTCAACGCCAAGCGGAACTCCGTGCAGTTCGGTCAGGTGAGTTTCATCGCGTCTTCTGTCGTGAACACGGTTCAAGAGCGGAACCACTACCACTCCGATACTTCGTCCCCGGCGATCGGACTTGGTTTCGCAATCCAGACTGCCATTCCTCGGATGCGTCGGGATATGAAGGTTCGTGGGTGTTCTATCTGGGGAACTGTCAGTTCTCCAACTTCTGGAAGCGCGATCGTGAGTTTACGCTCACCACCAAATGTCTCGAAATGTTTCACTGGCGACATGCGACGTTTCGAGACGAGCAGGGTGACCTTCGCGTCAACGAGGACATTGTCGAGGAACGTGTGCAGGCTTCACTGCAATCCCCCTCGGAAACCGCACAGATCCTCGAACAGATGGAACGACTTTATGACCCGGCCGGTGTTTACGCGGACGGCGGCTGCATCGACATCTCGCGCGAGTCTCCAAGATGGGTCTGCCCCAGCACGGCCGACCTGATTATGCCCGATTCCGCAGCAACTTCACGTTGACGGAATTGACGAGTCTCTGATATAGCGCCGCCGCGCGAAACCGCCTTCACACATCTTGATCGACGAGCTCGTTCGCCATTCTGTGCGAACACTCGCTCGAACGGTGCTGGCGTTGGCATTCCCTATCACAGATTCAACTTGCAATTCAATGCAGGCGATTCAATTCCGTTCTTCAGCAGGAGTCCGAGACGATGTGTGGAATCGTGGGCTACGTCGGTCCGAAGCAAGCGTACGACTATTTGATCGAGGGACTCTTTCGACTCGAATATCGCGGCTATGACAGCGCCGGCGTCGCCTTGCAGCAGTCCGATCAGATCGTGGTTCGCAAGAAGACCGGACGAGTTTCACAGCTTGCCGAATTGGTGAAGCAACAGCCCGTCACGGGCAATGTCGGTATCGGTCACACACGCTGGGCAACCCACGGCGAACCGAGTGACACGAATTCGCACCCGCACGTCGGCGGCAATGGCGAAGTTGTCCTGGTTCACAACGGTGTCATCGAAAACTACGCGGCTCTGCGCGACAAATTGACCGAGATCGGCTACGTGTTTCGGTCGGCCACCGACACCGAAGTCGCCGCACACTTGATCGCTCATCACCTCGAAGAAGAAACGAAACTCGGCTCGGATCCGACGCTCGCCGAGACTTGCATCCAAGCGGTCGAAAAGGCGATCAAAAAGATTAAAGGAACATATGGCCTCGCGATCCTCTTCCGCGATGTGCCCGGCCTGTTAGTCGCCGCTCGTTTGGGAAGTCCGCTCGTCGTCGGCATCGGCAAGGGTGAGTACTACCTCGCCAGCGATGCCAGTCCGCTCGTCGGGCACACCGAGGAAGTGGTCTATCTCAACGACCACGAACTCGCCGTCATCACCTCCGATCAGTTTCAGTTGCGTCACCAGAACGGTGGCTCGAACGCCAAGCAGATCAAGGTTCTCGAACAAGCCGCGATCGACACCGATCTCGGTGAATTTGAACACTATATGCTCAAGGAAATCTTCGAGCAGCCCACCTCGATTGAGAACGCCCTGCGCGGACGGCTCGACGACGACGAAGCGACGGCCGTCTTCGGCGGTCTGAACATGGACCCCCAAAAATTGCGGCGGATCGACCGCATCGTATTGACCGCCTGCGGCACCAGTTGGCACTCCGCTTTGGTGGGCGAGTACCTCATCGAAGAGTTCGCCCGCATTCCGGTTGAGGTCGAATACGCCAGCGAGTTGCGTTACCGCAATCCGCCCATGACAGACCGCACAATGGTCTTCGCCATCACGCAAAGCGGTGAGACGGCCGACACGCTCGCCGCGATGCGCGAATGCAAACGGAAGGGCCATCCCACGCTGGCCATCTGCAATACCGTAGGCTCGACAATCGCACGCGAGGCGGACGGAGGCATCTACCTACACGCCGGTCCCGAAATCGGCGTCGCCTCCACCAAAGCCTTCACTTCTCAAGTGACCGTACTCACACTGCTGGCGCTGTTTATGGGGCGGATGCGAAACCTGTCGTATCCGGCAGGCAAGCGAATCATCAACCATCTGCGGGAGATGCCCGACAAGATTCGACAGACGTTGAAGTGCTACGACGCCGTTAAAGAAGTGGCCCGCAAGTACTATACCGCCGAAAACTTCCTCTATATGGGGCGGCTCTACAACTTCCCGGTGGCGCTCGAAGGAGCCTTGAAGCTCAAGGAAATCAGCTACATCCACGCGGAAGGATATCCCGCCGCCGAAATGAAGCATGGCCCGATCGCGCTGATCGACGAGGACACTCCCAGCGTCTTCATCGCCCCGCGTTGTGGCATCTATCCAAAAGTGATGAGCAACCTGCAAGAGGTGAAGGCTCGACGCGGCCCCGTGATTGCCATTGCCTGTGAGGGCGATGACAAAATCGCGGATCTTGCCGACGACGTGATCTATGTCCCCGATGTCGATGAATACCTGCAACCGCTGGTGACCTCGATCCCGCTGCAACTGCTCTCATACCAGATCGCGCTCCTCCGTGGCTGCAACGTGGATCGCCCACGCAACCTCGCCAAGAGCGTGACCGTCGAGTAACCCGAGTCGCTCATGACCGTGCTCCTCGATCATGTAGGCGCGACCTCGTAAACGCGCAACTGTCGATCTTCCCTCAAGCCGCCCGAACCCCAGCAGGTTCGGGCGGCTTGTTCGTTTCTCTGACCGCAGCGTTGCCGGACTCGTCGATTGAGGGGCGCAGCGTGACGAGGCGTTTCGGCAACGGGAGCGGCGTGGCTATGAGCGCGCTCCGAAGTCGCTGCAAACTTACGAGTTGGTGGTGTTCGACGCGAGCGGCACTTCGTGGCGTGTGGCGTTTCGGCAACGTGAGACTTCACATGGATGGCCGCTTAATCGCAGCCAGCGTCAAGAATCTTGAACAGCCTAACTCGTTGATGCGATTGCGATATCCTGCGGTGGATGCCCGAAAAATGTCAACTTTCCCGAAGGAACTGCGCGAGCGGCATTCAAGCTGCTTTACACCTTGCTCATCCTGCAAGACGCAACCACACGGGACGGCCAGCAGGTTGAAGCCGCTCAAACAGTTTGAACCGTATCGCTCACTCGCGTTCCTCAGAAAAGACCACTGCCATGACGACTCTCTTCACCAAGCTGATCCACGACGAAGCCGGTTTTATCGTCTCTGCCGAACTCGTTCTCGTCGCGACCGTTGGCGTTCTCGCGATGGTTGTGGGGCTGTCGGAAGTCGCTCTGAACGTGAACAACGAACTCGAAGACATCGGTTCCGCCTTCGGGGCGATGAACCAGACCTATGTCCAGAAGGGTGTCCTCGGCCATCAAGGTTACTCGGGTGGCACCGAGTTCAAGGACAACGCCGATCACTGCGACAACACCTGCGACATCCAACCCCTCGCTCCCAACGGTGAGTTCTGAGGGTTGGGTTTTCAACGACGGCTCGCCCCGCATCACGTAGGCCGGACCCCTTGGTCGGGCCGGACCAAGGGGTCCG
>JAYVDI010000258.1:0-16078 GCA_043749505.1 Schlesneria sp. | reverse complement strand
CATCGATTCGGTCGGTCCGTGGACTCAACTGGTCTTCCTGATCGGAGCCGCCGCCGTCCTGTTCAAGACGCTGTATCTGGCGAGTGCCGGCAACGCGCGTCTGGTCGCAGACTTTCTCAGCCTGTCGGGCGCGGTGACGTACACCCAGCCCGAACAGCGGGCGCGAGTCATCCTGCGGTTCTCGATCCTGCTTCCGATCCTTGCGTTCACCCTGTTCGTGGCGTTTGGAAATCCGGCATCGATGGTGGTGATTGGTGGCTTCGGTCAGGCGTTGACTCTGCCGATGATCTCGGCCGCGACGATCTACTTCCGCTACCGCAAGCTCGACCGCCGCGTCACGCCGTCGCTGGTGCTGGACATCTGTTTGTGGCTCGCCTTCGTGTCGATCACGTTCGTCGCGATCTATGCCACGCGAGCCGAGATCGGCAAATTGCTGACTGAACCCGCGAAGGCGGTGGTGACTCCTGTTGGGAAGTGATCTGTTGCTTCGTTACACGCACTGCGCGAGAACGAAGGATGAGTTCCGAACGACAACCCTTGGGTAGTGTGAGCCGTTTTAGTTCCGTAGCGTTGCGGTGATGATTCGTCTTTCATCGAACCGTCGCAGGAGCCACAACCATGCCCGTCGAGCAGCCCACTTTGTCGAAGCCGTTGTTGTCTTGGTCTGAATACCAGCCGAGCATGCGTCAACGACAGGAACGGTGGAATCGCGAGGGGAGAAAAGTGGGAATCCTCATCACGACATTCATATTGATGTGGATGATGCTCATTGGAATGACACTCGTTCGACGCGCTGATGGGGCCACGGAGCCGAACCCATGGTTCCTTTTTGGCAGCGCCCCGTTCCTAGTCTTTCTGATCTACAAGCTGATCTTCTCCATCAACATCCCCAAAGAAGAATATCGTCCGGAGTGCCCCCATTGCGGCGAGCAATTGGCAGAACCAAAAAACATCCGTTTCGTCATCTCCACCAAGCGTTGTCCTGCCTGTAAACAGGTCATGATTTCAGAACACGGAAGTTGGGAACAACATCACGCAAATCACAATCACAGAATGATTCGCATGTTTACTGAGAGCGAACTCAGTTGTGCGTTTGAAGAATCTCAGAGGGTGATGAACGCGACCATGAAGAAGAATGGGCTCACAGGTATCGTTCTTTCAATTCTTGGTGGTTCCTTGGCGGTCCCTTGTATGCTTTGGTTGACTCCGGTCTTGGGGGAATCGGTCGCAAAATTGACCGCTGTGCTTGCCGTTATGCCGGGAGTCATCGTTGGCATGTGGGGCGGGTTCGTTTTGGCGGAACGCAACTCCGACAATGCCAGACCTGCCTGTGATGGCTGCGGGCGACGACTAGGCTTGCTGCAATTGTTGCTCGCCACTGGAAATTGCACTCATTGTGGTTGCCGAGTTCTTCGTGATGCGCCGGAACTTCGATTCCCTCCCAGTGAGGCTAGGGATTTGATATCCGTTTGTGACTTCGCGAGTTTGAACCGGAAAGCGAGTTGGATGTTCGGAACAACATTGATCGCGGCTGCTCTTCCGGCACTTTGTTCGATTGCCCTCATTGACGAAAAGACTCAGCCAATCTGGCTTCTGACCTGCTTGGTTGTTGGTCCGATTGCGATGTTGTTTCTGGCCGTTTGGTTCGTGGAGCGATTTGTCGATCAGCTTCTGCCATGCCCAACGTGCCAAATGCCATTGGCAATGAAGCAGCCTTCGTTGATCGCCTCGCGATGTTGTTCTTGCTGTGGTCACAGGGTTCTGAGTGACTGAGTGTTTAGAGGTTTTGGCCTACGTTTGTCAGGTACTTGCATGTCAAAGCGTGTTGTGTTGGCGATGAGTGGCGGAGTGGATAGTTCGGCCTCGGCGGTGCTGCTCAAGCGGCAGGGCTATGAGGTGATCGGGCTGTTCATGCGCTCGGGCGAGACCGAGAAGGAGGCGGCTTGTCGGTTGGAGAAGAGACAAGAGACGAGGGACGAGGGACGAGAGACGGGCGAAGAGAAGAGAAGCCCCCTCACCCTAGCCCTCTCCCCCGAAGACGGGGGCGAGGGGACAAAGCCAAAGACCGTGCTACACGCCGCTTCTGACCCTCAACCCCTCCTCCCCATCATCGGGCTGAAGCCTCACAAGCAGGGCTGTTGTTCGGCGTCGGATGCGGCTGATGCGCGGCGGGTGGCTGATGTGCTCGACATTCCGTTTCATGCCCTCAACTTTGCGGATGCCTTCGGGCGGATCAAGGATTACTTCGTTGATGAGTATCTGGCGGGGCGGACTCCCAATCCGTGCGTGATGTGCAACAACTGGTTGAAGTTTGGCAAGCTGTGGGACTTCGCAGTCAGTGTTGGCGCGGACCATATCGCAACGGGACACTACGCGCGGATTCAGGATGTTGATGGCAAGCCCGCGCTGGTGCGGGGTCGCGATCGGACGAAGGACCAGTCGTACGTGTTGGCGGGGATCAACAAGGACATCCTCGATCGAATCCTGTTTCCGGTGGGAGACTTCCTCAAGCCGGAGATTCGTGAGCTGGCGGGCGAAGCGGGGCTGCGCGTGGCGACGAAGCCCGATAGCCAGGAGATCTGCTTTATTCCCGACAACGACTACGTCGGGTTCCTCGACCGATATCGAGGCCGTCCCGATTTGTCGGGTGACTTCGTCGATCCGAGCGGTCGAGTGCTGGGCCAGCACGGCGGTTTCGATCAGTTCACGATCGGCCAGCGGCGGGGTCTCGGCATGGCGTTTGGTGAACCTCGGTTCGTGATCCGCATCGAACCGGAATCGCGCCGCGTCGTGCTGGGGACTCACGCGGATCTGGCCTGCTCGACGGTCGAGGGAGACCGCATGAGTTGGCACGCGGATGAAGTACCGTCGTCATTCGAGTGCCTCGCACAGATTCGTTACCTGCACACGGCCGCTCCCGCGCGGGTCGAAGTGCGCGGCGATGACGTGACCGTGCGATTCAATGAGCCTCAGTTCGGAGTCGCCCCTGGTCAGGCTCTCGTTCTGTACGACGGCGACCGCGTACTCGGGGGCGGCTGGATTCGGCAAGGTTCGCCGACTCGTACGGCAGAATCGCTGGAAACATCAAACTGAGGCGACCGGGCTAACTGAGCAACAGGCTTTCTCTCGCGACATCCTGACGATTTTCTTACAACTCGGCTTCGGGTGTTGACCGTTGGCCAATCGGCCGATGAGACTTCGACTGTGCCGGTTGGGTTGGGTTTCCGGCGAATGTTTCGACCGAATTCTGTCGTTTAACCGCGCGGGCAGTGCCCCGCGCGTCGATGGCGTGTACCTCGTCAAGCGCGCGGGGCGTTGCCCACGCGGTTAAACGAGGGAAACGAATATACTCGCGTCGAAAATGGTGGCGTTCGTTTCTATGATGCCGCCGCTCTGCGAGACCACGCCTGCAAACCGACTCCCGCGAGGATGCCACTCATGCCCACACAACTTAGCCGGCGCCATGTTCTTCGCGGTCTGGGGGCCGCCGTTTCGCTGCCGTTGTTTGACGCGATGCTGCCGCGAGTCTGGTCCGCGCCATCGCAGTTCAAGCCGCTGGCGAAGTCGGACTCCGTACAGCCGCGCCTGATTTGCTGCTACGTCCCCAACGGCGTGAACATTTTGGAATGGGTTCCGAAAGAGAGTGGCTCGAACTACACAATTTCGCCCACGCTGGAGACGCTCAAAGATCATCGCGCCGACTTCACTGTGATCTCGGGACTGGGACATCCCGCTTCGCAGGGAGGGCACAGTGGCGCGGACACTTGGCTGACGGGGGCCGATCTCAAAGCCGTGCCGGGAGCCGATTACGCGAACTCTGTTTCCGCCGATCAGATCGTGGCGGAGCGACATGGCAAACAGACCCGCTTTCCATCACTGCAACTCTCTGATGCGAGCGGCACCGGTTCCGCTGGTCACAGCCACACGTTGTCGTTCGATCGGAGCGGCACTCCGCTGCCGAGTGAGAACTCACCGCGACAGCTCTTCGATCGGCTCTTCGTCCCTGATAACGCCGCCGATCGAGCCGCCACGCTGCGACGTTATGCCGAGCGGAAGTCGATCCTCGACAGCGTGAGTGGTGAAGCGAAGTCGCTCGAAAAGAAGCTCGGTCAGAATGACAAACGAAAGCTCGACGAATATCTCGGCTCCGTCCGTGAGACCGAGCAGCGCGTGCAGCGACTCGAATCGTGGGTTGATGTCCCGAAGCCAAAGGTCGAGCCGCGCGATCTGCAACTCGCCTCTCAACCACAGAACGCCCACGACCGACCGATGTGGCTCGACGTGATGCTGGAGGTCTCGTACCTCGCGTTCCTCACTGACACCACGCGCGTCATCGCCTACGAGTGGTCGCGCGAAGCGGGCGGTTACGGCGGTGGCGGCGAGAACCATCACGAACTCTCTCACCACGGCGGCGATGAGGGGATGCTCAAAAAGCTCGCGGTGATCGACCGGTTCCACCTCGAACGACTTGGCCGGTTCCTGACGTTCCTCAAATCGACTCCCGAAGCAGACGGCAACATGCTCGACCGCACGCTGGTGATGTTCGGCTCGGGCATGAATTCGGGAGCGGGTGGCGAACACTCGCCGAAGAACCTGCCGCTGCTTGTGGCAGGCGGCCGTAAGCTAGGAATGAAACACGGTCAGCATCTGGCGTTCGATACAAACACCACCCAACCGATGTCGAACGTCTTGCTGACGCTCGTCCAAAAGATGGGCGTTGAAACAGACAGCTTCCGCGACTCCAAGGGAACACTGACGGGCCTGACGTGAAGTTCATTGCGTCGTTTAACAGCGTTGGCAAATGTGAGTCATTTCTGAGCGGAGCGGCGTAAGCCCCCCGGTTCTTCCCAAGAGGGCTTACGCCTAAGAACCGGGGGGGCTTACGCCGCCCCGCTCGGAAATGTCCGACTTTGTACCGCGCGAGGTAGAAACAACGTTCTCAACAGTCCTTGCTTCCTCCGCTTGCCAACTCGTACCTCAAGCCTCCACTCCCAATGAACTCCCACCCCTTCGATCAAGTTGCCGCATGTGCCGACATCGTGCGGTCGAAGTGGGATCACAGACCACGCGTTGGCGTGGTCCTCGGCACGGGGCTGGGTGGTTTCGTGGACGAGATGCAGATCGAGGCCACGTTTGAGCGAGGCGACCTGCCGCACTTCCCTCCCGCGACGGCCATGAGCCATCGCGGTCGGCTCGTTTGCGGGCGAATCGGTTCGCTGCCGATCGTCGTCATGGAGGGCCGCTTTCACGTTTATGAAGGCCACCCGCTCGATCAAGTCACGCTCCCCGTGCGACTGATGCGTGCCCTCGGAATTGAACTGCTGATCCTCTCCAACGCGAGCGGTGGCCTGAACCCGGACTTTCACACTGGAGATATTGTGGTTCTGACCGACCACATCAATCTGATGGGCCTCAACCCGCTGATCGGTCCGAACGACGACCGCTTCGGCCCGCGTTTCCCCGACATCAGCGAAACGTACTCGCCGCACTGGCGCGAGACCGCGTTGAACGTCGCCTCACGCGCCGGACTCACTCTGCAACAAGGCGTCTATGTCGCCGTGACCGGCCCCAACTACGAGACCAAGGCCGAGATTCGTTTCTTTCGACTGGCCGGTGGCGACGTGATCGGCATGTCCACGGTCCCCGAAGCACTCGTGGCCGCTCACGCCGGACTACCAGTCCTTGCGTTCTCCGTCGTCACCAACGAATGCCTCGCGCCAGCAACGGTTCCGGTCACAGGCGAGGATGTCGTCGCCGTCGCCAACCAAGCAGGCACACGGTTGAGACGCCTGTTGCTGGGAGTACTCGAAGAGGTCGCGCGGGCTGCAATTGCATGATCGAAAGCCTCTGCCTAGCATCCCACCCGCTGACATGCCTGTCCCAGAATGACTCCGTGGTTGGTCTCGTCGGCGGAGCGACGAGACTACCGTAGTCCCGTCGCTCCGCCGACGGGACGGGCTGCTCAAGACACGACGTTGTTCTTGGACAGGTTCAAAGTGGGCGGCTGGTTTTGAGCAGATCATTTTATCATCTCCCGTCGCCACTTCGATTCGCATCCAGGAAGGACACGCACCTGAAATGAGTTCGGGACAATTGGGCTTCTCACCTTCTCAACCCGCCGGTTCACCTCTGACGTCATCCCTCGCGATCGCACCTGACTTGGCTTCGATCCAGACTCGGCTCGGCCCCGCTGTGGCTCGGACGCGCGATCATCTCCTGTCGCTTCAGCACGACGACGGACATTGGTGCGCCGAGTTGCAGGGGGACACGATCCTCGAATCCGAGTACATCCTGCTGCTGGCATTTCTCGACCAAGGGCAGTCGCAGCGAGCGAAGGAAGCGGCGGCATACATGCTCGCACAGCAGTCACCTCATGGCGGCTGGTCGATGTTTCCCGGCGGGCCGATCGAGATCAGCGGCTCGGTG
Source organism: Schlesneria sp. (assembly GCA_043749505.1). Taxonomy (GTDB): domain Bacteria; phylum Planctomycetota; class Planctomycetia; order Planctomycetales; family Planctomycetaceae; genus Schlesneria. The sequence continues at coordinate 9,652 of JAYVDI010000258.1, read as the reverse complement.
AAAGCGTATCTCGCGTTGAAGATCACCGGCCACGATCCCCAGGCCGATTACATGGTCCGTGCCCGCGCGGCGATTGTCGGTGCGGGGGGTATCGAGCGAGTGAACAGCTTCACGCGGTATTACCTCGCGATGCTGGGCCTGATCCCGTATTCGGTCTGCCCGGCGGTGCCGCCCGAGATGATCCTGCTGCCGAAATGGGCACCGTTCAACATCTACGAAATGTCGGCGTGGTCGCGCACGATCGTGGTCCCCCTCAGCCTCCTCTGGGCGTGTCAGCCCGAAACAAAGCTTCCCGTCGAACATCGCATCGACGAACTGTACGTCTCCCCCACCAAGACCATGCCGCGCGAGATCGGCGGCGTGAACCAAGAGGGAGCATCACGCGGCTGGATCAACTGGACGAAGTTCTTTCAGCGCGTGGACCGGACGATCAAGCTGGGCGAGCGGCTCGGGATCAAGCCGTTGCGCAAACGAGCCATCGCACGCTGCGAACGCTGGATTCTGGACCGACTCGAAATGAGCGACGGTCTCGGCGCGATCTTCCCGCCGATCGTTTGGACAATCATTGGCTTGAGGTGCCTCGGCTACAAAGCGGACTCGCCCGTGATTCAGCAGCAGTTGAATGAACTCGACAAACTGGTTATTCGCGAGGACGAACAAGTCCGCTTGCAACCGTGCTTCTCACCCGTGTGGGACACGATCATCTCGACGATCGCGCTGCGCGATGCGGGTGTCTCACGGCACGACCCTGCGATCCGCAAGAGCATCGACTGGATCCTGTCGAAGGAAGTGAAGCACCCCGGCGACTGGTCACTCTCCCATCCCGGTATCGAACCGGGTGGCTGGTACTTTGAATACAACAACGAGTTCTATCCAGACATCGACGACACCTGCATGGCGCTCATTGCGCTCGGCAAATGTCTTCCCGAAGGACTGGGCACTGACTGGACGATGGAGCTGTTTGACGAGCCGAAGCACGTTGGGCCGCGGCCCATAAGACGGACGCCCTCGTCCGCCCTCTCTTCTGTAAGCAATGACGGACAAGGGCATCCATCCTACGAGTCGCACGATGACCAACCGATCGTCTTCAGCGGACGTTCGGCCACGGCGGAGACCGCCATCGCCGAACTACAAGCCGCCACGCCGATGGTGCAAGCTCTGCGACGCGGCGTTCGCTGGTTGAAGTCCATGCAGAGCAAGGACGGCGGCTGGGGAGCGTTCGACGCGGACAACACGCGCGAGGTGCTGACCAAGGTTCCGTTCGCCGACCACAACGCCATGATTGACCCGAGTACGTCGGACATCACGGCTCGCGTTTTAGAGTCGTTCGCGGGTCTGGGCATTCCCGCCGACAGCGACCTCCACGAGCGGGCCTTCAACTTCATTTGGCGAGATCAACAGCACGACTTCTGCTGGTACGGCCGCTGGGGTGTGAACTATCTCTACGGCACATGGCAGGTGCTGGTCGGTCTGATCGCGAACGGCGTCTCACCCGACGACTCGCGTCTGCGGCGCGCGGTCGAATGGCTGAAGTCGAAGCAGCAATCCTGCGGTGGCTGGGGCGAGACCGCCGCCAGTTACGACGATCCCAGTTTGCGAGGCACCGGCATCCCAACGGCTTCTCAAACCGCATGGGCTTTGCTCGGCCTGATCGCTGCGGGCGAGGCCGATTCGCCTGCGGTGCGACACGGCGTGAACTACCTGCTCAGCACGCAGCAACCCACGGGCACTTGGCACGAGACCGAGTTCACCGGCACCGGATTCCCGCGCGTCTTTTACCTGCGCTATCACTACTACAGCCTCTACTTCCCGCTGATGGCACTCGCCCGGTACGCGACCGCGACGAGCGGAAAGAAGTAGGATCGCACTTCGCCAAGAAAGAGATGTCTACCACGGATTTCACTGATGGCACGGATGAGGAGGCATAAAGAGGAAGGAGTAGAACGCAGACTTCTTGGTTCTCGTCTTATCCGTGCCTTGCGTATGATCCGTGGTTCAACTTCTTCTCGCTCAACTTCTTCTGAATATTTGAAGCTAGATGTCGCGTGCGATCACCTCAGCGTGCCAGCACTTCAAGCATCCCCTTACAGAAATCGGGGAGATCGTCGGGCTTGCGGCTGCTGACGAAGTGGCGATCCACGACGACGGCCGCATCTTCAAACAACCCACCCGCGTTGATGAGGTCGTCCTTGATTCCCGGTGAGCCGGTCACGCACACGCCCCGATAGACGTTGGCCGAAATCGGAATCCAGCCCCCGTGACAGATCGCCGCGACCAGCTTGCCTGAATGAGCGAATTCTTGTGTGAGGCTCAACACTTTTGGATCGCGCCGCAGTTTGTCTGGCATCCAACCGCCGGGACAGATCAGTCCGTCAAAGTTGGCCGAGTTCATTTCACCGAGAACTTCATCGGACAAACAGGGATAGCCGTTCTTGCCGCGATACACCTTTCCCGCCTGCTGTCCCGCCACCGTGACGACTCCCCCCGCTTCGATCAGCCGGAGCTTCGGATACCAAAGTTCGAGGTCTTCGTAGTCGTCGCCAACAATGATGAGGATCCGTTTCCCGCCGAGTGACATCGCAATTCCTTCGTGAGTGGTGCCTGTGAAATCGTCGCGTATCATAGCCGCCGCTCAAGGGAATGGGACGATCCCAGAGGCCAATTGAACACCAACCCGAAGCGTGAGCGAGGACATCGGGAGACTCGTCTTCAATCGCCCCGCCCCGTCCTCGCTCACGCTTCGGGTTGGTATTCGATGCCTGAGATTTATTTTCATCGCCCCCCGCGAGCCATACCGATCGACTTCCTTCTGGCCCTCACCACCATGCCACTCCACCCGCAAGCCGCCGCGTTTCTCGATCAACTGGCTCGACTGAAGACGCCTTCGCTAGAGGAACTTCCCATCGGCACGACGCGCCGAGCGTTGATACTCGGCAGCGCCGTGAAGCGTGAGCCACCGCAGCTCGCGCGGGTTGAGACACGTACGATTCCCGGCCCCGATGGAACTGAATTGCGGATCCGCATCTATTGGCCGACTGGTGAGGGGCCATTCGGTGCGTGCCTCTATTTTCATGGCGGAGGTTGGGTGTTGAACGATATCGACACTCACGACGACGTAGCGCGGCGGCTGACAGACGCATCGGGCTTCGTGTTCGTGTCAGTCGATTACCGCTTGGCACCCGAACACAAGTATCCCGCCGCGATTGAGGACGCTTACGCCGCGCTGCGGTGGGTCGAGCAAGAAGCAGCGGCCCTCAATGTCGATCCGGCGCGGATCGCGGTTTGCGGCGACAGTGCGGGAGGAAACATTGCCGCCGTGTTGTGCCTGATGAGTCGTGACCGAGGTGGACCTTCCATCGCGTTTCAGGCCCTCATCTATCCGATCACGGATTGCGACTTCGACCGGCCGTCGTATCGAGACAACGCCGATGGCTACTTTTTGACGACGAAGCAAATGCGCTGGTTCTGGGGCCACTACGTCAACTTTCCCGAGCAGATGAGTGAGCCGTATGCCTCGCCGTTGCGGGCGACTTCATTGAGCGGACTGCCACCCGCCTTGATCCAGACCGCCGAGTTTGACCCGCTACGCGACGAAGGTGAAGCATATGCGGTCGCTCTCCGCGCGGCGGGTGTGTCCGTGACACTGCGTCGCTTTGAAGGACTCATCCATGCCTTCGTGAAGCGGGTCGATCAGTTCGATGCCGCGACCGAAGCAATCCTCGAAATCGGTGCCGCGCTGAAGTGCCTCAAGGGAGATTGAGTCTCACCGCGCGGCTAATTTTCGGAATGCGGATTACAACCAAGAATATCGGGAGTGATCGTGTCGTTCCCAAGGGTTGCCGCGTGACGAAGGCTCTGTTCTGAGTCCTCTTTCTGCCACTCATTTTCCGGCCTCGTTCTTTGAGGAAGCGGCAGAAAAATGAGTGGCAGAAAAATCTTGGTTCGTGCCGTTCGGCGGTTTGGGGTCTGATCGTCATCCGCGATCTCTCGGACAAATCAGGTTTTGAAACGGCTTCTCTGCGACGCTCCGCCTCACGACACAATCACGCCGCCTCAACGCCGGTAGTGCTTGGTCGCTTCCGCCGCCGTGAGTACGTTGTGCATGAAATCTCGGAACGGCTCATCGTTCCCCGCAAATGCAACCACAGTGGTGTTACTGCCGCTGTGAATGATGAGGAACCGGTACTTCACCAGAAAATAGAACGGCAGCACGACGAGACCCAAGCCAAAGAACGGTAGCAGCGCGATGCCTGCTCCCAATAACGCGGGATTCGGTTGAATTCGCAACTCGGCCGAATCGACTTCGGTGAGAAGCAATTCGGCGTGGCGATGCGAGAGAATTCCCTGCGTCGTTTCAATCAGACGCGTTCCGTCGAGTTCCAGCGTTGTGGTTCCGAACATCGACGGCACGATCTGCCCACCGAACGACGCCACGGCGCGCCGTCCCGTCACGCGCATGATCGACGACGGCTCGCGAGTCATCGTCGTCGGACCCTCGTGGTCTGCATCATCGTCTTCCGCGTCGTCAGCCTCCGCCGCAGGCACGACGATCGTCGCTTCACAGTCGGGGCACTTCGTTCGCTTCCCCGCATGTTCCCCTTTAAACCGCATCTGTTTCCCACAGACACACGTGTAATCAACAATCGCCATACCGCTCGCCCTTTCGTCGAGAACAACAAAGTCTCAGGTGGTGGAAGCACTCATGCCTTGCCCCGCTTCGTTGTTCCTGTGGGACGCAACGGACATTGATCGGCAATCAATTCATGTCAACTCTTAATTTCAACAGACCGATCTCAGCCTTGAGGCGAGCGGCCTTGGCTTCCAGGACATCGTCAACCGATCCGGCTTTCGCCTCGTGAATCGCTTCGGCATCCTTTTCGAGTTGGCGCAGGTTCTCGACCAGGCTCTCGTAGGAGGCAACCCGTTCTTCCTTTGTGGACGCGAATTCGAGGGCCGCATCAAACTGTCGTTGGCAGGTCTGCATGGCGGACGCCAACGTCGCCTGTCCGTTGCGAAAGCGTTGTTCACCCGCTTTCGCGAGTTCCGCCAGGGTGTCTCTCCGATCCTTCTGCAAGGCCTTCATCTCGGTCAACAACTTGGCCGTTACTTTCTCTTTCTCGACTGTCTCTTTCTCCTTCGCGGCCGCGGCGGCAATCGCCGCATCCATCTCGGGTTTCAGTTCGGCCTTCCGTTCCTCCCAGATTCGCTTCTGCTCTTCAGTCAGCAGATCGACGGCCTTCTGGTCGAACTCTTTGACAATTCTCGGAAATTCCTCGCGGGACGCGACTCTCCACATCCCCTCGAACAAGTCCATCCGCAGTTGATCCATCTTCCGCGTCTGCTCGTCAGTGAGGTTGATGCGCTCGCGAAAACTCTCGTTCCGCAATTGAGACATGAAGTTGTCAGTGGACTGACCGAACGGAGATCGGGAATTCGCCGAACGTGCCGACGGTGTCAATGGTTGGGCGTGCGCCCCATCGGCAACGCCAGCGTACAGACCGCGCCAACGCATCGCATGAATTTCTTCGCAAGACGGATGAACCGCATGGAAACCTCCGAGACCGTGAGCAAGAGAAGCGGGACGGATCGACACTATCGTTTCGCAGAAGCCGAATCCAGCGCCTCGGCAATCTTGTCCACGTCGTACACGCAGCCCGCCCACGTGCCGCCGCCAGCTCGTTGAAGCAGCGCCCACAGTCGCGTTTCCGGTGGAAGCTTGGGATCGCAATGCAGTGGCTGTGCCGGGGTACGTGAGGCGAGAATGTGAGCCCCCTCCTCGGGAGTCACCTCGTGATCGGGAGTGCCGATGAAGTTGAGCGACCCGGTCAGGTTGCGAGTGTCAATTTCGATCCGGATCAAATCGCCGTCGCGCAGTTTTCCAATCGGGCCACCGTCGAGAGCCTCCGGCCCGACGTGACCGATGCACGCGCCGGTCGAAACCCCCGAGAAGCGGGCATCGGTGATGAGCGCGACGTGTTTTCCGAAGGGCAGGTAACGCAGAGCCGACGTAATCTGATACGTCTCCTCCATCCCGCAGCCAAGCGGCCCGCGACACATCAGGACGATGATGTCTCCCTCCTTGATCGGCGTGAAGTTGGGTTGAGGGTCGAGGGTTGAGGGTTCAGTGGCGGATTGCGGGTCTTGCTTTGTCCCCTCGCCCCGGCCTTGCGGGGAGAGGGCTAGGGTGAGGGGTTCTTCGCTTGTCCCCTCGCCCCTCGCCTTGGAGGGGAGAGGGTTAGGGTGAGCGGTCTTGTCTTTCGCCTTCACGACCGGCCTTCCCTTCCCTTTCACCGCCGCAATCGCATCCCGTTCCGAAGTGAACACCCGCGCCGGCCCCGTCTTCCGATAGATACCGTCTGCATCGATCACGCTCTTGTCGATCGCCGTGCTCTTGATGACCGACCCTTCCGGCGCGATGTTCCCCAGCGGGAACGTGACGGTACTCGTAAGACCTCTTTCTCGTGCAGCGGTCGGCGACATGATGACCGTGTCGGGATCGACGCCGTCTCGCGCGACGAGCAACTCGCGCAGTCGAGTCCGCCGTTCCGAACGCTCCCACCATTCGAGAACGTCGCCCAATCGACGGCCTGCCACCGTGAAAGCATCCAATTTCAGCAGCCCGAGCGTCCGCAGATGCAGCATCAGTTCGGGGACGCCTCCCGCGAGGAAAAACCTCACCGTCGGATGGCCGGCCGGGCCGTTGGGCAGGCAATCAACCAGCCTCGGCACCTGGCGGTTGATGCGGCTCCAGTCCTCGACCGTCGGGCGAGTCAGCTTGGCCTCAAACGCGATGGCCGGAATGTGCAGCAGCAGATTCGTCGAGCCACCGCACGCCGCGAAGACAATCATCGCGTTATGAATCGCGTCGGCCGTCAGCACGTCGTGCATCGTCTGGTCGAGTCGTTCCATCTCAACGACGGCTCGGGCGGAACGTCGCGCGGCATCCAACCAGATCGGCTGCCCCGACGGCGCGAGGGCAGAGTGCGGCAGTGCCATCCCCAGTGCTTCAGCCACGACCTGAGAGGTCGCCGCCGTGCCGAGGAACTGACAGCCTCCACCCGGCGAGCCACACGCACGGCACCCCGCCTCGGCGGCCTCCTCGAGCGTGATCTCACCGTGCGCGAAGCGGGCACCGATCGTCTGCACCTTCCCCGCGTCCTCGCCCGTCGCGGGTGGCAGCGTGACTCCGCCGGGAACGATCACGCACGGCAGTTCCTGCTGCGCGGCGAGGGCCATCATCATCGCGGGCAACCCCTTGTCGCACGTCGCCACGCCGATGACCCCGCGTCGCGTCGGCAACGACCGGATGAGCCGCTTCAGCACGACCGCCGCGTCGTTGCGAAAGGCCAGGCTGTCCATCATCCCGACCGTCCCCTGAGTCCGCCCGTCGCACGGATCGCTCACGTACCCGGCAAACGGCAAAGTCTCCAGCCGATCCAACTCCTCGGCCGCCGCCCGCATCAGCAGCCCGACTTCGTAATGCCCGGTGTGATACCCGAGCGCAATCGGCTTGCCGTCCTCGCCGCGAATGCCTCCCTGCGTGCTGAGGATCAAAAACTGTTTCCGCAGCAGTTGGGAAGGCTTCCACCCCATCCCGGCATTCTGCGTCAGCCCAAACAAATCGCCCGAAGGCGCGTTGAGCAGCATCTCCTCCGTCAAAGGCAACTCCCCCGGCGGCCCGTCTCCTTTGGAGATGACCTCCCACAACGTGGAGTCGGATGAGTCGAGCAGTGAGTCGAGAGCAGAGGTCATGAATTTCCTTTTGAAGTTGTGTCGTGATGTAGGGTGGGCCGGCGCTCGAAGCGAGCTGGTCCCACCCTACATCACTCCCACGGATTGACCAGCGGCACTTCCGGAAAATCGGGGCCGTTCCGAGTGGCGACGGTCAGACCATGAGCTAGCGCCGTCGCGCCGAGCAGGCTATCGATCACGTCGAGTGTCCGGCCGCGTTTGAGGTGCCGAGCATAGTAAGTCCCCCAGTCCCGCATGACTTCCCAATCAATGGGAAGCAGTCGATCCGCAGCCCAGTCTTCGATCCGCTCGAACCAAGCCTGCATCAACCGACGACGCTTGCCAGCCGGCATCAATTCAATCGCCTTAAGAATCTCTCCCAACGTCAGCACGCTGACAAACAAGTGTGCATCATTGGCGGACAGCCAGTGGACCAGCTTCGCGTCGGGAGTCGGCTTGGTCGGCTCGCACAGGACGTTGGTGTCAACCAGATAGTTCAACGGTCTTCTCCGGTTCCCTCGCCCCGGCCTTGCGGGGAGAGAGAGGGTGAGGGGGCTTCGTTCGAGTTGTGATCCAACTCTGCCACTCGCCCCCGTTCAGTCGAGGTCAACACGCCGAGCTTTGACACGCGTCTTTTCGACACTGAAGTCGGGAACCGGGCAGCTTTGCAGGATGTCCACCAACTTCTCACGCGGCTTGGCCTGAGTCAGTTTGGCATAGTCCGTTGCGGACAACACCACGACTGCCGGGTGACCGTGCTTGGTGATGAACTGTGCCCCCGTCGTCATGGCCTGTTCGACGAGCTCACTGAGTCGATTCTTCGCTTCCTGCAATTGCCAAGTGGTTTTCATGACATCACCTTAGCGGAGCGTTTCTAGCTAGTGTAGCCAGAAGTCGGGAGGCGGAATATCGGGGATGCCTGCGAATCGCCCTGTTTGGCCGATGCCGCCTGATATTTGCGTTGGCCGTCTGCCGTTCATGAGAGTAAAGTCGCCTTTTCAGGGCTGAAATCTCCAAAGGTACTAAATCAAAACTCACGCCGTGGATTAGAAGCAGTTTCAAAACCGTTTTCGGAGCGGGACTCACGTCCCCTGCTCCGAGAGACTTGTGTCGAGCGTGGTTGGTTTTCATGGTTTTGAAACCGCCTGTCGTGTTTCTGTCATGCCCGTTGTGGTTGTTCCCTGATGAGGTTTGATTTCTCATGTCGTTCACTGTTGAGCAAGTTGCCGCCGCGATTCGTCACCTGCATGAAGTCGATCCCGTGATGAGTGACCTCATCACTCAAGCGGGTCCGTTCGCGTTGAAGGTCAATCGGAATCGATTCGGAATGCTGGTCCGTTCGATCGTGTCGCAACAGATTTCGACGAAGGCAGCGCAGTCGATTCAACGAAAGTTGGAAGAGTCGCTCGGCTTGAGTTCAACCGGGACCAGAAAAGTGACTCCCGAGGAGTTGGTGGGTCACACCGTCGAACAACTGCGTGCAGTCGGTCTCTCGGGACAGAAGGTCACGTATCTGCGAGACCTCACCGAACGGATGCTTGACGGCCGCCTGCGTCTCGACCGCATCGGCCGCTTGTCAGATGACGAGGCGATCGAACACTTGGTCCAAGTGAAGGGGATCGGTCGCTGGACGGCGCAGATGTTTCTGATGTTCTCGCTCGGAAGACTGGATGTTTTTCCGCACGACGATCTGGGCGTGAGGTCCGCGATTCGTGATCTGTATGGCTTGAGCGATCTTCCCGACAAACACCGCAGCCACGAGATCGCCGCGCCGTGGGAACCGTATCGTTCGGTTGCCTCGTGGTACTGCTGGCGGTCGCTCGACGTGAAGAAAGCGGCGGCGAATGACGGCGGCGTCGTTTAACCGCGTGGGCAACGCCCCGCGTGTCGATTGAGGATCGACGTTGTTTCGCCACTCAAC
>JAYVDI010000257.1:0-17434 GCA_043749505.1 Schlesneria sp. | reverse complement strand
AGCGCGTTCCGGCTGATGATCTAAAGTGAGTGCCTTGGGCTGACCCACCCCGCTCCGAAAGCCATCAATGGGGGCCTCAATACAATGGAAAGAATCGTTCCCGGCGCGCTCACGTTTTTGGGACTTCCCACGTATCATGCCCGCCCCGCCGTGAAGTGTTTCTCGGTGCGAGGTTCTTTCCCGCGATCCCACTGGCCACGGATACTTTCGTGAGCGATTTAGATTCTTCGCAAATGTGTGGTTCGCAGGCTTGCTCGCAGTTGCCAAAGTGCCGGTTGCCAGTTCGCGGATGTGCCATGTCCCGTTCGGTGGCAGTACTGACTTGGTTGGCTGCGCTCACTGTCGTGATCGGCATCGCCCCGCAACTCACGTTGGCCCAGCCCTCATCGTCCATACCGGCGAGTAGTCCCTCCGCGCCGGTTCGGATTGAGCATGTCCGTGTCGGTTGGGACGGTTCGTACCATGTGGGCCGTTGGACACAAATTGCCACTGAAATTGAGGTCGTCACACCGGGACGCTTGCGACTGCTCGTGACGACTCCCGATCCCGATGGCCACCGTGTGACATTCACATCGCACCTGTCCGAACCGTTGGCAGCGGGGCGTCATTCGTTGCGTGGCATCTGCAAACCGGGGCGACTTGACGCCGACTTTGAAGTGGTTGTCGAGACGGATGCCGAATTGAAGCCACTCGCGCCAAGTGGCAGGGCAGCTTGGAAGTCGATTTCCGAAAAGACGACCACTGCGCCGAAGCCCTTCGCGCCGGGGACGCGACTTATAGTCGTGGTGGGTAAGCCAGCGGGTTTCTCCAGCGGCGATGCATCCGGCAGCAATACTATCGCGACGGATTCGGCTGCCTCCAAGAGCGGTTCGGTTTCGACGAAGTCCAGTGGCTTGAATGTCACTGCGTTGCCGACAACGGTGAGTCAGCTTCCTGATGAAGGACGGGCTTACGATGGCGTTTCGCTGCTCGTCCTATCGGGGCCGTTGAACCTGTTGCCCAACCAAGCGACCGCTCTCCGCGACTGGATCGCGCGCGGCGGGCGACTCGCGCTGTCGCTGCCGAACAATCCGGCGACTGCGCGCGAGATCATCGCACCGCTGGCCGCATGGTTTCCGGTCACGGTTTCTGACGAAGCGATTGTCGTGCGTGAGTTTTCATCGCTCGAAAGCTACGCGGGGCGTAACGTGCGCGTGCCGTTTGCCGGGCGGCTTTCGATCCCACAGGTCCGCGTCACTCACGGTGCGATCTTGGCCGGAAGTCGCGACAACGCGTTGCTCGTTCGTGCGCCGTATGGCTTGGGTTCCGTCACGGCGCTGGCTCTCGACCTGACTCAGCCACCGTTGAGCGAATGGACGGGAGTCGCGGCGTTGGGACGACGCCTGATCGGCGATGTCGTTTCGTCCGAAGACTTGGGTGACTCGAAGACGGCCAAGCATGCGCAGCTCAGTTCGACCGGCGTGACCGATCTCGCGACACAACTGCATGCGATTCAAGACGACTTCGCGGGTGTGACGCGCGTCTCGCCGTGGCTTGTGATGGGGTTGCTCGGACTGTTTCTCATCCTGATCGGGCCTGTCGATTACCTGCTGGTCCATCGCCTGCTAAAGCGACCGCGCGCGACATGGATCACGTTTCCCGTTTGGATCGCCGTGGTCGCGATTGCGGCCGCGCAAGGAGCCGCCGCGTGGAATGGAACGACACTGCGCGTGAACCAGTTTCACATCATCAACGTCGATACCGCGACATCAACCGTCCGCTCGCGACTATGGACCAATCTATACAGCCCCGCCACGACTTCCATCGCTTCGGTTGAGGCTTCGACAGTATTGCCGAGTTCAACGGAAGAGGCCGAGTCACGACGCAGTCTCACCAATTGGTCTGGCACCCCGGAGACCGCGTTCGGCGGAATGTATCGACCGGCGGGAATCGACATCGGTCGAAGTGCGTACACGTTGGCGAACGATCTCCCCCAGACAGGCGTGGCGACGGTGAAGTCGCTCCCGCTGGTGCAGTGGACATCGAAGGAACTGGTGACGGAAGTTTCGGGAGCGGCCGCCACACTCGTGGAGAGTGATCTCATCAGTTCCGGATCGGGACGACTGACGGGAACGGTGACGCATCGTCTGCCGGGCCCACTCGAAGATTGGCTGCTCGTGTTCGGCAACCGCGTCTATCGCCAGAGCAAGTTGCGCGACGATCCCGTCACCATTCCCCTGCCCACGCGCCAACTGTGGCGAGTCGAACAGCCGAACGTCTTCCAGCGAGAATTGCGTCCGTATCTGACGGGCCAGATCACAATTGCCACGCACGAGGGGGCAGGAAAGCACGCCAACATCTCGCATCGACAGACTCAGTACGATCCACTGTCTCTCGACGCCTCCAGTTTCGCCCGCGCACTCACGTTTCACGAAGAGGCCGGAGCATCCAAGTACACCGGCCTGACCAACCGATTACTCGAAGAAGAAGACCTGTCGCACTTGGTGAGGCTCGGTCGAGCAGTGTTGTTCGGGCGACTGAATGGATCGGCCAGTTCACTCGCGCTGAGTGATCGCCACGCACCGTCCACCAGCTCGCTCCAGCCCGTGAAGCCTGACCGCGAATGGACGTTCGTCCGACTCATCTTGCCCGTGACCAAAGTGAGCGAAGCGTCACGGGAGTTGGAGAGCTTCGACCCGAACAAACAGAAACCGTGAGTGAGAAGTTTCTGAGCGGGGCGGCGTCAGCCCAATGGCACTGACTTTAGAAAGTAGTAGGCACATTCCATGTGCCGTAACCGGCAATTTGCAGACGGCACATGGAATGTGCCTGCTACTTTGAAGGTAAAGTCAGTGCCATTGGGCGTCAGCCCCCCGGTTCTTGGGCGTCAGCCCTTTCCGAAGAACCGGGGGGCTGACGCCGCCCCGCTCAGATGTCTCGTCAACGCCCGCGTCAGGCTTCCATCATCAAATTCAACGCCCGATCCCACAGCAAAGGCTCTCCGCTTTTCCCATGATCGAAACACGCCAACTGACGAAACGCTACGGCCACTTGATCGCGGCCAATGAGATCAACCTTTCGCTGAAGGAAGGCGACGTGTTCGGCTTCATCGGACCCAACGGCTCCGGCAAGACGACCACGATGCGGATGATCGCCACGCTGCTCAGCCCCGACTACGGCGAGGCCTACGTCTGCGGTCAGTCGATCTACACCAACCCGCGCGAAATCCGGCGGCTCGTCGGCTACATGCCCGACTTCTTCGGTGTCTATGACGACATGACGGTGATCGAGTACCTCGAATTCTTCGCGGCCGCTTATCGGATCAACGGTCCCGGTCGGAGAAAAATCTGCGAAGAAAAGCTCGAACTCGTGGACATGGCCTTCAAACGCGATGCGATGGTCAACCAGTTGTCGCGCGGTCAGACGCAGCGCATCGGCCTCGCCCGGACGCTGCTGCACGAACCGCAGGTGCTGCTGCTGGATGAACCGGCCAGCGGCCTCGACCCCCGCGCCCGCATCGAAATCCGCAACCTGCTGAAGAAGCTGGGCGAACTCAAGAAGACCGTCATCGTCTCCAGCCACATCCTCCCCGAGTTGGCCGATGTCTGCACTCGCGTCGGCATGATCGAAAAGGGCAACCTGATCATCGACGGCTACGTGGACGAAGTGATGCGCAAGGCCCGGCAGCAACTGATGCTGCAAATCCGCGTGAAGTCCAATCAGGATCGAGCCGCCGCACTGCTGGCCCAACACCCGTCGATCGACAAAGTGGACATCGTCAAGGGGACCATCGAAGCGACCCTCAAGAAGGAGGCGCTCGATTACAGCGACCTCACCACCGTGCTGGTCCAAGCGGGCTTCCAAGTGACGCTGTTCCGCGAGGAAGAGGTCAACTTGGAGACGGCGTTCATGGCGCTGACCAAGGGGTTGGTGCAGTAGTGTGGATTGAGGACGCGGATTCCGATGCCGACCCGTCGCTCGAAGTCCGGCTATACCTCACGCGGTCCAAGCTGAGAGTTTGGCGAGCCGCGTGCCGTAAGGCCGCGGGTTCTTGATTTCGAGGAGGAAACCCGTGGCCTCACGGCACACGGCTCGCCTCGAACATCGCACTGATGGCCGCGCGAGGTATGCCGAAGCTAAGCCGGACTTCAGTTGGTTCAAACTCCCCTTCGTGATCTACGCAGCCCCGCCTAGAATCGCCCCGCTGAAATGGTGGCGGTGATCGGTACGAGTTCGCGACGGAACGCGAACGGGGAGAATCAGTCATGCAGGGATGCGACTGGCGAATGACATGGCGTGCGGCTCGGTTCGCGAACGTGTTGATCATCGCGTGCTGTTGTGTGAGTGCGACCGCATACGGCGCGGACGTTCCCGCGAGTTGGCTCGACGATGCGGCGCTGCATGACGTGCAGTTTGTGGGAGCCAAGACCGGTTTCGCGGTCGGTGCTCACGGCGCGATCTGGAAGTCAGACGATGGCGGTCGCGCGTGGAGGCTCCTGCCGAGCGGGACGACCGGCTCGTTGCAGAGCGTTTGTTTTTTGACCGATCAAATCGGCTGGGTGGCCGGACGTGATGCCGTGCCGTTTGCGGGACTCGATGCGGGCGTGTTGCTCTTCACGGACAACGGTGGTCAGTCGTGGCGGCCGCTCGGGCCGCAGCAGTTGCCGGGGCTGAGCTTTGTCAAATTCTTTGGACTCGAAGAGGGTGTCGTCGTTGGTCAGCCTTCGAGTTCCTCGCCGTCGGGCATCTTGAAAACGGGCGATGGCGGGAAGACTTGGCAGCCGGTCGCGGGAACGGTCTCGCACCCGTGGCGCGCGGCGGCGTTTGTCGATCGTGAACTGGGCGTCGTCGCGGGACACGCCGGTCGCTTATCGCTAATCGGAGGCGAGCAATTGCTCACCTCCAAGCTGCCGCCGCAGGGACTCCGTTCGATTCGTGCCGTGGCGTTGCAACACGATGACACCGGGTGGCTCGCCGGTGACGGTGGCCTGGTACTGAAGACGAGCAGCGGTGGCGTCGTGTGGGAATCTCCCCTGACGCTGCTGCCCGAAGAGCTGCGTCAGGGAATCGATTTCCGCGCGGTCGAGATGCGGAAAGGAAAGGTCTGGTTGGCGGGATCGCCCGGCAGCGTGATTTGGCACAGTCCCGACGGTGGCCAGAGTTGGCAGAAGCAAGCGACGGGACAGACCGCGCCGTTGAATACCGTTCGATTTGCGAGTGACACACAAGGCGTGGCCGTCGGTGACTTGGGCGTGATCCTGCGAACCGACGATGGCGGTCAGTCGTGGCACTGCGTGCGCGGGTCCGATCGTCGCGCGGCGGTTTTGTCGCTTCAGTCACGCCCGTCTCAAGCGGCGGCGGCGTGGGTGGCGAAGCTGTCGGGTGAGCAGGGCTATCGGAGTGCCGTCTGGATTGCGAATCGTCAGGACGTGGGTGAGACCTCGCAGTCGCATGATCTCGACACGCGACTGACGGCGTCCGTCGAACGCTGCGGCGGGAATGCGGCCGAGATTCATTGGCAACTCCCCGTGGCGATCCCCGGCTTGGAGTTCGCTTCCGACAAGCTCGTCGCCGATTGGCAGAAGCGAACGGAAGGCAAGCTCGGCCCGGCGCTGATCGGGACGTTGGTGAGGCAATTGCGCACCTGGCAACCGACCGTCGTGCTGCTCGATCAACCCGCGCAGGATGACGCGGCGAACCAACTATTGTTCGACGCGGCTTTGCGAGCGATCGAACAAGCGGCCGATGCGACTCGATTTGTCGAGCAGCGCGAGTTGACCGGTCTCATGCCGTGGAAAGTTGAACGCGTCTACTTGCGACTTGCGGCGGGAGGGACCGGTGATGCGGTCGTCGAACTCGACGAGTACCTGCCGACCTGCAAGACGACCGTGCGACAAGCGGCGGCGGCGAGTGACTCGTTGGTGCGATCGGTGAGGACGAGTTCCAACAGCGCGAACAGCGAGTCGAGTTCGCAACGGCTGGTCTATCGTTGGATCGGACTCGACGGTCGTCCGTCGCCGGAAGCGAGTCTCGCACGCGACTTCTTCGCCGGGCTGTCGCTCGCGCCGGGATCGGCCGCGCGTCGCGTCCTCAATCCACTCGATGAAGCGGACCTCGAAAAAATGCAGAAGCTGGCGCAGCGGCAACGCAACTTCTTGGCCGTCACGAAGAAGTCCATCGACGACCCGCGCGTCGCGGGACAGATGCTCGGGCAACTGAATGGCCTGTTGGACGGAATGGACGCGCAGCAGGGGGCCGAAGTGTTGCGCGGTCTCGCGGCGGAGTATCGCGAGCGATCACTGTTCGAGTTGGTCGAATCGACCAACGTCGAGCTGGTCCGCCGCTATCCACAGGAGCCAGTCGCGGTCGATGCGATGCGGTGGCTGATCCAATTCTGGACAAGTCAGGAAACGGCCTGGCAACGGATGCACGCGATGTCGAACGACACGATGCAGGCGAGCAGCGATCCCAAGTCGAACGCGAATCAACTCCAACAAGCGGCGGCGGTCTTGTCGGGCGGACGCGGTGGCGTCACGACGGCTGGGCACGAAGTCGAAGCTCCGTCGGTGAACACGACCTCCAGCCCCGGCAAATTGAATCGCCTCGACGTGAAGCTCGACTTCAACAAACCCAATGATCCGCGCGACAAAAAGAAGGGACCGCGCGGCACGGCCGCTTCGACACGGATGAACCTCGCCAGCCAAAACAATTGGCGGGGCGAGGCCGTGCGAGACTGGCACTCGCGCGCCACCGATCTGGCCAAGCAATTGGAGGCCCAATCGCCATCGCAATTCCAGACGCCGGAGATTCAATTTCCGCTGGGAGCGTTGCGGCGCGTCACCAGTTCGGCGGCACAGTCGGATGCGATCTATCGGACGTTCCTCAACAAGGCGACCGATGACGTGACACGCTCGCTCGCTCAACGCGAACTGTGGGCGCTGTTCGCGACGGCGGAGGCTCCGCGCGAGATGACACTGTGCCGACGAGCGAACGAACCGCCGCGACTGGACGGCGTGTTGTCCGATCCCTGCTGGCAAGTCTCCACCGAGTTGATGCTGACGCGCGAGGCGATTCGCGACGATGGCCAGTCCGAGCCGGAGACGACAGCCGCGATGGTGATGCTCGCCTACGATGCCGAGTTTTTGTACGTCGGGTTGAGTGTTCCTCGACTCGACGGCGCGCCGCTCGACCCGCCTCAAACCAAGGGGCGTTCGCACGACGCCGATCTCAGCCGACACGACCGCGTCACGCTGTGCCTGGATGTCGATCGCGACTACACGACGTGGTACGAGTTCCAAGTCGATCAGCGCGGCTGGACGTTCGAGAGCTGCTGGGACGACCGCCGCTGGAACCCCAAGTGGTACGTCGCGACATCGGCCGAGGACTCACACTGGCGTGTCGAGGCAGCGATCCCGTGGACAGAACTGGCTCCGACCGCTCCTCAGCGCGGTTCGCTCTGGAGCGCAGCCGTCTCGCGCACGACACCGACAGTCGGAACGCAGACGTGGGTTCATCCCGCGTCGTCACGACCGAAACCGGGATCGTTCGGACTGGTGAAGTTTGAGTGAGCAGATTTCGTTTAACCGCGTGGGCAACGCCCCGCGCGTCGATGGGCGAGACCGCATTCAACGTCGCTCGTCGCGCGGGGCGTTGCCCACGCGGTTAAACGACGCAATTGATTTCGACATCACTCACCGACTCACCCATCCATCATCCCTTTGAACGTGCCACCCTCTTCAAATTGAGCGAGGTTCTCGCGGAACATTGTGGCGAGTTTATTCGCGGTCGCATCGTAGGCGGCGGGATCGGGCCAGGTTTGGCGTGGGTTCAGAATCTCAGTCGGCACGCCGGGGCAACTTGTCACAACGTGCAGGCTGAAGATGGGGTCGGTCTGCGTCGGGATGTCCTTGAGCTGGCCTGCATGGATCGCGTCGATGATGGCGCGCGTGTAGGCGAGCTTCATGCGCGAGCCGACTCCATACGCGCCGCCGCTCCAGCCGGTGTTGACCAGCCAGACGTTGGCGTTGTGAGTCCGAATTCGCTCGGCCAGCAGGTCGGCATACTTGCGCGGATGCCAGACGAGGAACGGGCCGCCGAAGCAAGGGCTGAACGTCGCTTGAGACTCCTTCACTCCCATCTCGGTCCCCGCAACTTTGGCCGTGTAGCCGTTGACGAAGTAATCCATCGCCTGCTCAGGGGTCAGACGGCTGACGGGCGGCAGGACTCCAAAAGCATCGCACGTCAGGAAGATGACATCGGTCGGATGACCGGCCACGCATGGGATGCGGGCGTTGGTGACGTACTCGATCGGGTAAGCGCCGCGCGTGTTTTGCGAGATCGTCGCGTTGTTGAAATCGACGTGGTGATGAGCATCGTCGTACACGACGTTCTCCAGCACGGCTCCAAATTTGAGAGCTTGGAAGATCTCCGGCTCGGACTCGCGCGAGAGATAGATCGCCTTCGCGTAGCAACCCCCTTCGATGTTGAAGATCCCCTCGCTCGACCAACCGTGTTCGTCGTCGCCGATCAAGGCTCGCTTCGGATCAGCGGAGAGGGTCGTCTTGCCCGTTCCCGAAAGTCCGAACAGCACCGACGACTGCCCCGTCACACGATCGGCCGTCGCCGAGCAGTGCATTGAGAGCACACCCCGCTTGGGCATGAGGTAGTTCATGATCGTGAAGATTCCCTTCTTCATCTCACCGGCGTACTCGGTACCGAGAATCACGACCTCGCCGCTTTCAAAGCTGACATCGACGCTCGTGGTGGAAGTCATGCCGGTGGTAAACCGGTTCGCGGGGAAGCGGCCCGCGTTATAGATCACGAAGTCCGGTTCGCCAAAGTCGGCCAATTGCGCGTCGGTGGGACGGATCAGCATCTGGTGCATGAACAACGCGTGATAGGGGCGTGAGCAAATGACTCGCACCTTGATCTGGTGCTGCGGATCCCAGCCGGCAAACGCATCGACGACATACAGCCGGTCGCGCGTGTTGAGATAGTCTTTGGCCCGCTCGCGATTGATGGCGAAGGTGAGTTCATCCAACGGAAAATTGACCGGCCCCCACCAGATGTCTTCTTCCGAAGCGGGATGTTTGACGAGCCGCTTGTCCTGCGGAGACCGCCCCGTTTTCTCGCCCGAATACGCAATGAGTGCCCCGGTATCAGAGATCGTCGTTCCCGGCTCAAAGCGAATCGCTTCTTCGTACAGCCGTGCAGGATCGGCGTTCCGCAAGACCTGCTCCACGGTGATGCCGTGTGAGAACAGGTTGAAGCGATTGGCGGCTTCTGCACCTGTCGAGGAAGTCTGTTCCGTGTTGGACATGGGATGCTCCTACGGCTGCGTGGCCGTGAAATGAGGCTGAAGGAATCCGTCGTTTAACCGCGTGGGCAACGCCCCGCGCGTGGATGGGCTAGACTGCATTCAACGTCGCTTGACGCGCGGGGCGTTGCCCACGCGGTTAAACGAACTGGTCCACTCCGGCGAGGATGTTCGATCACTTCGCCGCTCCCTCGCCCAGACGTTCCGCGTACTCGGCGGGCATAGCGGCGGAGCGGAGTTGTCCATCGGACGGGATGAGGCAATAGGCCGTCTTCATCTCACCCGTGGCGAGGACGGTCTCACCCAAGCGAAATTCATACGAGGTCGTCAGCGATCGCGATGTCCGGCGGAGAACGGTGACGCGGACTTCGATCTCATCGTCATAGCGCGCGGGAGAACGAAACGAGCAACTCGCGGCGACGCGCGGCCAGCCGAAGACAGTCCCATCCGGTAACGTCCCGTGAATCTTCAGGCCGAGCGAGCGGAACCACTCGTGCTCGGCCTGCTCCATGTAGCGGTAGAAGTTCGCGAAGTGAACGATCCCGGCGAGATCGGTCTCGCAGAATTCGACGCGGCGGCGAGTGGTGAAGGTGGTGATCATGGCGGACGACTATAAAGTGAGCGGCTGGAAAGTGTAGTCACGGCACTCCGAGACCCTCTGAATGGTCGGCTTTCCGAAAGCCCAACCACAACCATTGAAACCGGGGTGCAGTCGCTCATTGGTGGTAGCCCTGTCGCTCCGCGACAGGAGACGCGATGAACCCAGAGCGTCGATCCGTCGAATCAACGCAGACCAACGCACTACGCCTGTCTGCGATCTCGCTTCCTGTCGCGGAGCGACAGGGCTACCACCAATTCGCGATTGCACCCTTGAAACCGGGCGAGTACCTCCACGGCTGGCGAATCGCATCGACGTTGGCCATCATGCCACCCCGGTTTGTTTGACCGATGAAGTGCGACGTGGGCCGGTTTCCACCTTGCCGAAGGAGTTCTCGAATGGTCCGTAATTTCATGCGTGGTCTGCTGGTGAGCAGCCTGTTAGTCGGCGGTTTCTTCGCGAGTGGAACAGACGGAATCGCGGTGGCGGCTGAGCCTGCACTGCCAGATGTTGTCGAGTTCAACCGCGACGTGCGGCCGATCCTTTCAGAGAACTGCTTCGTCTGTCATGGCCCGGATGCGAACAAGCGACAAGCGGAGCTGCGGCTCGATACGGAGGCCGGCCTGTTTGGAGCGGACTCGAAAACCAAGCCGGTCGTGGCGCGGGAAGTCGGTGCGAGCGAAATCATCAAACGCATCGTCTCCGTCGATCCCGAGCAGCTCATGCCGCCGGTCGATTCGGGAAAGAAGCTGTCTCCTCGCGACATCGCGATTCTCAAGAAGTGGGTCGAGCAGGGAGCGTCTTGGCAGGGACACTGGTCCTACCTCAAGCCGGTTCGCGCGGCCGTGCCCTCAGCGACTGATGCGGCCTTCGTGCGAAATGACATCGACCGCTTCGTACTCGCCAAGCTGAACGCGGGAGGCCTGAAACCGTCGCGGGAGGCTGATCGCATCACGCTCATTCGTCGGCTGTCGTTCGATCTGCGCGGGCTGCCGCCATCGCCCGAAGAGGTTCAAGAATTCGTGCAGGACGAACGAGCCACCGCCTATAACTTGCTGGTTGAGCGGTTGCTCAACTCGCCTCATCATGGCGAACGCATGGCGCTGTATTGGTTGGACCTCGTGCGGTTCGCCGACACGGCGGGCTATCACAGCGACAACCCGCGCGACATCGTTCCCTATCGTGACTATGTCATCCTGGCGTTCAACGACAACCTGCCGTTCGACAAGTTCACCGTCGAGCAACTGGCGGGCGACCTGCTGCCGTCGCCGACCGTCTCGCAAAAAGTCGCGTCGGGCTACAACCGCCTGCTTCAGACCACTGAAGAGGGGGGTGCTCAAGCGAAAGAGTACGTCGCGAAGTACGCGGCGGATCGCGTGCGAAATGTGTCGAGCGTCTGGCTGGGCGCGACGATGGGCTGCGCCGAGTGTCACGATCACAAGTTCGACCCGATCACACAGCGCGACTTCTACGCGATGGCCGCGTTCTTCGCCGACGTGCAGGAAACGGCCGTCGGTCGTCGTGAACCGGGGATGCCCGTCCCCTCAGCGGATGACGAGCGGGAACTGACTCGTCAGGATCAAGTCATCGCAGATCGCCGCGCCGCACTGGATCGCGATGTCGCTGCGATCTTGCTGTCAAACGAGAGCTGGGAGCTGGAGTTACTTAAGGGACCGGATTGGTCCGTGCTGACTCCCGTCGAAATGAACGTCGTTGGCTCATCGCAACTGAAGCGGCTCGACGATGGATCGCTCAGGTCCACCGGCACGTCGGCGGCAACCGAGACGTATGTCATCACGTTTGAATCGGCCTCAAAAGAAGCGGACTCCGCCAAATGGAACGGCCTCCGTTTGGAAGTCCTCGCCGATGAAGAGTTGCCCGCGAAAGGACCGGGCCTCGCGCCGAATGGCAACTTCGTGTTGACCGAGTTCAAAGTGGCTCGCATCGGTGCGGACGGAAAGCCGGTCGCGGTGAAGGTGACTCACGCGGTGGCCGATCATTCACAAAATGGTCATGACATCGGCACCGCCATCGACGGCAAGGACAACTCGGGCTGGGCGCTCTCGGGCTGGGCGCTGTTGCCGCAGATTGGTCAGTCGCACGAAGCGGTCTTCGCGTTGCAGCAGCCGGTGGGTGGAGGCGATGCCGAGAAACCCGCTGCGACACCGAGTCGCTTCGTCGTTACGCTCGAATTCAAATCGCAGTTCGCTCAGCACGGCATCGGCCTGTTTCGATTGAGTGGCACGAGTGCCGAGCGGCCCACGTCGCATCTCATTCCCGTGGCCGTGCGCGAGGTACTCGCCAAGGCCCGCGATCAACGCTGTGACACCGACAGGCAGCAACTCACCGCGTATCTGCGAGATCAGTCGGTCCGTTTCCATCCGCAGCGTGATGCGGTGCAGCAGGCTCAAGCCGCGCGAGACGCCTTCGTCAAGAAGATGCCCGCCAGTCTCATCACGGTCTCCGCGACTCCGCGCATGGTGCGAATGCTCCCGCGCGGTAACTGGCTCGATGAATCGGGTGAACCCGTCTCGCCCGCGATCCCAACGGTCTTCGGCAAACTCGACACGGGAGACAAGCGAGCAACGCGATTGGAACTCGCGAACTGGATGGTCTCCGGTGACAACCCGCTCCCCGCACGCGTCTTCGTCAATCGGACGTGGCGGCTGTTCTTCGGCAACGGTTTGTCGAGGTCGTTGGAAGATGTGGGGAGTCAGGGAGAGTGGCCGACTCATCCCGAGTTACTCGATTGGCTGGCGGTCGAGTTCCACGAGAGTGGCTGGAACGTGCGGCATCTCATCCGACTGATGGTCACGAGCGGCACGTACCGCCAAAGTTCTTTACTCACGAAGGAGGCTCGCGCGGCCGATCCGTTCAATCGAATGCTCTCGGCACAGAATCGAATGCGTCTGGAGGCCGAGTTCATCCGCGACAACGCGCTGTCGATCAGCGGCCTGTTGTCACCGCGCGTCGGTGGCGAGAGCGATAAGCCGTACCAACCCGACGGCTACTGGGAGTTCCTCAACTTCCCCCGCCGCACATGGGAACATGACAAGGGCGAGCAACAATACCGGCGCGGCATGTACACGTTCTGGCAGCGCTCGTTCCTGCATCCGTCGCTCCTCGCGTTCGATGCGCCGAGTCGAGAAGAATGCACCGCCGACCGGCCTCGCTCGAACACGCCGCAGCAGGCGCTGACTCTCCTCAACGACCCCAGCTACGTCGAAGCGGCCCGAGTCTTCGCGACCCACATCATGAAAGACGGCGGCGACACCGATGAGTCCCGCCTCACCTGGGCCTTCCGCCGCGCCGTCTCCCGCACCCCGAAGCCCGAAGAGTTGGCGATCCTCCAAAAACTCCTAGCCAAGCACCGCGACGAGTTCCGCGCCAACCCGGCCAACGCCGAGCAACTCCCCCGCACCGGAGAAACCCCGCTCCCCGACGGCCTCTGCAAACCCGACCTCGTCGCCTGGACCAGCATCGCCAGAACAATCCTGAACCTGCACGAGACGATCACGCGACTGTGAGGCTTCGCCATTCAGTCCTGACTGCTTTGCATTCTGCTTGGTGAACAGCAACCGATTCTGACCAAAGTTTCTCATTATGGTTCCGTTTTCTGTTTCTATCGGATGAATGGCTATGTCAGACCACGGCTACTATCTGTCGCCAACCGGGGAAATCCTCGGTCCACACACACCAAAGCAATTGCAACGGTTTACAAAATCTGGCCGGATCACCCAAACGACACCAGTCCGGCGAGGTGAGGATGGTCCGTGGATCGCCGCTGGGCGGATTCGCAGCCTATTTCCGGCAATCGAGATCGAATCCTACCTAGTTGCAATCGACTCAATCGCGGCTTCTCAAGTTGACAAAATAGTTGCAAGGTCAAGCTTGGCTGAACGACTGCTTGCTGATCTTGATGCTCTCCAAGCAGAGATTCTGGTCCCGCTGAAAGCGAAGGAGGCCGTTTCTGAATTGGTCGATTTTCTGCATCATCGCAATAAGCATGGTTACAGTCTCGTTGCAAACGACATCGTAAAATGTGCCTCAATGTCCGAGATAACGACGTTCGTTGGACTCGCATTGGCGAGCGACTGTGTGCGGGACGTGTGCATTACAACTTTTGTCGATGGCTATGTGTCCGATGCGGAGTCTCGTCTGGCAGCGGATATTCTTTTGCCGTTGATTGACCGGTGTCACGCTCGGTTCCTCAAGAGATATGCGAGATTCACAAATCTGAACGGGGAGGCGTTTCGCGAGTTTGAACAGTTTTTCTGGGATGACCGTGAGGCCTTCGGTGGCAGTTCAGATAGTGATACTTGGGGATGGGGATTGTACTTCGCGGAATATGCTGCACTGAAGACTGGCCAAAACCAATTGGACCAGTATGAGTCCTTCGTCATGACTCCAGTTATTGAGATAGCACGCCTGCACGGAGTTGATGAAAATGAACGCGAGTTCATTGGCTCAATCAAAAAATGGATTGACCAATCAAGAGCGTTTGTGCATTCCCAACGCATATCTGAAGCAGAGGGCCGCAATTCATTTTCTGCAAAGATTCCAGTTCGCCAAGCAAGCTCTTTGACTCCGGAAGAGACTCTGGAGTCAGCCAAACACGATTTGAGCAAACTTGTCGGTCTCGATTCGGTGAAGCAGGAAGTAAGCCGACTGATGAGCTATTTGGCTATCCAACTGGAGCGGCGAAAACACGGCCTCCCTGAGTCGGGGCAGACCTTGCATTACGTGTTTCAGGGAAACCCCGGGACGGGTAAGACGACGGTGGCGCGCATCTTGAGCCGAGTCTTTTATGGTTACGGTGTCTTGAAGTCGCCGAATCTCGTGGAGTGTGACCGGGCAACTTTGGTCGGTGGTTATGTTGGCCAGACGGCGATCAAGACAGACGAAGTGATTCAGAGTGCGCTGGATGGCGTGCTGTTCATCGACGAAGCCTACACGCTGTCATCCGAGAAGGGATCAAATGATTACGGACGAGAGGCAATCAATTCGATTCTGAAGAAAATGGAGGACTACCGCAGCCGGTTGATCGTCATCGTGGCAGGGTATCCGGAATTGATGGCCAAATTCCTGAAGCAAAACCCCGGCCTGCAAAGCCGCTTCACACGGTTCATTCAATTTGAAGACTACGATGTCGCTTCGCTCTGTCAGATTTTCGAGCGACTGAGCGAAGAGCAGCATTTTCGATTGACGCCCGAATGCCGTGGTCAACTCAGTTTGCTTTTCAATTCGGTCTGGCGGCTACGAGACGAGCATTTTGGCAATGCCCGTCTCGTGCGAAATGTATTCGAGTCTGCGCAGAGCCGCCACGCTGATCGCGTGGTCCGATTGGGCAACATCGACAAGGCGGCACTGACCACTCTGGATGTTGATGATGTCCCAATTGTTGAGTTTTGCTCATCAGCCAATCTCCCTCGCTTTGAAGATATCCGTTGGCGAGGTACTTGCCCGGAATGCGGCAAAGATCGAAAAGCGAACGTGGCCGCGTTGGGCTTAGCTGTGCAGTGTCCGTGCGGCGCAAAGTTCGTGTTTCCGTGGTCGCGACCGGCAAACAGAGATGGAAGTGATCTGGAACTGTAGACCGGCGGCCGAGTGGCCCTGTTCAACCTGATTCGCGGATCAAGCTGTGCCACTGCTTCGGAGTCTTCGGAGAAGCAGTGTTCTTCGGGACGTTGACGCGGCATCAGCACTTTTTCTCCGAAGACTCCGAAACAGTGGCACGTCTCTCGTTGTTTCCAAGTTCGCGCGACGCTTGGCCCTGAGGAGCGCTGGGGCGTGGTCAAGCTGACGCCCGAATGACAAGCGGCGTTCGGCCGAGCCGAGCCGGACATCTTTCGGGAGGCGACCGACGCAAGTCGAAATCGGGCGAGCCGCGTGCCGTCAGCGGGTTTCCAAGAACCCACGGCCCAGCGGCACGCCTCTCGGTCGTTTGTGATGCCCAAGCAGGAGCTTGGGACCGAGAGCGATCGGTGCTGACAACGGAGTTTTGAGCCGATCCAAGAACCCCTCACCCCCGGCCCCTCTCCCCGCAAAGCCGGGGCGAGGGGTGAGGCTTACGGATAAGTTCTTACGCGACCTCGTAGCCTTTGCGTTGTTCTCTGCCCTGCCACTGGTTGGCTTCGTCGTCGCCGATGATTTGTTCGGTCTCGGGGTTCCACTTGAGCGTGCGGTTCAGGCGCATCGCGATGTTGGCCAGGTGGCAGGTCGTCAGGATGCGGTGATGCGACCAGACATCCGAGACGGGAGTCGAGCGGTCGCGGCAGCACTCGATGAAGTTGGCCATGTGGTTGTCGAGCCGCTTTCCCTTGCGGAGCTTGATGAGCACGTCATCGGAGATCGGGTTGTCCTTCAACTCATCGACCGCTGCGCCGGTCAGCTTGCCTCGGTTGACGAAGATGCGGCCCTTCTCGCCCTCGAACATGACGCCGTTGTCGAAGCCGAGATCCTTCGCGTCGTCGCGAATGCGCATCTCGACGCCGTTCGCGAACATCACCTTCACGTCGAACGTGACGGCCGCGTTGAAAGTGTCATCTTTCATCGGCCAGCCCTTCTCATACGGGACGGGATGATCGACGGCGACAACTTCCAGCGAATCCGGGCCACTCTGGTCCATGCCGATTCCCCACTGGCCGATATCGACGTGGTGCGCACCCCAGTCGGTCAGCTTGCCGCCCGAGTACTCGTACCACCAGCGGAAATCGTTGTGACAGCGCTGCTTGATGTAATCGACCAGCGGAGCCTGACCGAGCCACAACTCCCAGTTGAGTCCTTCGGGAGGCGCTTCCTTCTTGAATGTCCCGCCCCTTGGGGAACCGCCGATGGCGCACGTGACCTTTTGAATCTTGCCGAGCCGTCCCTCCTGACAGATCGCGACCGCCTTGAGAAACATGTTGTTATTCTCACTGCGCTGCTGCGTGCCGACTTGGAAGACGCGGCCCGTTTCCTTGACGACTTTGCAGAGCAGCTTGCCCTCGTCGATCGTCAGCGTGAGCGGCTTTTGGCAGTGAACGTCCTTCCCTGCTCGCAGTGCGGCCAGCGCGATCCGCGTGTGCCAGTGATCGGGCGTGCTGATCGTGACGACATCCACATCCTTCCGGTCGAGTAGCTCGCGGTAGTCCTCGTAAATATCCGACTTGCCTCCGGCGATGCTCTTCTGAAGCCGTTCGGCGTGACCCTTGTCCACATCGCAGTTGGCCACGATGTCGCCATACCGCTTGATCGAGTTGGCGTCGCCGCTCCCCATGCCGCCGTTGCCGATGCAGCCGACGCGCGGCCGCTCGTTGGGAGACTTGGTTTCCTGCGCCAGTGTACTCGGCGTCCAAGCCCAATACGGCAGAACGGCTCCCGCCGCAGCCGCAGTTGTGGTGGTTTTGAGGAAGTCGCGTCTTGACGAGTGCTGAGTCATGAGTTGCCTTTCTTTGTTGTTGTCCCCTCGTCCCGGCCTTGCGGGGAGAGGGTTAGGGTGAGGGGGCTTCGCCTTCGTAGGGTGGGACCAGCGCCGCGCCAGCCCACCAAGTTTGTTGAAC
>JAYVDI010000256.1:0-5809 GCA_043749505.1 Schlesneria sp. | reverse complement strand
CCCTCGTCCGAGCGATTTCTAGTTGAAAACGGACGGACGAGGGCGTCCTTCCTACGATTTTCGACAGGCTGCTAACTCAGGTTCGTTCGGTTTGGAGGTGTTCTGTGCATCCTCTCGTCGAAGCCGCCTTGTTCAACGCCGCGATTGTGACCGCCCTCGCGCTGGTCGTCGCAATCGTTTCGTGGAGCCTTCGTCGCCCCGCACTGACGCATCTGCTATGGTTGCTGGTGCTGATAAAGCTTGTTGCCCCGCCGATCTTCCGTGTGCCGCTGATTGAGCGGGAATGGGTCTCGCGCCCTGTGGCGTCGATCGGTGTGATGATCGAATTGAGCTTGGCAGACGCACCCGCGCGCCTCCCGCTGGTGATCGGTCCGAGCGATCCGACGGATGGTCAGAGCCTGGCAAACCGGCCACGTCCGAGATCACTTCCGACCGTTCAGACTCGATCGCCTTATTGGCCTCAGGCTTGGTTGCGTTCGGCTCTGGTCTGGTTGAAAAGTGAGTCCGGCTCAGAAGTGGTCTTCGCTGGTATTCTCGGAGTTTGGGGGGCTGGAACCACCATGTGGTTTCTAGTTCAGACCTTGAGATGCCTGCGATTTCAAACGGCAATGCAGCACGGAACACCCGCGCCGCAGGATGTCCAAGAGCAGCTTCAACGACTCGCCGCGCGGTGCGGCTGTTCACAAGTTCCACTCGTCTGGTCGATGCCGGGCGTCTTGTCGCCGATGCTCTGGTCCACCGGTCGCTCGACGCGACTGATCTTTCCCACGGCGCTGCTTAATCGGTTGAATGTCACTGCGCGCGAGACGCTGCTCGCCCACGAACTCGCACATTTCCAAAGAGGCGATCACTGGGTGCGGTTCCTCACGCTGCTTGCAACCGGCCTGTTCTGGTGGCATCCCGTCGTGTGGTGGGCGCGTCACGTCCTCGAAGCGGCTGAAGAAGAGTGCTGCGATGCGTGGGTGGTCACGCGCGGGGCCGTTCCTCCTCGCCGCTACGCCGAGGCCATCTTGGAGACGATCGACTTCATGGCCGAGCGACGTTGCCAAGTCCCGCCACTCGGCACTGGGATGGGGCAATTGCCATTCTTGCGGCAGCGATTGACGTGGATCATGCGCGGCCCGCGTCGCCAAGACTTGAGTCGAGTGGGGCGAGTCGTCTGCGGTGGGCTGGCTCTTTGTCTGCCATTTCAACCGACATGGCTGGTGGCTCAGCCGACGAACTCTTCAATGAGACCAACTCTGGAACGCTTGCCATTTGAAGGGGGCGGAATGCTGGAGTCCTCTGTTCCCCCGACAGAGTCGCTCAAAACTACGGAGTCTCTCGAATTGCCAACCACTCGCGCCACGCGAATGCCATCGCGAACGGCGACAGGGGAACTCGCGATCTCATCAGCGGACCAAAGGTTTGTCTTATACATCGGTGCGACGCGGCAATGGGTCGTTGATCGAGAACAGGAACGCGCGATTGACCTGACACCGCAACACATCATCACGGCCACGTTTGCTGAGAACGGCGATTCATTCGTGACCGGTAGCCGCGATGGAGTCGTCCGAATCTGGAATGCCCCGGAGTTCACCGAGCGAAAGGCGTGGCAAGGGTCGGACAGCCCGATCAATTCGGTCGCCATGTCGCCAGATGCAAACTGCGTCGCCAGCGGCGATCAAGCCGGAGTCGTGAGACTCTGGCAGAACGGATCGCTCAGCGTTGCCAGAGACCTCACTCGCGAAGCCGCTCCCGTGAGTTGTCTCCGGTTCTCATCCGACGGCAGCCGACTGGCCGTCGCCACGGGAACGGCAGCCGTACCGGATGCCGGCCGCATCGTCGTCTGGAAAACGTCGGATTGGACCGAACAAACGTCGATGAACCGGAATCAGCCCACTGCGGCGGTGACGTTCGGACATGATGGACGTTCGCTGTTCAGCGGTGATTGGCAAGGGCGCGTTGCACGGTGGGACTCAGAAACAGGTGAGTTGCTGGGATTCGTAGAGGACCAGCAAGTCGCAGTGGCGGCTGCGACTCCTGACACGTCGCGGCTGACAGAAATCTCCGTCCCCGAGTTGCCATTGGATTTCCTGATCGGCAACGGGAATCAGGATGAGCAAGTGAAGTCGCTCTGGAACCAATTGACCTCACGTGCCTCGACTTTCCGCACCCCGATTCCATCGAAGCGGTGGATGAAGAGTCTCCCCTCAACTCCCTCCAGCCTATGAGGTCAATGCCCGAAGTCCGGCTTTTCTTAAAGCCGGACTTCCGCGAGCCAGCGCAACCGACCTTGCTGCGTTTTGTTGCCTTCCGGTAGAACCTGCCGCAGTTGTCGCACGTAGCCACTGGAGTGGTCGGAATAGCGACACGGATTCTTCAGGGCAGGGACGCCATGCAGCTTGGGCAATTACCAGTCGTGAACAGACTTGTGAGTTGGAACCGCCTTCGTGTTGGCGGAGCTGTTCCGGCATTTGCGGGCGGGACGCTGGTCGGTCTACTGCTGATCTCGATCGCGTTGCCATGGCTGCTCACCTGGGGCCAGCAGCGGGAGTTTGTTGCGGCGGCGTGCGTGATGTTCGGCGCGGGCCTGCTTGTCAGTCGTGTACTTCGATTCGGCGAAAACGCGCCGGTGACTTATTGGGCGCTAGCGGCCTGTGCCTGGGCCATGCTTCAGCCCGTTTGCCTGTTCGGCCTGACCTCGTGCCTTAGTCTGTTGTCGGCTGAAACAGTCGAGTCTGTCATCGTGCGTTCCCTCGTTGCGCTGGCTTGTGCGACACCGATCTGGCTCATCGCAGCGGTTTGCTTCGCGCGCGTCGTCGATCTGTCGTGCCCGCGCTCCGTCGCGCGTGGATGCACTTTCGAGTCCGCTTCGATCGCGGCCTGCCTTGGTATTGCCTGCGGTCTCGGCGCGAATGCGCTGTTGCTGGTGCCGTTGATGGGTGTCTGGCTTGCAACCGTAGGAGCGCTCGGCGTCACGGCTGTTTGTTTGTGGCGCGGGGCGTGGCTAAGGACCGGCGCAGAAATCACTGTCGTGGCCGACGCTGCCAGCGTCGGTTCGGATGCTGGCAGCATTCGCCATGGGCGGGCACTGAGTGACGCGCCGATCCTAAGCCGCAGAGTCTTGGAGAACCCGGTTTTAAATGTTGGCTCACCATTCTCACGGCTGGTCTCAGTCATCGTTGCCGCCGCGTTGGGCGGACTGTTTGCGGTTGTGACCCGGCTGATCGGGCAACTGATGCCAAGTGGTTTTCAAGTTCTCACGGCCGAGTGGATTGGATTGGTTGTCGGCTGCGGCTGCGGGATCTTGTTGAGTCATCGCCTCCACAACTCAAGCCGCTGGACTTGGCTGGCGGCGGCGGCGTGGAGTGCCCTGCTGTGGGGAGCGTTTCCCGTTTTGGTTGAACTCGAATTGTGGATGAATGCGTCGCTGACTTGGGTCGCGGCGTTGTTGTTCGCTCGTTCGATGCTCTTCGTTTTGGCAGTTGCTCCGTTGGGAATGGCTTTCGGTGGATTGGTTGCCGGTCGCAGCCGTTCACTGCGAGTGGAGGATTCGAGAAACGAGCGGCTCTCAACCACGATCGCGCGGTTCTGCCTGCCGTTCGTTCTGGGGCTGTTGCTCGCGGGCAGTGCCATCGAAACAGTGGGCTTACTGGGTTCGATGCGACTTTGCTGCGGGATGCTCGTACTGCTGGCTGCTGTCGAGCAGATTCGACTTCGCGATCGGTTTGCTGCATGGCCGGTGCGACTTGGGTTTGTCGGCCTCGTGCTGGCGGGCTTGGCTTTGCCCACATGGCGATCACAGGATGACGCGGCTCGTGTTTCAAAACTGCTCTTCTCGACACCGGCCTTTGTCGCGCATCGGTCGGGCTGGGAATCGCGACTGCTCTCGCAACTTGATGACACGCGCATGGTCGCTCGCCTGGAAGGACCGCACGGGCCGCTTACGCTGTGGCGTTCGCGCGGTCTCGAATTGCATCTGCGAGAGAACGGTGTCCCGCGTTCGGTGATCTCAGTAAATACCAACGTCCATCCACAGTTCGCTCCCGAAGTCTTGCAGGCGGCACTGCCGTTGGTCATGGCGGACAACCCCAACCGTGTGTTGCTGCTGGGAGCGTCCGGCGGCGTGCCACTCGCAACGTGCCTGCATTTCCCCGTGCGCGAGGCCGTCTGTGTTGAGGGCGATGCGCGACTGATCGAGATGCTGCGCGGACCACTTGCGCACGAAACCGGCGTCGATCCGCTGAGTGATGACCGTGTGAAACTCATCGCCGCGCCGCCTGAGTTGTCGCTGATGGCCGACGACGCGACGTTCGATGTCATTCTCAGTTCACCACCGCCGTCGTCGATCGTTTCGGGGGCCGCGTCGTTCACGGCCGAGTACTACCAACGTGCCTCGCGCCGGCTGGCCGATCGCGGCATCTTCTGCCAGCGGTTTGAATGCCTCGATTACGGCCCGTCGCCATTGCGGTTGGTCGTGCAGGCGTTGCGACAAGCGTTTCGCGAGGTCATCGCGGTGGAGACCGCAGCGGGCGACCTGTTGCTCATGGCCACCAACTCGGAAGGTGTGTTCGTTCCCGACGACTTGCCCGCGCGATTGGAGATGCCTCACGTTCGCAAGCTGCTCGCGTGCAGCGGCCTCGACTGGTCTACGCCGCTCAATTTTCCAACTTACGACCACGCGGCACTCAGTGAAATATGTGCTGAATCCCGTGCAGGATCGAACTCATCTACGAACGGCCTGCTCGCCACAACCGCTCCGCTCGACATGATGCGCTGGGGACCGAAGCTGCAAGAAACGCAGCGAGCTCTCACCGCGATTCGCACATCTCCCACTCCCAACTGGAATCGTGTCGGCGAGACGAATCCGAATCTGCTCGCGGAGGAAGTGAAAACCTCTCGCAAGTCACGGTTCCTCGATTGGCTCGGCGACAGTCGCGTCTCCGCCGAGTTGTTACGTCGGTTGTCTGAGGTCGCCACGCAGCAGAAGCTCGTGCGCGAGTTCCCCGAAGAACACTGGTGGCAGTACCGTAAGGCACTTCGCCAGCAGTTGCAGGATCATCCTCGTTCGCCGTTGCAGCAGGTCCGACATGTGCGAGGTGAGAAGCAGACTCACCCGGAAGACCTCGCAAGGAAGACGTACTTTGAAGCGTTCGGCGAGGCGGCTCAGCGAGCCAAGCCGACCGACACGCAGATCGCCGCAATGGAAGCGTGCCTCGAACCGTTTGATCCGCTCATGAGTTACTTCGCACGACAAGAGATCGCCGACTTGCAGGCGCGCTCGGATGTCGATGCGGTGGGCGAACTGACTCACCGACTGCACGTCGTCTACTTCGCGCCGGTGGGAGAAGCCTCCACACGCAATGTCGCATCCACCATCGAATTGCTCGTGCGACATCCCGAGGCGATCCCCGATGATGCGCGGCGATTCGATGTGTTGAACGGACTTGTCCAACTTCTGCGAACTCGGTGGGAATCACGCCAAAACACGCCCGTCCTCTCGGCCCGAAAACAACTGGCCGATGTTGATCGGAGCGTGATCGCGGTCGAGAAAGCACTCACCACCATGAGCGGACTGACCGCGTCCGCTGATCTCTCTGCCGAAGAATGGGCGACGCGCCAGCAAGTCATCGACCGCATTCTGCTCCGCCCACTCCGCGCCTATCGCAACAGCCTGCAAACCGCAGCCGTGAAGAGTGAAGGTCGCTCACGAGCGATCATCGAACAGGCGGGCGAACCGACTGCCGAGTGACACGAGGCCAAGCTGCTAGGCCGCATTTCAAAACTAGCCCGACGCGCGAGCGGGGGCTTCGCGGTCATCGAACGC
>JAYVDI010000255.1:0-5792 GCA_043749505.1 Schlesneria sp. | reverse complement strand
GTCGATCGCGAGATCGGTCAAAGCTTGGAGGTGGATTGTCCAGGTCGAGATTGGTCCGTCGATCTGACGCCCGGTGGGATTGCGTGCGCGGCCAACCATGCGGCTGTACTCCTCTACCTGGCAGGCTCTCTCCGCGAGAAGCTCGGTGCCGCCGGGCTTACCTCGACCGCCGATCTCGAAATGAAGTCCTTGCTCGGGATTGCCTGGGCAAACGGGATCGGCATCGATTTCTCATCCTGGAACACGCGAGCCGAAGAGAAACGCAAAGAAAGGGATGAGGTCCTCGGCGAGCTTTTCACTCTCGATCCTGAACACAAGCGCCGCAATTGGAACTCGCCGCCCCAGGTCCTCGCGGCGTTTGCAGCCGCCGGCATCGAGATCGCCTCCACCAACTCCAAGGTGCTCGTTGAGATCGATCACCCGCTCGCAACCGCGTTACGAAGGTTCCGGGCTGTCGACAAGTTCGTCGCCACATATGAACCGACTTGGGCTGCGGAGCATGTCCGGGATGGCCGAATCATCCCTTGCTGGACCCCGTTGGGCACCGCGACAGGGCGGATGAGTTGCTCGAAGCCCAACCTTCAGCAGATTCCGAAAGCGATCGGGTATCGACGCTGTTTTGTTGCCGCTCCCGGCCATGTACTCGTGAAAGGAGATTATTCGCAAATCGAATTGCGCATCGTGGCGAAGATCGCAAAAGAGGAGCGGATGCTCGCCGCGTTCAGCAACAATCAGGATCTGCACACACTTACCGCCGCGGCCGTGACTCGCAAACCGGCGAATGAGGTCACCGAGACCGATCGCGACTTAGCGAAGTCGATTAACTTCGGCCTCTTGTACGGCATGGGTGACGGGGGTCTCTTCGATTACGCGCATAAAAATTATGGCATCGCCATGACGCTCAACGAGTCTCGTGCGTATCGGACGGCTTTTTTCAGCAGCTACCCCGGCCTGCGCCGCTGGCACGACACCACCTCTTGCGAGAAGTCTTCGGAATCGCGAACTCTCGGCGGCCGCCGCAGGCTGTACTTGGGCGGGCGACTGACGCCATTCAACAGGCTCAATCTCCTCGTCAGATAGCCGGCTATCCTTCGTCGGCGGTCCTGGTGAGCTTGCTCACCTGGTGAGTACACCGACTTTTCATCGGAGGTCTTCAAAGCACGAGTGTAAATGCCAACAACACGAAGCACGATTCGGACTCGCTGCGCCGCTTCGTCCTGTTGGGGTTCGAGCAAGTCACGAAACCGTTGAAATTCATCGAAGATCACCAGATCCGGGCTGACCTCTTCAACAGCACTTGCAGCGAGTGCATTCCTCAGATGTGCGATCAATTCAAGTCCGCTTAACTCCCCTCGCTCCCAGCGTGCGCGGAGTTCCGGCAGAAGCTGTTGGTATGGTGCGAGGTTGAATTCTTGACGCACTGAAGCGGTGAATGCCTCTCGTAACGCTCCGCTGGAGGCCTTTTCTCGGTGTTGGCTTACGGTGTGTTTCCAATTGACAGTCGCACTCCCTTGAAACACATCTTTACCCCATTCGTCGAACAGCCCCGGCCACACTCGTTCTACCAGCGCATGCACCAGTGCTCGCTCCTCCTGCCGGCCATCTCGGCGATGCCGCTTGTGGATCGGGATCGAGGTGTCGGGAGTCAGTGAATACAGATTGAGTCGCTTGTGCGTCGGGCGTTCGCAGGCTGGCAGCAGTGAGAGCCGATCAATCGGGCAGTCGGCCTCAGGACGTTCATTCGAGGGGAGAATCTCCAACAATTTGCGACGGTTTTGCCGAGCAATCGCCAGGTTGCTGCACATGTAAAAGACAACCAGTGGCCGGCCGAGCTCTTCACTCAACTGCAGGATGACGTGTTGGGCGACGACGGTTTTCCCCAGCCCAACCTCATCGGCGACCAGAAATCGTCGAGCGCGGCGGCGACTGCGGAAGGCCGCCAGCACGGCCTGAACGGTTGCTTCCTGGAACGGTTTCAGATCAGTCATTTCTCCTCCGTGATGAGTGAGCGGCGGAGAATGTGCCAAGTGCTGTGAAAGTCGGCGACCACGATTCGCTCTTCAGGCGTGAGCTCGATGCCCGTTTGTTCCTCGTAGAGTTTCAGGTATTGCCGCACTTTTTTGTCGATCAGAACGAGACTTGCCGGATCGCGGCCCCAAGCCCGGAGGACTTCCTCGTTGGTCGGAGCCCACCACGATGGGCCGACCTTGGACACTTTACGTCGTTGCGGTGAATCTGCGTTTTCAATCCAGTTGCCGCCACCGTCACCGCAGGCGTCTCCCGTCAGAAGCGATCTGCTCCATAACAGGAAGGTACGAGGGTCGAGATAGCGAGCCAAAGCTTGCCGGTCTCTCTCTTCCCCTGGCGGCGGGTCGATCGGAGCACGTTGAAGCCAGGAAACCGATGATTCGCCGATTGCCAACCGACAGCAGAGAAGTTCTGTGATTTCTCCCGCGGCGACTCGCGGTAGTTGCACGCTTGTTGTGCCCCTTGGCCACGGAAGCAGTGAGCCTCCCAGCAGGCCAACGGAGAACGCGGCGTCGATGTCCGGCGGATTCGGATCGGTCGGGCTCAACAACACAGGACCGAGTTCATCACAACGTTGAGTGACGTTCCAGGAACCGGCAACATGTTTTCTCGCTTGCTCAAGTCGTTCCTCGGTCTCGTCCGGCGCGGCGACTTCTCCCAATTCGTCGTGCCGAACGGTCGTCGCCGACTGAATGAAATCCACGAGCCCTGCGACAACATCCGCAGTGACCTCAATCTCAGCGATGACTTCGGTATTCGGACCGTTCCAGCCTCGCTGCGTTGCATTGGCGCTTCCCGTCCAAATTCGTTGTCCCGCCGGGGCCTCTGCGTATATCAGCTTGGCGTGCAATCCACGCGGTTCAGGCTCTTCGTCCTGTGAATTGGCATTTTCACGATCCGTCACGTCACTCGCGGTCTGCTCATCGGGCACTGGTGAGTCGAGAAACAGAAGTTCCTGGAATCCGATCAAAGACTTGCTCGTCTGGCCAGAAAGCTTGGCCAACTCTTGGCGTGTGGAAACCAGGGTGCGCTTCGTCTTCGCATCACCCCATTTCCCGAGTGCTCCGACGATGGTGCCGTTGAGAAAAGGACTGACGACGATGAGTTTTTGAACTTTGGGTGGTTCCGGTGGAAGGGTACGCGAAGAATCGCCATCGAGCATCCGCAGGCTCTTTACGGAACAACCCGGCGGTGCTTCTCCTCGCACTTGCCTCAGTTCTGCCCTGACCTTTCCCGCAGAAACGCCGGGCAATAATGCTTGCTGTGCGAGCAATTGGCCCATCTCGGGGATGCCGGGTATCTCAGCTCCTGCGCCGCCTGGCCTGCCGATTAGCGTCAGGCCAACGTCCCAAGAGAGATCTTGCGTCAGATTTCTGCCTCCGATCCAGAGTCCCCACTGAGTTGCGTTTGCTTCGTCGGAGATCTGTTTCGTCAACGCGGCCTTCGGATGCCACGAAGCCACGGACTCATGGAGATTCATTTCGCGAACGTACCGGTCGAGGATGGCGAGAATTTTCGGCGTCTTTGCCGGGGCTACCAACCTCCCGGCTTGAGCAACTAGGCGCACGCGGTCTGCGAGTGCATCGACTGCATTCGCCAGATCGACCTTGCTTCCCGATCCGCGATCATCATCGAGTCCAGCCAACGCAAGCATAGCGGCCACCAATGCCACGAGGTCATGAACACAGCCGGGCCGACCTTCTTGGTCGCGGCGGCGAACGTCTCGCCGGGCTGCTTCTCCGGTTGCGGCGGGCCGGCGAGGAGCACGGCGACCAAGGCGGCCGGAAGGATCAGAGCCAGGACGGGGCGGGACAACCGGGACATGGCATTACCCCGTGACGCGTGGTTGAGTACAACCGCCTGCAGCTTCTGCACTGGGAATCTAGATCTAACGGCGACGTAAGCATGCCTTTCGTTTCTCGCGCGCGATCCAGCGCGATTGATGCTCACGACCCGGATGTGTTTTGGGGGGCGACCGACCGGCTCCTTGGAAAGGAGTTCCAGGAACTGCTCCTTAGCCAGCCGTGGTCGAAAGCAATCGAGATTGCCAGCGACCTCCAGATCGATCCGGTTTGGGCGGGATTCATCGAGACCTACCACGCGATCGTGGATGTCGTTGAGCAGAACCATGGACAGATCGAGGAGTTGATTGTTCGCTCGCAGCTATTGAAGCGAGTGCCTGGCTTTTGGGGGGTTGTTGCCGTGGTCAGGCCCGATAAGTGGACGCTTTTATCGTGGACCTTTCACATTCTGTCGTGGCTTGCAGGTGTCCCCGCAGCCTGGGCTCTGGTGTGGCGGTTTGGAAGCGCCTTCACTACGTTCGTGAAGATGGTCGACCACGCGCGGAAAGTAATGAAGGCCTTCCATACATCGGACCGCCATCTACTCCGCACTCGGATTCTCAAGATGATGGAAGACGCAAAAAAGGCGTAGGGACGGGGAGAGGTTTGGCGAGCATCAACTGGAAGGTCTCATGCAACATCTCGTTTTCCTTGAATCCACGTAGCCGTTCACCCCATCACTAATCGCGGCATGCTTTTTCCCGCCCGATAAGCCGCGATCGTCTCGCCCAGGAACGTTTCTGTTGGCGAAGGCTCTGCGTCACCGTCAAGATGCGTTCCACGAAACGACAACCATCCGCACTGTGGCAGCCGAACGATCGCCGACGCCACAACACCGCCCGACGCAGCACCCGCTCCGCGTGGTTGTTCGTCGGCTGCCACGATCGTGAAGCTGAAGTGCCAATCCTACCGGGTCCACCGTCCCGACAAGCCCGCCGCGAAATAACCCGTCGGTCTACTCTGCCCGGCAACTCCCACTGGCTCGCCTTCAACCCGCGAAAATGGCCCATTTTGAAACGCGATCAACACCCTTGTCCTCGTCGGCTACTTTGGCGATCACCTGACATGCTTGGAACACCAATTTCCCTGAGCGATGCTTGTGCCGCCAACATGCTTGCGACGAAGTGGCTGCTGGCACCTTCGAATCGTATTGCCCACCAGTGGATCGAGTCATTGGTTCGCTCCGGCCAGTCGGTGG
This sequence comes from Schlesneria sp., assembly GCA_043749505.1. Lineage (GTDB taxonomy): Bacteria > Planctomycetota > Planctomycetia > Planctomycetales > Planctomycetaceae > Schlesneria. Next base: position 725 of record JAYVDI010000255.1, on the reverse strand, counting down.
TCAATCTTCGCGCGACGACACTGATTCGAATCGCCCTCGATCTGGTCGGCTCCGATCTGGCGGAACAGGGTCTTACCTTTGCGAATCGCGATGCTCTCATCGTTGCCATCGATCAATCATGGAGCCGCTTGGCCCATGACGGTTATCTGCGTCGGTTGGAACAAACGGACGAACTCTCCTCCGCCGTCCTGGAATCGATCCTTTCACTCCGACTGGCGGGGATCGCTGCCGAGGACATCTACGCGACTCACCTGGAGAACCCCGCGAAATCCAAGGACATCGCGATCCTGCTCCAGGCTTACTGCGAGCTTCTAAATACGCATGCGCTCGTAGATACATCGGACGTGCTGCACCGGGCGATCGCTCGACTCATAGCCGATCCGTCGGCAATTGGTCGTGACACGTTGATCCTCGTTCCCGTCGGTTTTCACGCGGCAGGACTGGAACGAGAGTTCCTCAATGCACTGCCCCCAGCACAATACAAGGATCTCCGACATCCGATGGAGCGTGAAGATGCCTTCACATCAGACATCGGCTTGCTGGCCCATATTGGGGTGACCGGCTCTACTCCCAAGCCGAAACAGGACTGTTCGGTTCGTTTTTTTCGAGCGGTGGGGGAGATCAACGGACTGGGGGTTGGCCCGCTTGGAAACCAGCGGTCAGATAGCAGAGGGCAGTAGACGGGAAGCAGATGGCGGTAGTCCGGAAATCGGCGCTGTTGAAGC
>JAYVDI010000254.1:0-2799 GCA_043749505.1 Schlesneria sp. | reverse complement strand
GGCAAACAGCAGAGTGGCGCGGGCTACGACTTCATCAAAGGTTGGGTCGGTGATGAGGCTCTGAGCGTCGTCGCGAACTCGTCCGATCAGCATGTGCGCATTCCGGGCAACATGCAGCCGAACAGCATCGCCGTGCATCCGACTCCGAAGCTGTCGGTCGCGGTCGGTTGGCGGAGTCCGGTCGCGGCAACGCTCACGATCAGTGGCAGCGTGCAACATGCTCATCCCGAATGTGGCAACGGCGTGGCGTGGTCGCTCGAACTGCGACGCGGCAACACGCGGCAGAAGCTGGCGGCGGGGATCGCTCACGGTGCAACGGTCGTCAAGATCGGGCCGCTGGAGAAGATCGCGGTGCAGGCGGGAGATGCCGTGTCGCTCGTCATCAATCCGCGCGACGGCAATCACTCGTGCGACCTGACGGCGATCAATCTGAAGCTGCACGACGGGACGCGCGAATGGGACATGGCGCGCGATCTGTCTCCCGACATCCTCGCCGGGAATCCGCACAAGGACTCGCACGGCAACGCGGACGTGTGGCACTTCTATTCGGAGCCAGCGACCGGCTCGACGGGGCACGTCATCCCGGCGGGGACGCTGCTCGCACGCTGGCAGGCCACCGCGAACGCCGACGAAAAAAGTAAGCTCGCCGACGACGTGCAGAAGCTGTTGCAGGGCGGAGCTGCCGCTCTGCCGAAGGACTCGCCGGATGCTCAACTGCATCAGCAATTGACATCGCTCGGCGGGCCGTTGTTCTCACCGAGCAGCCTCGCGGTGAAGAGCCCCTCACCCCCGGCCCCTCTCCCCGCAGAGCCGGGGCGAGGGGAGAAAGACGCTGCGAGCGCGATGATCGGGCTTGATCCCGCGCTGTTCGGGAAGCATCCCAACGGCAGTGGCGTTGAACCGGCGAGCCTCTGCGTACAGGCTCCGTCGGTGATCGAGGTTCGATTCCCGGCAGACCTCGTCGCCGGTGCGGAGTTCGTTGTGTCGGGCCTGCTACACGCCGAGACCGGCAAAGAGGGAAGCGTGCAGTTGCAGGTTCTGACCACAAAGCCCGAGTCGGCCTCCGGCTTGCGACCGACGGCGACCGTCGAAACAAACGCGAACGGCCCGTGGACATCGAACAATCGCGGTGTCTCGCACGCAACTCCGATCATCGCCGGGGAAGGAAGCGAATCTCGGAAGCGCATTGAGGCGTCGTTTGAAGAATTCCGAAACTGGTTCCCGGCGGCGTTGTGCTACACGAAGATCGTGCCGGTCGATGAGGTCGTCACGCTGACGTTGTTCTACCGCGAGGACGATCACCTCCAACGACTGATGCTGGACGAAGCCCAGAAGGCGAAGCTCGACCGCTTGTGGAACGAGCTGCACTTCGTCAGCCACGATGCCCTGACGCTGGTCGATGCCTACCTGCAATTGATGGAGTATGCGACGCAGGATGCCGACCCCAAAGTCTTCGAGCCAATGCGGAAGCCGATCAACGACCGCGCGGCCGCGTTTCGCAAGGAGCTTGTTGGCGCGGAGCCGAAGCAGATTGAGGCTCTCATTCAGTTCGCGGCCCAAGCCTATCGCCGCCCGCTGACCGACGCCGAAGCCACCGAACTGCGCGATCTCTACCGCAGGCTTCGCGAACATGAACTGCCTCACGACGAGGCGTTCCGGTTCACGCTCGCCCGAGTCTTCATTGCACCGGCGTTTTTGTATCGGCTCGAAAGGGCACCCGTCGGTACTGCGGCGGCAGCGGTCTCCGACTCGGAACTCGCCAGCCGTCTGAGTTACTTCCTTTGGTCGTCTCAACCCGACAGCGAACTGCGCGCGGTGGCCGCCTCCGGTCGCCTGCATGAATCAGATGTTCTCAAAGCTCAGGCGAAGCGGATGCTGACCGACGTGCGCACACGGCGACTGGCCACCGAGTTCGCCTGCCAGTGGCTGCACATCTACGACTTCGATTCGCTCGACGAGAAAAGCGAAACGCACTTTCCCGAGTTCGCCAATCTGCGCGGCGACATGTACGAAGAGTCGATTCGCTTCTTCACCGACCTCTTCCAGAACGACGGTTCCGTACTGAATGTTCTCGACGCCGACCACACGTTCCTCAATGAGAAGCTTGCCAAGCATTACGGCATCGCGGGCGTGACAGGGCCGGAGTGGAGACGGGTCGAGGGCGTGAAGCAATCGTCGCGCGGCGGCATCTTGTCGCTGGGAACGACGCTCTCGAAGCAGTCGGGAGCGTCTCGCACGAGTCCCATCCTGCGCGGCAACTGGCTCAGTGAAGTGGTTCTCGGCGAGAAACTGCCGAAGCCGCCGAAAAACGTGCCTCAACTTCCTGACACCGTTCCCGAAGGCTTGACCGAGCGGCAACTCATTGAGCGACACAGCCACGACGAGGCGTGCATCAAATGCCACGCGCGGATCGATCCGTTCGGCTTCGCCCTCGAAAACTTCGACGCCATTGGCCGCTTCCGTCAAAAGGACGCGGCGGGCCTCACAATCGACACACGCACGAAGCTGCCCGATGGGACGCAGATTGAAGGGCTATCCAGCCTGCGCGACTACCTCGTGACCACGCGGCGCGATGCCTTCCTCCGTCAGTTCTGCCGCAAGCTGCTGGGCTACTCGCTCGGTCGCGGAGTGCAACTCTCCGACGAACCGCTGCTCAGCGAGATGCAGCAACAACTCGGCAAACACGACTATCGTTTCTCGGTGGCAATTGAAGCGATCCTCGAAAGCCCGCAGTTTCGAGGGATTCGGGGTAGGGATGCTCAAGTGGCGGAATCGCCATAAACCGAGCGTTGAGACTGA
>JAYVDI010000253.1:0-4752 GCA_043749505.1 Schlesneria sp. | reverse complement strand
CATGTAGAGCTTGCCCCGGTACTGCTCGGGATAGGCGTCGCTGTCGAAGTAGTGGATGCCGCAGTAGGCCGCCTTCTGATGCTTGTGCTTGACGATGCTGTCGATCTTCCACGTGAACGGCGGATACGGGCCGCCCTGACGGTGGTAGTAGCCGGTCTCGACCAGATGCCACAGATGGTCGATCACGCACGCGCTGATGAACGCTTCGCCCTCGTCGTTGAAGGCGATCCCCCACGGGTTGCTGGTTCCCTCGCAGAAGACCTGGAACTCGCGCGTCCGCGGATGAATGCGGAACATCGCGCAGGTGAACTTGAACTCGGTCTGCACAGTAGCAGGCACACTCCGTGTGCCGTCGCCTGCGTCGCCAAGATTTGCCTTGTCGTCTTTATCATTCTTTTCGGCGGACGGCACACGGAGTGTGCCTGCTACATTTTTCAACCACGGCGACTCTTTGGGATACGTCACGTTGCTGTAATTGAAGACGCCGTTCAGGCCGTACAACCAGCCATCCGGTCCCCATGTGAGCGAGTTCGGTAGCTCGTGCGTATCGGTCCGACCGAAACCGGTGACGACGACTTGAGCCGGGCCATCCGGCTTGCCGTCTCGATCAGCATCGGGAACGAACAGGATGTCGGGCGAGTTCGCGATCCACACGCCGCCGTGTCCGACCGCGATGCCACTGGGAATGTTGAGGCCCTCCATGAAGACCGTGAACTTGTCCATCTTCCCGTCGCCGTCGGTGTCTTCGAGAATCTTGACGCGGTCCTTGCCGGGACCGGGTTCGCGGCGCGGGTATTCGAGCGACTCGGTGATCCAGAACCGACCCTGCTCATCAATCGCCATCGCGACGGGATTGACGATGTCCGGCTCGGCGGCGACGACCTCGACTGAGAAGCCTTCCGGCACGGTCATCATCTTCGCCGCCGTCTGCGGATCGCGCGGATCGTTCGGCGGTTTGTCCTGCGCGTGAGGGATCAGCGGCTTCTTCGGCTCCTGAGCGAACAGATTCAGGGAGAGATGCAGTCCAACAACGACAGCCAGCGCAACACGAACGGCTTGTGACATCGCAGAGGTTCCTCACGAAAACGGGGTCGAAACGGCACGGTCATCGTAATGACCGGTTGCGAGCTTGTCCCCTCGACGCGGCTCAACGAGGAGGTTGGTCTGAAGTCGGGCGGGAAGACTGTGTCGTACTCCGAACGATCCGGCAACTTGAAATGGCGAGGTTGCCCACGCGGTTAAACGAAGATTGCGCCCAGACTCTCAGCTCACGGAAGAGTCACGGCAACCGTTGGCCAAACGAGAACGTCGTTACTAAACTCGGGCGATGACTCTCGAAAACTATGTCTTATTGTGCGTGGCCGCGCTGTTGGCGGGCGTCGTGAATTCCGTGGCGGGTGGTGGGACGTTGCTCACGTTTCCGGCGTTGGCATTGGTGCTGGGACCGACGGCAGCGGCCACCGTGATGGCCAACGCCACAAGTACCGTCGCGTTGTTTCCGGGATCGCTCGCCGCGATGTGGGGCTATCGGCGCGAGCTGGCCGGAACGCGGGCTTGGATCGTGCCGCTGATCGGGCCGTCGCTCGTGGGAGGCGCGTTGGGAACGTGGCTCGTGGCGCAGCGCGATCCCCAAGAATTCCAAGTCCTGGTGCCATGGCTGATCCTGCTGGCGACCTCGCTGTTTCTGCTTCAGCCGACGATCACCAAGTGGACGGGAATCGGCAAGCCGCACGAGGCTCCTTCAAAAAAGTTGCTCGCCGGGATCATGAGCTTTCAGTTTTTGATCGCGGTCTACGGCGGGTACTTCGGCGCGGGGATCGGCATTCTCATGCTGAGTGCTCTCGCGCTGATGGGCTTCTCGGACATCCATCGCATGAATGGCGTGAAGACGCTGCTGGCGTCGGGAATCAACGGCGTGTCGGTGGCGCTGTTCATCTGGTTCGACAAGGTGAACTGGACGCTCGCGGTGCCGATGATTTTCTCGGCCATCGTGGGCGGCTTCGTCGGTGCGAGCGTCGCACGGCGGTTGGATAAGAACCTTGTGCGCTACGGCGTCGTGGTGATCGGCCTGGTGCTGTCGGGGTACTTACTTCATCAAGAGTTTTGGTGCTTGAGGATCGGCGGGCCAGTCGGTCGCTGCACTGCGCACACGGTTGGCAGCGGCCGAGTCACCCTTTGCGTCAAGCCAACTCGCCAGTTCGCTGCGTGCGTCGCCGCGCCAAGGTTGGCGAATGAGCCGCGCCTGCAACCACTCGCCGAGCAGTTCGTTATCTCCCAACGTTCGACAGGCGCGGATCAGCGAGTCCAACAGCGCGCCCGTCATGTCAGCGGGCGTCATTGTTTCAAACAGTTTTTGTCGGTGAACCGGCAGTCGCTGAAACGCCTTCACCGAATCATCGGCGATTTGCTGGGCCAGTGCGGACGCATCAACTCCGTCTCGAAACGGCGGCTGGCTGTAGATCATCATCGCCAACGCGAGTGCTGCGAGATCGTCTTCCGGCTGAACGGCCAATCGCGCGCGGAGCGACTCGTCGTCGAGGCTCCGCTCTTCAATCCACTCCCGTGACCAGACCTGCTGCCAGAGACCGCGAGTGATCGCATCGGCCGCCACTCGGTTTCCCTCCCACGTGAAATGAACATGCTCCAGCAAGTGCCTTCGTCCGGGGACCGGCACCGCGCTGGCTTGGCAGAGCGCCGCGTGCAAGTCCATGAATGACGCTCGTTCCGCCGCGTGTCGCGAGGCCACGGCTTGGACCGTCGCCCGGAAGGCTGATGGCGCGCGGAACCGGCAGCCGTCCAAGTCCAAGGCGGCGCGAAACTGCTCAACCGCATCCTCGATTCGTCCCGCGCGCTCGTAGCCCTGAGCCAACCGAAACCGAATGTTGGGATCGAGATCTCGTTCCGCGCGGGCCGCTTCGAGTTTCTCGATCCCCTTCGCGACATCACCAAACTGAACCTGCCACTCGACGACTCTCTGCTTCGTTTGGCGAGCCGCTTCGTCCGCCGTCGGTTGCATGGAAGTCAGGTTCTCAACAGGAGGCTGATGCCGTTCATTGGCGACCGGACTGACAAAGATGATCGGCACCTGAGCTTGTCCCGCCAGCTTGGCCATCGCAGACAGGTTCTGCTCGAACCGCTCGTTCGCTCGCCGAAACGTCTCGCCGTCGAGCGGAATGTGCAGGTCGCCCGGCAAGGATTCGATGAGGTCTATCGACTTCGTTCGCGACTGCGTCAGTCGAGACACCAGTTGCACGAGATACAGCCGCCGCCAACGGGCGATCCCACGAAACCACCCGGGACTAATTTGTCCTGCCGACGAAGCGACGCCCCCCGGACCATAAAATTCGTTGTGCCCGGTGTAGACGACGATCGCATCCGGCGCGACCCGCAAGCCCTCCTCGACGACAGCCACCTCCGACGATGAGTTCATCGCCGTGATCCCCGCGTTGAGGACTTCGATCGTCTCACCGGCACCGGCCTGAGCTTGCAACATCACCTGCATTTGACGCGGGAACGCGAGTTCACTGGGATACGGAAAGCCGACCACCGTGGACCCGCCGACCACCAACACGCGCCGCGTTCCCACAGGCTTCGGCAACCGAAACGGACGCGCTTCAGGGCCGGACAAATCGCCCTGACCATAGAACGACTGATCGAACTTCGGGTTGAGCTGATACCAACCGGTTGAGTCCGGCCACGGCACGACCAATGACAGATCGGTCCCGATTCCCAGTACGCGCAGTCCCACTTCGACGACCACCAACGGAGACAGCCCGAGAACTATCGCGAGGAACCGGAATAGCCAGCGCCGCGAGCGAGACGACTTGGTAGCGGCCGGTCTAACGCGAGCGAGACAACTTGGTTGCCCGTCCAATCCCGATGAAGTTGAGCCAGCGTCCATGTCCGTAAGGTGTTCCAAGAGTGCCTGTCCCGCCGCCATCTCCACGGCCAGCCGTTCCGCATCCGAGGGAGTCAGCACCCACCACATCCATCCTGCGGCGGCGGCGAACGGTTGTCGGTTCATGAGATGCCTCGCGAATGAACGTGCGCAAACACGAGTGACCCGGACGCTCGGAGTGTCCGGGTCACTCGCCCCTCGGTGGCGGAACGCGGAGCGTTACGGACTCAGGTGGAATGGCCGTCGCGATCTCATGCGGGAGGGGCTTACTTTTTCTCCGGCTCGGGCTTGGCGTCAGACTTCTTCTCGACCCGGCCCCACATCGCGCCGCCGTGGTCGCCGTGTTGCCATGTGCCGACGTAGCGGTCGCCGTGAAAGAGGACTCGTGCGGTGAACGTGCCGATGCCGGGGATTGTGAAATCGTCGAGTGTCATCACCGGCGTGTCGCCTGCCCACAGCACTTTGATCGCGATCGGCAGGTCAACGGTTTGCTCACCGATCTTCGCCTTGTAGACGATCTGCCATGTGTCTCCCTGCAACTTCTTCGCACTGGCGATCTGATACTTGTCTCCCGCCTTGCCGTCTTTGCCATCGGTCGAGAAGGAGCCGACAAGTGAGACCCCCGTCAGCTTCTCGGCGAAGGCTTGTTCGAGTGCGGCTTGGTCGGGCTTGGCGGTCTTTGCTGGATCGGCAGCGATGATCGGTGAAGCCAGTGCGATGACGAGAGCGAGTGACAGGATGAGACGCATGATCGGGACTCCAGTAGGGGGGAACTCGTGATACCTCGCGCGACGCAAAGTGAGACCTCTGAGCGGGGCGGCGTAAGCCCCCCGGTTCTTGGGCGTAAGCCCGCT
>JAYVDI010000252.1:0-2106 GCA_043749505.1 Schlesneria sp. | reverse complement strand
CGAAAGACGACAATCGCGACAGTGATTGATACGTCGATCCTAAGCCGCCAGTGCCGTTTGACGGTGTATAGGCCCGTCAGTAGCATCACTTGAGTCTTGGCTTCCAATACCTTCATATGCGATCCCGTTCGTTGCCACTTTCGGAGAGTTTCCGCCGATGACCGCTGCTGTTCGACGTGCCTTGTTGAGTGTGAGTGACAAACAAGGGTTGATCCCGTTTGCACAAGGGTTGGCTCGGCTGGGGTTTGAACTCCTCTCGACGGGGGGGACGCGCAAGGCTCTCGAAGCGGCCGGTATCGCTGTGTTGGATGTCGCTCAGTACACGGGCTTTCCCGAGATGATGGATGGCCGCGTGAAGACACTTCACCCGAAAGTCCACGGCGGTTTGCTCGGTCGTCCCGATCTGCCTGAGGACGCGAAGTCGATGCAGGAACACGGCATCACGCCGTTCGAGTTGGTCGTCGTGAACCTGTATCCGTTCGTCGAAACGATCTCGAAATCAGGTGTGACCGCAGAAGAGGCGATCGAGCAAATCGACATTGGTGGCCCAAGCATGTTGCGTTCCGCCGCCAAGAATCATCGGTATCTCGGCGTCGTGACGAGCGCGGCTCAGTACGAGCGTGTTCTGGCGGAGTTGCAGGGCGGAGCGTTGAGTCTGGTGTTCCGGCGCAAACTCGCCGCAGCCGCGTTTGAGATGACGGCTTGCTACGACCGAGCCATCGCCGATTACATGGCCGGTCTCATTGAGGGTGACTCGGCATCCGAGAACCCTTCAACCAGGACGGGCGAGACCGATTTTCCCGCGCGACTCACGATGCGGTTCGAGCGTCGTTCGACGCTGAGATACGGAGAGAATCCTCACCAGCGAGCGGCCTTCTATGTCGAGCCGTGCCCCACTCCTTCAACGCTGGCTGCCGCCGAGACATTGCACGGCAAGGAGCTGTCCTACAACAATCTGCTGGACCTCGACGCCGCGATGCAGATCGTGCGCGAGTTCCGTCAGCCTGCCGCCTGCGTCATCAAGCACAACAATCCGTGTGGCTGTGCGGTCGGTGATGATCTCGCCGACGCCTACGTCAAAGCGGATGGAGGCGATCCGGTCAGCGCCTTCGGTTCGGTCTTGGGCTTCAACCGATCCGTCGATGCCGCGACGGCCGAACAGCTCTGTGCTCCCGGACGATTTATCGAAGCGATCATCGCGCCGTCTTACGACGCGGAGGCTTTCACCATGCTGACCACGGTTCCGAAGTGGAAGAACAACGTGCGACTGCTGAAGTGCGCGGCGATGCTCGACCCGAGGCCACTCAGCCAAGAGTATCGTCGCATCACCGGCGGATTGCTCGTGCAAGACCGTGATGAGGTGGCGGAAGAACTCAGCCAGTGGCGTGTCGTCACCAAGCGGCATCCCACACCGACGGAACTCGCCGATTTGGAATTCGCGTGGCTGGTTTGCAAGCATGTGAAGTCGAACGCGATTTTGTTCGCCAAGAGTGGCCAAGTGGTCGGCGTGGGCGCGGGTCAAATGAGCCGCCTCGATTCCGCTTACATCGCCGCCTACAAGGCCGATCAGCGAGCGGTCGATGGAGTGTGTGCCTCCGACGCCTTCTTCCCGTTCCGAGACGGCATCGACCAGATCCACGAAGCGGGGATCAAGGCCGTCATTCAACCGGGTGGCTCAAAACGGGATGACGAAGTCATCGCCACCTGCGACGAATTCGGCATCGCCATGATCTTCACGAGCCGCCGACACTTCCGGCATTGAGCGACACTCGAATGTTAGGGCGAATCAAATGCGTGTCGGTGCGTTCGTCTGTTTCTTTTTTGCCGTGGTTATCCCACTACTTCTGGACGGGCAAACTTTTACCAACAGCCTGTTCGGGATCGCACTTGCCCTAGCGTCACTGCCGCTCTGCGTTGTGTCCGTGCGAAAAGCTCGCTCGATTCGCAAATCAACCTGGGGCATTCAAGTCGTCGCTGTGCTGGCGACGATTCACTCCGTCTTGCTGCTCTCACAACTTCCGTCGGCGTACACGCATCAAACGAACTTCAACAGCCATGTCGAAGAAATGCGTCAAAAGCGGGCCGCTCTGAAAAGTGCTGCCTCAG
>JAYVDI010000251.1:0-2811 GCA_043749505.1 Schlesneria sp. | reverse complement strand
TCGAGCACCTCGCCCACTTCGGGGCTGAGGCTGTCGAGCAGTTCCTGAACGACCTTGGCACGTTCGCCTTCGGACAGTTTCAAGGCATCACGAACAATCGTTTCCCGTGGCGCGAGCATGGTCAGTTCTCCTCAGCGGCTGGGTTGCTCTGGTTGATCAATCTATCAAATGGGACGTGCCACGGCTGGTCGGCTTTGGGACAAGCAGTGGCACTTCTTTGAACCAGCGAGCCGATCGAGTAGGGCCATCCCGCCTGTCCCAAAACCGTGGCACGTTCCCTGTTGGTTTTTCCACGCCCGACAATGCGGGGCGACTCCGCCTCTCAATCGCCACGAATCAGTGAAGTGAGTTTGTAAACTCCGGTGCTCGGATTGCCCCCGGCTTCATTTCGATCTTCAGCAGTCTGGTCCAATCGTGTTGCACGTTCGACGGCATCCTCATACCCCGCCACGTATTTCGCGTAGGTGACGTGCTTGTCGTAATCAGGGTCGAACTGTTTGAGCATCGTTCCAAGAACGTCGCGATGTTGCATGCCGGGGCTGTCTCTGAAATGCAACAGCAACCACAACTCGAAACTCGGATTCGAGATCGCCAGTTCAATTCCATTGGCTTCGGCCATCTCTCGTGCCTCATGGAGATGGGGGTGGTCGTCCACATCATGAACGCACCAGACAGAGTCGAACGCCAAGAAGTCATCGTCTTGTTGCTTGGCCAGTGCCAGTGCCTCGTTCTTGAGTTCCTTCGCGATTCTCACGAGAGTCAAGGGCACGCCGTGGTCATCGGAAAAATTAACCGTGACGCGAGTGTTGTGACAGGCATGCCAAAAGCCGTCGAAATACTCAGGCTCGGTGACCGAGCCTTCACACACGATCAGAATCTTTGGTTTCGGGTCACGAAATGGCTGCCGACGACTTGGCTTTCGATCACGGTTCCAACGATGACTTGCCATCTTGCGTCACTCCACCGCGATCGTGAAATCACCGAGAAACGGAATGGCTCCATAACGTCCCTGAATGTAACCCCGTTCCAAATTCTCCGCCTTTCGGGGCTTGTAGTCAGTTAGTGGATAAAGCACGGTCGCTCCTTGATCGTCTTTCTCCGTCAGCCACACTTGATCCCGTCGTAGTGCTGGTTCGCCGAGTGTCGTTCCCAGAAGGTTGGTGTCGTGAGTCGTGAAGATGAGCTGTGCGTTGTGAGGATTTGTCTTGGGATCGTTGAACTGGCGAACGATTTGTTGCGCCAGCGAGGGATGCAGACTGGCTTCAAGTTCATCGCACAATAGAACGCCGCCAGCGCGGATGACTTCCAAGATCGGAACTGCGAATCGGAACAGTGTCCTCGTTCCTTTAGACTCTTGTTCCAACGGCAACCATGCGTCATCGGCATCACTCTGGTGCTTCAGATGGAAACGCAAGCGAAGCGGGCGGCGAGGCTTTTCGGTCGGTTCACCCTTTTCGACTCTCAATCCCACGATTCCCAAATCCGCATTCCGTAAGAGAGCGAGGAATCGTTCTGAAAGGGGTTCTTCCAACGTCTCGTCATCAAAAAGGGACTGCTGTCCAGACGACTCAAACATGCGAGCAATTGCTTGTTCGGTATGCATCACCGAGTAAGCTTCACCGACGTTGATCGGTCGCATTGCTCGAAACCACGAGAAGATTGCTTGAAGCTGTGGATGCTTAAATTGCACTGCCGTCGAAAGAAACAATGCGTTTGACCTCGTAATGCCTTCGACGACTTTGTTGTCGCCCTTGAGATTGTCTCCGAAGCTGTACACGCTGCCTTCCCGTGTAAACCAAGTTTGTTTTTTCCCATTTGGCCACGCAAAGAGCCACTCTTCCAAAATGGAGTCGTCAGACACCACAAAGCCGTACTGATGACGAACTGAATCGATAAGCACCGTTACCTCAAACAGCGACGGAGCTTCTCGTTTCGAGCCCCAAGCAAATTGGTTACGAGGGACTCCTTGGTCGGGTGGCCAAAGGTTGAAAGAAAAAAGAACCGCTTCGCGCATGAAGACAAGGGCATTTAGGACATTGGTTTTTCCGCTTGCGTTCGCTCCATACAGCGCAACAACCGGGAGCAGGCTTTCCGAATGGCCACTCACGCTACGGGGGCGCGAGTCCGCTTCGTCACCAACGCGTCCCGTTTCCATCGTCAAAGACTGCTCGTCACGCAACGAGCGGTGATTTTCGACCCGAAATTCAATCAACATGGCAGTGTTCCTCTCCCGCAAAACATAGCCATCATCGGCAGGGTTCCGCAAGAAACCCGCGCAAATGGCGGGAAAATATGCCTGCTGCGAGGCGAAGAACTCGATTGTACGGTTTGGGCGAGACGTATCTACTCTGGCCACGACGCGGGCCGCCTCGATCACTTGATCGCTGGCACCGGCTGCTGGGAAGCTGCCGCGTCGAGGGCTTCGTAGGCTCCGAAATCATTGAACCAGAATCGCTTGGCCAGACGATACACCCAGCGTCGTGCGGGGATCTCCTGGCCGGGGCCGTATTGCGACGGGCGCGACTGCATGGCGGTCAGTTCGGCCAGCGCGGTCTTCCGTGCGGTCTGATCGCCCGCCTGATGGCTGACCACCAGTTGATGCAGCAGGTCGGGGCGTTCGAGCACGATGCAGCCTCGCGTGGATGATGCGGCGACCTGCCGGAAATCCTTCAGGAACTCGGACTGGCCGATGACATCCTTGATGTGCCGCTTGTCGTAGATCGATTCCTTCGCGAACTGAATGATCGGGCACGGCTCGATCCCTCCCCACGGGTTGATGTGGTGAGTCAACCCCGACGCGGCGGGGCAGAG
>JAYVDI010000250.1:0-5169 GCA_043749505.1 Schlesneria sp. | reverse complement strand
GTCTTGTACCAAGGAACAGACCCGTGGCCTTACGGCACACGGCTCGCCTAGGTCCAAGATTGTTCAAGTTCTGAGGATTACTTGCTCATCGCCGCGACGACCTGTTCCGTGATGAGTCGCACCAGCGTCTCCATGTCTGGCTTCGAGGCCGAAGTATTCTTGACACCACTGAGAATCGGAGCGGCTCCGGTGATTGAGTTGCCTCCGCCCGCCGCAGCCTTCTGTCGTTCGAGATAGCCAGCGTAGACCGGGGCTGGTTCAAATGCCTTCGACTGCGGCATGTTCTCTTTGTAGCCATCACGGAACGCCGTGTTGCTGCACAGATCGCAGTCCTCCACGTGGAAGCGGGGATCGTCGAATCCGAGCTTCTTCTTCAGGTCAAGCAATTCGGTCGATTCACGTTCGTCGAGATAGGTCACTCGGCCGAGTTGCTTCGACAAGAGGAGAATGCGGCAGTAGGCATCGAGAATCTCCGTCTTCCAGTACGCCTCTTCAATGGTCTTGCCGAACGTCACCGTACCGTGGTTCGTGAGGATGATCGTGTTGGTTCCGTTCGCGAGGAACGGGACGACTGTGTTCGCAAAGGCGTGTCCGCCGGGAGTCTCATACGGCGCGATCGGCACCTCGCCCATGAATACTTCGATCTCGGGCAGGATGCACTGCGGAATCGGCTCGCGAGCGACAGCGAACGCCGTGGCATGCGGCGGATGGCAGTGAACGACCGCCTTCACGTCGGGCCGGTGTTTCATGATGGCGAGGTGCAGCAAGACCTCACTGGTTCGCTTCCGCTTGCCAGCGATCTGCGTCCCTTCCATATCGACCGCACAGATGTCGTCGGGCGTCATGAAGCCCTTGCAGATCATCGTCGGTGAACAGAGAACCTCGTTCTCACCCACGCGGATCGAGATGTTGCCATCGTTCGCCGCCGCGAAGCCCTTGTTGTAAACGCGACGGCCGATCTCACAGATGTCTTCTTTGAGCTTCCGGTCGTTGATCCCGGTGTTCCACTGGCTGGCCATTGTTCGTTCCCTTGCGTTGCTTTTTCGTTTAACCGCGTGGCCAACGGCCCGCGCGAGATGATCGTTCGACATGGGAAGCGGTCTCGCCGTTCGACGCGCGGGGCGTTGCCCACGCGGTTAAACGAGCGATCATTTTTCCCCGTTACTCCACTTCAATGTTGTCCAAAATACAGGCGTTGTAGGCGTCGAGCGGCTTGTAGTTGGGAGCGAACGGGTTGGCCGCTTCGCCTCCTTCACTGAAGCCAATCTTGGAACCGGGCGCCGCGCCCAGTTCGTCGTACACGACGAGAGCCTCCTCCCGCCCTTTGTCATCTCCCTTGAGTCCGGCAACCGTCAGTGGCACAACGACGAGCCACGTGCCACCCGCGACCATCGCGTTGCACTTGGACAGCGTCACCTTGCCGATCACCTCGCCGACTCGCATCGTTTTGTGTTCCGAGCGGGGGACGTGAGTCCCCCGGTTCTTTTCCGTTCAACAACTCATCACACTCAGCTAGGGGACTCACGTCCCCCGCTCAGAAAGCGAAGAGGGCTGACGCCCGAGCTTCACCATCCTGATGGCAATTGCGGCCTCTTCGCCGCACAGTCCCGCAGCAGGTTTCTCATCTCAATAAACGTCCGACTGTTCGGGTTGATGCAGACCACGTTCGCGCCGAGGTGCTGCATCGTCAGTTCAAGCTGCTTCCGATCCGAGACCACTGCCGCGCGGACTCGTTCGTTCCGGTTGGCTCGACACGCGATGATCTCGGCGAATTCGCTGAGGATCACCACGCCATCATGTTCCGCCTTGCTGATCGAACCGATCGCGAGCGTTGCCGCTTCGACCGCTTGTCCCACGAGTTCAATCTTCCAACCGTCAGGCTGCCGTCTCAGTCCGTCGTGCAGAGCCTTCACCGTTGGCGTGACTGTCTGCACGATCAACTGCCACCGCGCTGTTCCCTTCGTCGCACTGCCGCCTGCCACCAGCTTGTCGATCCGGCTCCAATCAATCCGTTTCGTATGCAACCAGTCGCGAGCCGACGGCGTGAGAATCGAACGTCGTCCGATCTTCAGGGGCTGTCCCACGCGAGCGGTCTCTTCCAACAGACCGGCCGTGATGACCGAGGCCGTCAGTTCGATGACCGCTGGCTTCTCAACTATCGGTTTCACAACCGTCGTCATCTTCGTTGTGGACTTCGGCGGCTCAACGACAGGACGCACCGAAGCCGGCTGAAGCTGAGCCAGCACGTTCGACACGATCTGTTCGATAAGAGCCTGATCCACTGTTGTCTCTTGGTAGGGTGGGACGAGTCTTCGCCGGCCCACCACTTCTTCGCTTGTTTTCACAATGGTGGGCCGGCGCTGCGCTGGTCCCACCCTACGTCAGTCCACAATTCCCAACACATGCCACCGAGCCGGAGTGTTATCCGACCCCACCATCTCGCGCGCCGTCTTACCATCCGACGAGATAATGACCGTATCTCCTTTGCCTCCCCCCTGATTATCGATCACCAACTGAGGCGATCCATCCGGCCCCCCCTGCGGATCAAGCGGCTGCACCAACAGCATCCGCCATCCGACAAGAGTCGGATGCTTCACTGTCGAGGTCGCCCGGCCGATGACTTTCGCGAACTGCATGACTTCACCAGAAACCAATCAGGAGTTTTGACCACAGATTTCACGGATGGGCACAGATAAGAAAAGTACTCAGAGAGGGTTCTTGTTTTGCCTGTTCGTGCCCAACTTATCTTTGACTTACCTGTCTCCGCCTTGCTGACTTGTCTTCGTCTTATCTGTGCCCATCCGTGTAATCTGTGGTCAAAAAAATCTTCTTCAGATCACGCGCAGATCATCGACCAGCACGCAGCGTCGTTGACGAGTGAACGTCATTGGGTTCGTCACGCCTTCACCAGTCGGCGTGGCGATGCTGAAGCTGAGATAGCCTTCGCCGCCCAGTCCCAAGCCCGCCATGGACGGGCCGTTCTTGACGAACAGCGTCGTGTCCATGTCGCGGCCCATGCGGGTCATGTGGCGGACGTTGCGTGAGTGAATGAGGCTCGTATGTCGGAAGCCGTGTTCGAATTCGAGGGCCAGTTCGACGCCGTGAGCGAAGTTCTTGCAACGGACGAATGGGACGAACGGCATCATCTGTTCTTCGGGAACGAACGGGTTCGAGGTGTCGGTCTCTCCGAACAGCAGTTGCGTTCCGGCGGGGACGCGGAGGCCGATCAGCTCGGCCAGCTTCGTCGCGTCGAGACCGACCAGTTCGCGATTGAGGTGATAGTGATCGCCGGGCTTCGTCGGGGGAGAGAACGCCAGTTTGGTGAGGGCGTCGATCTCGCGGTCGTTCAGGCGGTAAGCGCCATGACGCGGCAGCGTGTCCATCAGTTGATCAAAGATCGCCTCGACGGCGAAGACTTCCTTCTCGCCGATGCAGAGGAGGTTGTTGTCGTAGGCGGCACCCTTCACGATCGAGGCGGCGGTGTTTTCGAGACAGGCCGTTTCATCGACGACCACGGGCGGATTGCCCGGTCCCGCGACGATGGCCTTCTTGCGGCTCTCCATCGCGGCGCGAGCGACTGCGGGTCCACCCGTCACGCACAGCAGCTTGACTTGGCGATGACCGAAGATCGTGGCGGCCGTTTCGAGCGATGGCTTCTCAATGATCGTGATCAGGTTCTCAAGGCCGGTCGCTTTGAAGATCGCCTTGTTGAAGCGACGGACACCCTCACACGCGATGCGGGCACCGCCCGGATGCGGGTTCACGACGAGCGTGTTGCCACCGGCGACCATGTTGATGACGTTGCCCGCCAGCGTGGGCAGTGAATGCGTGACGGGAGTGATCGCACCGATGACGCCAAACGGCGCGTACTCGGTGATGCTCAGCCCGTGATCGCCGCTCACGGCATCGGTTCGCATGAACTCGACACCGGGGACGAGCTTGATGATCTTGAGCTTCTCGATCTTGTGATCGAGCCGCCCGATTTTCGTCTCTTGGAATTCGGCCGTGCCGAGTTCCTCAGCCTGCGTGTCGCAGATCTGGCGGACGCACTCGATGGCTTGTGACCGTGAGGCCAATGGCGAGTCGCTCAGTTTCTTGAACCCGTCGTTGGCGGCGGCGATCGCCTGATCGGCCGATTGGAACACGCCCCAATCCCCGTCCCGCTGCGGAGCGGCCCCGGACTTTGGAGCCTTCCCCAACTGAGCGAGCACTTCCTGAACAACCTGACGAATGGCTTCGGCATTGGCTTGCATGGTGAATAGTCTCGATGTTTGTTGCTTGTGTCTTGGCTTGGTTTTGTCCCCTCGCCCCGGCCTTGCGGGGAGAGGGTTAGGGTGAGGGGTCTTCCTCTTCCCTTTCACTCTCTCAATTCAAATCCCGCTTCATCTCCTCGGCCCAACCTTCAAACTGTCCCTGCGACGGGAACGAGATCGCCATCACTCCCAGCAAGAACGCGACGACACCGTAGGACCAGAACTGCTTCTCTGTGATGTACGCGATCAGACTGACGAACGCGGCTCCTTCGAGGACCGCCATCCCGATGATCATCTTGGTTTGGTAGAGGCCAGCGAGTTGAGCCATGACCTCCGTGGTAGACGCTTCTTTCAGCCGGGCCTTCGCTCCGTTGACGATGATCGTGGGAACGATGAATCGCACGACGACCGCCATCACCGCCATGCCCGCCCCGATCAGTGCCAGCATCGGTGATTTGGCCGGTTCTCCCTTGGCGACAAAGAACGCCGCGCAGGCAAACATCACCACGCCCGCGATGAGCGCACCGGCGATGATTTGTGAGATGCGTCCGACGGACTCGGGCTTGATGGGAGAATTGGCTTGGCTCATCGTTGGCCTCCCGCCGCGTCACCCTTCGCATCGAAGATCGACTTCGGCCCGAGGTGGACTGAATCCACGATGCCGATGATGGCGCAGTCGATGGGCAGCGGCTTGGTCTGCGGCGTGAAGCGGGCACTCGACCCCTGCACGATCATCACAACTTCGCCTTCACCCGCTCCAACCGTATCGACGCAGATGAACGTCCGTCCGGTCGAGACTAGGCCCGACTGATCCTTTTCGTTGACGCGCAGCGGCTCGACGACGAGCAGCTTCTGGCCGACCATCGCGTCCACCTTCTGCGTCGAAACCACACTGCCTGTCACACGAGCGAGGAAC
>JAYVDI010000249.1:0-27797 GCA_043749505.1 Schlesneria sp. | reverse complement strand
CGAAAAATGAACTTTGAACCACCTGACACCTGATTGAGCGCGGGGCGGAAGTGTCGTCGATCGGGGAAGTGAACTCCAGCGACGACGCGATGGCGATGTTGAGGCAGGAGAAGCGTGTTGATTACGGCGCTCTTCATACGACTCGGCGTTTGACCAGCGTGACTTGGTTGCCGGTTGCGTCGAAGGTCACTTCATCGAGAAAGGCTCGCATGAGAATGATGCCTCGTCCGCTGGAGCGTTCCAAGTGTGCGGGATCGGGCGTTGCGGGGAGTGAGCTGGGATCGAATCCTCGACCTTCATCTCGAATCGTGAAGCGGGCCTCCTCGCGCGTGATGCGGCTCTGCATGTAGATCTTGCGATCTTGATAGGGCGACTCGTTGCGTCGCACTTTGATCCCTTCGCGCCATGCCAAGCCGTCTCCGTCACGCAGGTCAGAACTCAACTCAAAGTTGCCGTGATAGAGAGCGTTGTCGAGCGCCTCGGTCAGTCCGACGCTGATGCGAATGAGGGTGCTTTCGTCGGCCACTTGGAACTGGGTCATCTTCTCGCGATAAAACGCGACGAGCGGAGCCAGCAGATCGGGGTTGGACTTCAGCACGAACAGACATTCTGAAAGCTCCCAACACGCCGCCAGTGGCTGGTTCTGGCGACTGATGGACGAAGCACTCAAAAGTTTTTGTACGGTTCGCAGCAGGTCGGAGCTGACCCGTCGCTTTGGAATGTACCCCGCCGCTCCCCGTTGCAGGGCCTCGGCTGCAATGTCTTCGCTGCCGCGCGCCGCGACTAAAATTGAGGGGACGCGCGGATAGTTGGTCCGAACGGTCTCGATCAATTGCAGGCCGTTCATGCCGGGCATCATGTAATCCGCCAGCATCAAGTCGGGCTGGACTAGTGCCAGCGATCGAAGAGCCTCGATGCCGTCACGAGCGAGCGTCGTGTCGTAACCGGCTTCGACGAGCAACCCCTGCAATTGCTCGGCGTGCGTCGCGCTATCTTCCACGATCAAGATGCGTGCCATGAAGGTGTCTTTCGTCCTGCGATGTCTGCCTGGTTCCGCTCGGGTTTGTTTGGACACCACGATAGCCGGAATCGCAAGGCTGCAACAGAACCAAGAACACGGGGAATCATCAACGGAAACAGCCTTCGATCATTTCGATCGAAGGCTGACTCAGGATCAGGGTGTGCGGTGAGCGTTCGCTATACCTCACACGGCACAAAGTGAGAGGTTTCCGAGCGAGGGGCTTACGCCGCCCCGCTCAGATGTCTCATCACTGACTGCGCGAGGTAAAATCACCTCAGGACATCATCAACTGCTTCTCAAAGCTGATGCCGTACTTCTTCATTTTTTTATAGAGCGTCGTGCGGTTGATGCCGAGCGCATCGGCGGTGTCTTGGCGATTCCAGCCGTGCGATTCGAGGGAATCGAGGATCAATTGCTTTTCGGGGTTGGCCAGAGCCGACTTGAGATTGTTGCCGCTCATGCCTGACAGGCGTCCGCCGAACTCAAGCAGGGGATCATCGCGACGAAGTGCCTCAGGCAGATCGTTCGGGCCAATCACGGGCGACTTCGACAGCACGACGGCTCGTTCGATGACGTTGACCAACTCGCGCACGTTGCCCGGCCAGCGATAGCGTTGCATCAGTTCAATGGCTTGGTGGTTGAAGCCGGTCACGGGACGGCCGGTCTGGGTGATGAACTCTTTCAAGTAGTGGTCGGCCAACAGCGGAATGTCGCTCATCCGTTCTCGCAGCGGTGGTTGCGTCAGCGTGACGACGTTGATGCGATAGTACAGGTCTTGCCGGAACTCGCCCTTGCGCACGGCCTCTTCGAGGTCGATGTTCGTGGCGAGGATCATCCGCAGATCGACCTTGTGCGTCTTGTTGCCGCCGACCGGCTCGAACTCGCGGTCTTGCAGGACGCGCAGCAGTTTGACTTGCAGGTTGGGTGACGCGGTGCCGATCTCATCGAGAAAGATCGTGCCACCGTTGGCTTGCATGAACTTCCCCATCTTGTCGTGAGTCGCACCCGTGAACGCACCGGCGACGTGACCGAACAGTTCGCTTTCGAGCAGCGAGTCGGGGAGCGCCCCGCAGGCGACTTCCACGAACGGCTTCTCGCGGCGGTTGCTCATTTGATGAATGGCCCGTGCCGTCATCGTCTTCCCAGTGCCGGACTCACCCAATACGAGGACCGTCGTGCGTGTGTCGGCGACACTTTCGATCAAGTCGAACATCTTCAACATGCGGTAGTCGTGACCAACGATGTTGCCCATGCCGAAACGCTGGTTGAGTTGCAGCTTGAGAGACTTGTTCTCGGTGACGATCTGCTTCTGGCCGAGTGCCCGGCGGATCGAGAAGTTCAGTTCATCGTCGATGATCGGCTTGGTGAGATAGTCGAAGGCCCCGAGGCGAATGGCTTCGACAGCGCTGTCGATTGTGCCGAACCCGGTCAGCAAAATAACCTGCGTGTCGGGGACCGCTTTCACCGCCCAGTCGAGCAGTTCAAAGCCGTCCCGGTCGGGGAGGTTCACGTCGCAGATGACGGCATCGAACGGAAACTCCTTCATCCGGGCGATCGCTTCGTCGCACGTGGTGGCCGTCTCCGTGCGATGGCCGAGACTACGCAGGTAGTCGGCGACAGCTTCGAGCAGCGGGCGATCGTCATCGACGACCAGTAACGAACCTTGATTCATGGCGAGTGGCTTTATGTAAGAGCAGTCTCGAAAACCAGCAGACACCGCAGGCCGAGCCTCATCGCGAACCGCCAATGCGGTGATGTTCTGACACGCGATGAAGTCAGGGAGGCACGGATCGCGATGAGGGTGGCGATTCGCACCAAGCTGGGAGACCATTCCGTAGCCGAGGGTGAGTCAAACATAGGTCACGGTGGCGAGTCGTCAACAACATCCGAAAAGATTGTTGACGGCTCGCCACAACACGGTGAACGGCAACCACAACGAGGCGTTTTCCCGTTGCGGCATCGCATCCCGCAGCGACCACGGCTATACCTCATGTGCGGCATTGGCGAGCCGCACGCCGCGAGGCAGTGTCGCAAGAAACCCGTGGCCTTACGGCACACGGCTCGCCCGGAACGACTCACTTTTGGCCGCGCGGAAATTGAGTGGCAAATCCGCAGTGAACTCGCGGCTATTAACGGCATGAATCCGGAGACGTGGTGTGAGTGCGACATCGCCAATTGAGACGACGACAGTGACTCCGCCTTCTGATCCTCAGCGTTCCGAATTCCAAACGGTTGCCAGAGTCGGCTCGATTCCCGAGGGTGAGGGGCGGGCGTTTCCCGTGAATGGCCAATTGATCGCGGTTTTCCGGCGTGATGGGGAATACTTCGCGATTAACGACGCGTGCCCTCACATGGGGGCGTCACTGTCCGCCGGATACTTGGATGGCACCGAGGTCATCTGCCCTTGGCACGCTTGGCGATTCTGCGTGACAGACGGTTTGTGGCTCGACAACCCCAAGTCGAAAGTCCGTACCGAGTCCTTTGAGGTGCGTATCGTCGGCGACGAAATCCAAGTCAGCCTGCGTGCCAAGCCGCCAGTCATACTCCCCGCGGCCCAAGCTGAGAGCTTGGCGAGCCGCATGCCGTAAGGCTGCGGGTTCTTGATCGTCGTAGGAAACCCGTGGCCTGACGGCACACGGCTCGCCTCGAACATCTCATTCATGGCCGTGCGAGGTGTAAGCTTGGATGGCAGGCCAGCGTGGACTTCCATGAGCGACTTCGTTTAACCGCGAGGGATCAGCGAATTGAGCGACTTGCCATCGCCCCGGTGTGAACTAGGTTGAGACTGACGTGTGTTCGGCGCGATTCCCACGTGCGGCATTTCGTCTCACACCGTTCCCTCGGATTTTGAAATGTCGCTCGTTGCAGAAACTCCGCCCTCGTCGGCCCCATCGCAGATCGCCCGCGAGCGGTTGTTCGAGTTGCCTCACAGTTACGCGGTCGTGTCGATTGCACCGATGGAGCCGTCGCGACCGACGCCCGCCCATCAGCGTTACTGGGTCGAGGTGATTGACGACATCGAGGCTCTTGAGCGGTATCGCGCCGCGTGGCAAGACCTCGCCGATCACACGACCGAGCCGAATCCGTTCTATGAGCCGTGGATGCTGCTTCCCGCGTGGAAGGTGTTTGGCCAGGAAGTGCCGGGGACCAAGTTCGCTCTCGTCTGGCAGCGAGATCCGCGTCCGAAGCAACCGGCAACGCTGGTCGGTTTCGTTCCGCTGGTCCCGCGCCGTCGGTTCGGTCTGCTCCCGCTGCGGTTGCGTCGTGTTTGGCAACATGCGTTTTGTTACCTCTGCGCGCCGCTGGTCCGTCGGGGTCTCGAACAGGAGGTTCTCGAAAGCCTACTCGACTGGATGCAGGAGCGGGGGCAAGGCTTGCTCAAGCTGCGGCATCTGTCGGCTGAGGGACGACTGGCACAAGCTCTGATCGACGTGGCGCATGAACGCGGTTCGGCCGCGTTCGTTGTCGAACGCTATAACCGCGCGATGCTCCGCCCCGCCGAAAACTATGACGAATACATCACCAACTCGATGACACAACATGCCCGCCACGAACTGCGTCGCCAACAGAAGCGGCTCTCGGCGATGGGCCATCTGGAGACGCGCGTTCTTTGCGCCGATGCGGCGGTTTCCACCAGCGGCAATCACGATGTGAACACCTGGGTGGATCAGTTCCTCACCGTGGAAGCGGCCGGTTGGAAGGGGCGCGAATGCTCGGCACTCGGCAGCAATCCCGTGTCGCGCGGCTACTTCGAGACCATCTGTCGGGAGGCTCACGCGCGCGGCAGGCTGTTCATGCTGGGGCTGTATCTCGATGGCCGACCGCTCGCGATGAAATGCAATTTTCTCGCGGGAGACGGTGCGTTTGCGTTCAAGATCGCGTTCGATGAAGCCTATGCGAAGTACTCACCCGGCGTGCTGCTGGAGGCCGAGAACATCCGGGTTGTGCATGACCTGCCACAGATCAAGTGGATGGATTCATGCGCCCTGCCCGGCCATCCAATGATCAACCGCATGTGGAGCGAACGCCGCACCATACAGAAGGTGCTGGTCTCACCTGGCGGCTGGCTCAACAACGCCGCCGTGGACCTGACCGCCGCGCTGTTTGCCGCCCGTCGCGTCTTCAAGGGACACACCAAAGCCGGCTCGGGCGCGAACGCGCCGCGCGCCGACAAGTGACGTGAGGCAACATCCGGCGAATGATTGACCCATCGAAGCCTGACTCCTCATCTGGCGTTCAGTCGCGTCCGACTCCGAGCGAATCGGCGACACGGTTGATGTAGTTGAACCACGCTGCAATCAGAGTGATCTGCAGGATGCCTCGATCATCGAAACCGACGGCTCGCAGCTTGTCGTGATGCGCGCGTGTGACGGCCGTGGCGTCGCGTGTCACCTGTACGGCAAAGTCGATCATGACCCGCTCGGCCTCGGTCAGAGGTGCGTCGGGCGAATTGGTCTCGATTGCGCGGACGAGAGCCTCGTCGCCCGTGACCCTTCGCAAAAACTCGACGTGCGACACGGTGCAGTACCGCGTGCAGTTTTGTTGCGAGACGACGGTCGCGATCAGCTCGTGGTCTCGCCGCGTGAGAGGCAACTCGGAATCCATCAGCGTCCCGAACGTGGCGAAGGCGTGATGGAGGGCATTTGGGATCAGACTGTGCGCCGCCACGATGCCGTCGCCGTCGTTAGCGGGAATGCCGGGAACCTGCTCGCCGTACTCGCGCGGATACCACGCATGTTGCGCTTCGATTGCCGCCTTGTATGCGGCATCCGCTTCCGACTTCGGGATGGTCTTGATCCACGTCATGGTTCAATCTCGACTGAGGAACCGCCATCAATGCGTCGTGACTGACAATGCCGTTTCCCGCCATGACGCGACGATCGGCGGCGGCAATGGCGTGCCATCTTGTTCGTACAGGGCGATCGTTTCGTGAACAATCTCACACAACTCGGCGAACACGGCTTGCTCGTCGTCACCGTGACAGCCGCCCCGCAACAGACCGGGGCAGGTGCCAACAAAGCATTGATCTTCCTCAGACCATTCGACAATTTTGGGGTAGTGACTTTCCGGTCTCATGAGTCTAGCTCCTCGATCGCGTTTGCAACGGCTCGTTCTTGATATGGCTTGGCGTCGTCCCCCGGTTGGCCGGAGATCGTAATCGGTCGAGGGGCATCGGGGTGGACAAAGTTTCGGTGACTTCCTTTGCCATCCCGATTCACGAAGTCGTACGACTGCAAGGCTGCGATTAGTTCACGAATCTTTCGAGGCACGTTGATTCCTCACGCGAGTAAACTGCTGGTAACAACCAACAGAAACTCACTCCTCCTCACTTCTGTCGCGTGGACTTTTCTTCCATCGTCAGATCGACCTTGCCTTCGAGTTCCATGCCGCCGATGACCAGTGTGAGCGGGCCGTCGATCCTCACCTTGGCGTTCTTCGACACGAGGTGGCCTCGTTCGCGATCGAAGAGGTGCGTGGTCGCGGACTCCTTGATCTTGAGGTCGCTCTTGCTGACTTGCAGCATCGGGTTGCCGACGATCGCGAAGCTGACTTCAAACGCTTTGCCCTCGATCTTGTCGAGCGTCGCGCCGCCCTGTTCGACGGTGCCGAGGTACTCGTACTTGGTACGGAAGCTCATCAGTTGGCCCGAACCCAGATCCACTTCGGTGGCTCGCTCCCACTTGTCGCCGACTTTGACCGGCCCATCGGGCAGGAATGCCAGCGCCTGTTCGGTTGCCTTCTTGAGCTTCTCGGGATTGAACCGGTCCTTCGACGCCTCGCCCAGTTTCTCGTACTCACCGTCGGGCAGCGTGATGCTCTTGAGCTTGTTCGTTTTCGCTTCCAACGTGCGCGTCATCGGAAACTTAACGATTGCACGATACAGATCGAGCAATGGTTCGAGTTGCGGAATGTCGGCCTTCTTGTCGGGGTTGGCCGAGTCGAACTGGAGCTTGATTCCGTTGAGGTCCAGCTCCGACTGCAACGACTCAACTTTCTCAATGATCGCCAGCGTCCCGTCTGCCGCGCGAGTTCCGATGTTGGCTGTCGTGAGCATGAACGTGGTCGCCTTCGTCGGGATGTCGCGTCCTCCCAGAGTCAGCGTTTGATTGACCAAGGACTCCACTTGCGAAGAAGACTTCGTTCCCTCGGGAAACTTGAGTTCCAACGTGACCTGCGCGTGAGCATCACCCGCTCCCGCCATCAGTCCCGCGAATGCCACCGCCAACAGAGACGCTACCGAGTTGAATCGTCTGACCATGACATGCCTTTCAAAAATGAAAACGGGAATCAGCCTGTCTTGTTTAACCGCGTGGGCAACGCCCCGCGCGTTGAGCGTGAGAACCCCATTTCACGGTTAGCCGTAAGAGATGAAGTGGCTCGCGGCAACGGTCTGTGACGGAAAAAGATCACAGCAGAATTGTTTGCTCGCGGTCGGGGCCAATACTAATGAACTTCACGGGGAGACCCATCAGTTCGGCAACGGTATCCACATAGCGCCGCGCCCCTGACGGAAGATCGCTCAGCTTGCGGGCACCGGTGATGTCCTGCTTCCAGCCAGGGATCGTGCGGAAGATCGGCTTTGCGACTTCGAGGTCTTCGACGTGCGAAGGGAAGTCGGTCGTCCGCTCGCCGCGAATCTCATACGCCTCGCAGATGTTCAACTCATCGAGTTGAGCCAGCACATCGAGCAGCATCACGGCGATCTCGTCCACGCCGCAGATGCGTGCGCCGTAGGAGGTCGCCACGCCATCGAGCCAACCACAACGGCGTGGCCGTCCGGTCACGGTGCCATACTCGTGGCCAACATCGCGAATGTGCTGGCCGGTCGCGTTGTTCAGTTCCGTCGGGAACGGGCCGCCGCCGACGCGCGTCGTGTACGCCTTCACCACACCGATCATCCGGTTGATCGCACGTTGAGGAATCCCGCTGCCGCTGTGAATGCCCGCCGACGAACTGTTGGAACTCGTCACGTACGGGAACGTCCCGTGATCGACATCCAGCAGGCTTCCTTGAGCGCCCTCGAACAGCATGTTCTTGCCCGCCTTCAGCGCCTTGTGCAGGTACGCGGTCGTATCGGTCACATGCGGCTTGATCCGTTCGGCGTAGTCCGTGTACGAGGCGAAGATGGCATCCGCATCGAGTGTTTCCACGCTCGGGTCGAGTGCCTTCAGCATCAGGTTCTTCGCGGCGACGATCTCGGTCAGTCGCGAACGAAACGACGCGGGGTGATAGAGATCCCCGATCCGAATGGCGTGTGAGCGGAGCGCTTTGTCGCGATAGGCCGTCCCAATCCCGCGACCCGTCGTCCCGATCGCCTCCGCCCCGCGACGCCTTTCAAAGACCGCATCTTCGACGATGTGGTACGGCAGGATGACGTGAGCGCGATCGCTGACGAGCAGGTTCCCGCCGTCGCAACGGACGCCGCGATCGGTGAGCGACTTCATTTCCTTCAACAACGCTTCGGGGTTCACCACGAGGCCGTTGCCAATCACCGCTGTCACGCCGGGCCGCAGAATGCCGGTCGGCAGGAGTGACAGTTTGTAGGTCTCACCGTCGAACTTCACGGTGTGACCGGCGTTGTTCCCCCCCTGATACCGCACGACGATCTCGTGCGAATCGGTGAGAATGTCAACAATCTTTCCCTTGGCTTCATCGCCCCACTGCAAGCCCACCACAGATGTCACAGTCACGATGCAATCTCTTTCGTAGAGCGAGCGGCCTCGTCGCAGCCCGCCGGTTCGGATGACTCCCGGCGCACAAAAGCGGGGCCGACAATCCTGTCCGCCCCGCGTCCCCTCAACGGCCGAGAGTCTACACACGGCCCGCAACGAAAGGGAGCGAATCGACCCTGCTATGGCGAGTTCAGTCAGTCAGCGTGGCCAGAGATTCGGCGGGCGTCGTTTGCGGATCGCGATTATCCCGAAGCCGTGCCACCGTGTCAGGTGGGTTTCGTTGCAGCATTAATGCGTTTCGCTCGCGGGCCTTCCCGCCATGAGTTCTTCAATCCGGTTCTTCCACTGCTTTGAATCGGTCAGATACCAAGCGATCGAGTCCGTCTGGCTGTCCACGGAGAACCGCACCTTGAGCAGGTCATAGATCGTCGCTTTCCCCAAGTGGCTCTTGGTGAACGTAAGTTCGGTGATCGCTCCCAGGGGAACGCGAAGGTCCGCCCCGGGGACGAACCGGAAGAAGTGCAAGTAGTCCGCAGTGAGTACCAGCCCGCCGTTGCCGCGGCCCTGCCAGACGCCCTTCGACTCCAGCCCAAAGCTCATCGCTGCCAGATCCTTCATGACGATCTCGTCTGGACCATAGTGGGCCGCGATCCGGGTCTCGAGGGGTCGCTTGAGAAGATGAAGGATGAGTTTAGCCACCACACTCACGACCAGCGCGATGGCTACGACGCCCAATGCGATTAGCCCGATGGTCGCCGCCGTCCCCATTGTGAACCTCCGCCGCCGAAAGTCCAGGTTAAGTTGCACCCACAAGGCCGCGAAAATGATTGACGATCAACGAAGCCAGAAGACCTTCGCACGCCGGAAACCCGCCGCTTGTTCGGGTCCGCTTGAACCGCTTGTTGGGCATTCTTTTGTCTTGTGTTTTCTGCTTTGACCGCCCGATGGATCGCCAACCATCACTTCGCCAGCCGACTGTTGATTACGCTGCAAAGGACGGTCGATATTTGTTGAATCGACTGACATTCACCGCGAAGCAGTTGTTTCTTGTTGGGCCTAATAGTGATAGCGCAACTGTGCAATACAAACTGCACCATCCACAACCTTGTAAACAATACGGTGCTCAGTGTTGATCCGCCGAGACCAGTAACCTCGCAACGCGTGTTTGAGTGGCTCTGGCTTGCCAATTCCAGAAAATGGGCTGCGCGTAATGTCTTTAATCAACTCGTGAATGCGAGTAATGGTTTTGCTGTCTGTTGCTTGCCAATGAAGATAATCTTCCCAAGCTTGGGGGGCAAATGTGATATTCATGTGCCCAAATCAAGGGGATGCATCACCCCTTGACCTGACTCCAAGGCTTCTTTTGCACAGAGCAGCCGTTTTGCATTAGCTGGGCTTTGCAAAAGATAAGCCGTCTCCTCAAGTGCCTCGTAATCTTCGAGAGCAAGCATGACAACGGCTTGATCTCGGTTACGGGTGATAATGACTGGCGAGTGGTCACGGCAAACCCTGTCCATGGTTGAAGCAAGGTTTTCTCTGGCGGCGGTGTAGGTAATGGCGTCCATATGGACAGGATGCAGTCCATGTTCTGCCGTGTCAAGCTATCGGCCTGCTTTTGGCCCAACGTGGTGGTCTGGTGTCTTCTTGTCTACGGCTTGATCTGGCGAACGACCAGGTTAACCGGGCGGCGGCCAAAAAGCTTGGAAGACAGAAAACGCGCCAACCGCCGCTCCGGTTGAACCGCTTGTTGGGCGATTGTTCGGTTGCGGTTCATTGACCTTTCGGACGCCGAACCGCATTCAATTCGCCGACTGACCATCAGACGGCATTTGCTTGTTTTTGTTTGCGATTCCGTGTTGGGGGGGCTTTCTACCAGAGTTTCCACCAAGACTTCTTTTTGTTTTCTTTATTGCCCTCCCATCCTTCTTCGGGTGGTTCTAGTCGCGTTTTCAGAAATTCAAAGTACTTTGGGTCATCATTCGCGAGCAGGTCATTGCCACCACCCATATATGCACGAGCCAATTCATCAGCAGCACGATCGTGATTTCCGAGTTCAAATTGGCATTGGCCAAGACGCAGATGAAGAAATGGATTTCCTATTGCGTCAGGACAGCGCATTGCGTTGCTGAGATTGTCCCGACCTGCCTGAAAGTCGCCGCTGGCATAGTTTGCGTCACCAATGGCTGCGAGAATCCAAGTGGCAGCACTCCAGTCGGTCTTGGGTTCAGGTAACAAATCGAATGCTTCCCAGTATTTCGTTAGAGCCGCAGGATAGTTTTTGGCTTCAGACTGCTGGTCTCCGTCAGCACAAAGTTGTTTGATTCGATCATGTGTGACATCGGGAAGGTCAGGCATTGGCGATTCGCAGTAACCAATCGAAGGCAAACAGTCGTGGGAAACGGAATCGAATGGGGACAACGCATTGGTGACGCGAACGAGTTGCGGTGAATTGCGGTTCTGTGGTTGATCGCCCAACAGTGAATTGACCCGCGCGCTGGCTAACTCGGCCAAGCTGTTGACGCGGGTCTGGTCTTCACGCGACGTAACTTGTCGTTCAGTAAGCGGTTTGTCAACGACAGCGTTGAGTTTTCTGTTGCGTGCGATAGCGTGTTAGCCAGCGCGCTGCCCATCTCGGATATCCCAGCGCGCTGCCTATCTCTGATATCTGCGCAGGCAAGGACTGATGCGATGGCCGATCCCATGAACGTGAATATGAACAAGCCTCCAACATCTGGCCCGTTTGGGGTGTCTCCACTCCAGCGAGCCAAGGAAATTGTGGCGGGGATGGTACGGCGCGAGAAGGATGCTTATTGGCTGGGCGTCCGCATGGACAACTTTCTGCGGGTCTATGAACCGCGAATCGAGACGGTTTCGCTCAAAGATGCCTGCGACTACCTCGAAAGTTTGATGCGTAGGGGGCAGGCGGACTGGCAGGTCAAGCAGTCGCTGGATGCCATCGGCCTGTTAATGAAGTTCGGCTATCAACGGCCTGAACTCGGGGTTCCGCAATTGCGTGAGGCTTGGGGGAATCGGCTCAACGAACGGGTGGGAATCCCCGCGACCCAGCCCGTTTCCACCACGGATGACAAGCCCCTTGGAGTGGTGGACCGGATTCGTCGCGTGCTACGGGTGGCTCATTACGCGATCAAGACGGAGAAGGCGTACACCCAGTGGTGGGCGAGATTCGAGACGTTTGCGGGGGAGCGTTCCAGCGATGAATTAGGGCCGGACGACGTGCGAGCATTTCTCGAGTATCTGGCCGTCGAGCGGAAGGTTGCAGCAGACACACAAAAGCAGGCGCTCAATGCGCTCGTGTTTGTGTTCGGGCAAGTCTTGGGGCGTCCGCTGGGAAATCTCGGTGACTGGACCATCGCCAAATCGTCTCGAAAGCTGCCCTGTGTCTTGACCGTGGAAGAAGTTCAAAAGGTGTTGTCGCAACTGAATGGCATCCCCGCGTT
The DNA here is from genome assembly GCA_043749505.1 of Schlesneria sp. GTDB lineage: Bacteria > Planctomycetota > Planctomycetia > Planctomycetales > Planctomycetaceae > Schlesneria. The sequence goes on along the minus strand of JAYVDI010000249.1, from coordinate 15,645 downwards.
GGTCGCACGATTGTTGTACGGATCCGGGTTGCGACTTTCTGAGGCGTTGCGGTTGAGATTCAAAGATGTCGATTTTGCCAGTGGCAGCATCATCGTGCGGGATGGGAAGGGGGAAAAGGACCGAGTGACGGTGTTGCCGCAGTCGATTCAAGAGCCGTTGCTGGAACATCTGTGCGGTGCTTGGCGAGTGCATCAACAGGATCTGAAGGTCGGGGGTGGAAACGTCGAATTGCCGTATGCCTTGGCCGTGAAGTATCCGAACGCCGAACACGAGTGGTGTTGGCAGTTCTGCTTCCCCGCACCGGGTCTTTCAAAAGACCCTCGCAGCGGTACGATCCGGCGTCATCACGTTCATGAATCGACGATCCAGCGTGCGATGACACGCGCCGTGCGTGAATCGCGAGTCCACAAGCCCGCCAACTGTCACACGCTCCGCCACAGCTTCGCGACGCATCTGTTGGAGGCGAACTACGACATCAGGACCGTGCAAGAATTGCTCGGCCACAACGATGTGGCCACGACCATGATCTATACTCACGTCATGAACAGGCTTGGGATTAGTGTCCGCCGTCCGTTAGATGCCTGAGGCACCTCCGCCATCAAGCCGACATTTGTTTATGCTCCACGGACATCCCGTTTTATGCCGTCACTTGCTTCTTCGCTGCCGCGACTCGGGTATCCCAATCTGGGGCTGGGCGTCGGGCTGCGGTCAGTTCACTTTGAATATATCCTGCGCGAGCGACCGGCGGTCGATTGGTTTGAGGTCATCTCCGAGAACTTTATGAACTCGCGCGGGCGGCCTCGGTATGTGCTCGATCAGATTGCCGAGCGGTATCCGATCGTCATGCACGGTGTGTCATTGTCGATTGGGAGTAGCGACCCACTCAACAGGGAGTACCTTCGCAAATTGAAGTTGCTCGCCAAGGCGACGCGCGCGGTGTGGGTGTCGGATCACGTTTGCTGGACGGGCGTGGCGGGAGTCAACACGCACGACCTGTTGCCGCTGCCGTACAACGAGCCGACGCTGAAGCACGTTGTCGAGCGAGTCCGCATCGTGCAGGACTTTCTCGAACGTCCGCTCGTGCTGGAGAACCCGAGCAGCTACGTCACGTTTGCCGACTCAACGATGAGCGAGTGGGAGTTCGTCGCGCGCCTCGCTGAAGAGACCGACTGCGGGTTGTTGCTCGACGTGAACAACGTCTATGTCTCGGCATTCAATCATGATTTTGATCCGGTCGAGTTTTTGAAGGGGCTGCCGCATGGGCGAGTCGTGCAGATGCACCTCGCGGGACATACCGACTGCGGGACGCACCGCATCGACACGCACGACGGGCCGGTCATTGATCCGGTTTGGGAGCTGTACCGCGTTGCTCACGAATTGACGGGCGGCGTCTCCACGCTGCTCGAATGGGACGCGAACATTCCCGAGTTCCCCGTAGTCCATGCCGAGGTACTGCGAGCGCAGCGGTTCCTCGACGGCACACCGCCGCTCGTGCTGCCCAACCGTCGCGAGCAGAGCAGGGGGGCGTTCCACGCGGTCAGCTTTGCCAACTCGCTTCATCCTCACCCGAGTCACGTCATCACGGCGGAGGTGGAATGACTGAGCTGAATCAACTTCAACGCTGGATGCAGTCGGTCATCACTCATCCCGCCGGAATTGAAGCCGGCGTGAGGAGCGATGCCTCGCGCGATGTCTTCGATCTCAGCGCGAGTCGGCTTGATGAAGTCGTGCTGCCGTCGCAGAGACTGAGCAGCGCCGACCGCTTACGCGTGTACGGCAACGCCTATTTTGCTCGGCTGCTGGAATGTTTGCGGGCGGAGTTCCCTGCCATGGTGAAGGCCCTTGGAGAGGAAGCCTTTGACGGGCTGGCGTTCGGTTATTTGTTGGAGCATCCGTCGCGCAGTGACACTCTCACGCACTTGGCCGCCAAGCTGCCGGAGTATCTTCAGCAGACCCGCCCATCGCGCGAGGCTTCAGAACATGGCGTGGATTCAAACGAGGAACAGCATTCCGACTTCGCCGACTTGCTCATCGACCTCGCGCGACTCGAACGAACCTACAGCGAGGTCTTCGACGGGGCTGGTCCCGAAAACGAGGCCAGCCCCCGATTCGACGTAGGGTGGGACCAGTGGCGCTTCGCCGCGCCGGCCCACCATGAAACAGCAACGCTCTCCGATGGTGGGCCGGCGCTCGAAACGAGCTGGTCCCACCCTACGGTGATGGCAGACACAACAAAACCTTGGCTCGTTTCCGAAGAAGAGGGGCCAGCCGGAGGCTTGCCCTACGAGGGACTCACTGCCGAGCAGTTCGTGCAATCGCGGATCGTGCTGCACGAGTGCGTGCGATTGGTGTCGCTGAAGTTCCCCGTTCACGAGTACATCACGGCTGTGAGACGCAACACCGAAGCGACCTTTCCCGACGCTCGCCCCACGCTGCTCGTGGTGACTCGCCGTGACTTCATCGTCCGCCGGTTTGAAGTCTCGCCGGTTCAGTTTGCGTTACTTGCCGCTCTCCAACGGGGCGACTCCGTGGGTGACGCATTGCTCGTCGCTCAATCGAAGGACAACGCGGACCTCACGCAACTCGCGACCGATCTCCGGCAATGGTTCTTCGAGTGGACCTCCGCGCCGCTGTTTCAGAGGATCGAAGTGGCGGCGGTATGAAGGGGCTGTCCGCACGCCCCGGCGTCCCAAGCCAGCTCACTCGAAGACTCTCGCGACGTTTAGACTGAAGCCTGGGAGGAGGTGCGGTGAATAGTCATTGATTGCGGTGAGCGTCTGCTCCGACCATTGGCCCTTCATCCGGCGAAGAACCATGATTTCCTTGCGATCAGGGTGAACAATCCAATACTCGCGCACACCGAACGCGAGGTACTCATCTCGCTTTTCAGAGTAGTCGCGAACCTCCGATCCGGGCGAGACGACCTCGATCACCAGTTCCGGAATCCATTCCGACCAGGCGGCATTCGAGTCTTGATAGGGTGGCTCGGTGAGGTAGACCGCGAGATCGGGATGTCGCTCGGAGTTGTACTCGGCAACCGGCAGCTTGCATTCACCTCCGCCCGCGAGGCAGAAGACTTTTCCTGGGTGCGCTGCTCGGTATGAGGTGATCAGGCATCGCAGCCGATCGATCAGGATCAGATGCCACGGCAGCGGAATTTCACTCACGATGATGACTCCTCGCCCGAGTTCGACTTGAATCCCGGCAACAACTTCAGCTTCGTCAAAGTCGTCGAGCGTCATACGCCGGCCGTGGTCGTGTGGTCCGATGCGAATGGCAGTCAGCGTTGGCGTCATCGTTCGATCCTCCAAGCAAGACAGTAACAGTGTTTGGCGGGCAGTGTAGTCATCCTCGCCCTGCTGTTGCACCCTTTCATTCCAAGTACGTTCCCCGGTTCGCTCCCGCTTCGTATTCGGCGACGAGAGTGTCGGCAGTGGCTTTCGTGAGTAGGCCCGCTTCCACGCGAACAGTCAGTTGTTTGCGGTACGACTCGACGAGCTGAGTCTTCTCGTAGCGGGCGAACTGCATCATGTCGTTGATGCGGCTGCCGTGGACCAGCTTCGTGACGTGGTAACGGCCGTCGGTGTCGATCACGATTTGGGCTTCATTGGGATTGCCGAACAGGTTGTGGTGGCTCCCCATCACGTCCTGATATGCCCCGGTCAGGAAGATGCCGAGGTAGTAATCCTCGCCGTCCTTCCAGTCGTGCAGTTCCAGCGTCTCCTTCACGTCCTTCAGGTCCACGAACTTGTCGATCTTGCCGTCGCTGTCGCAGGTCACATCGACCAGCGTCGCAAAGTCGGTCGGCGGCTCGTTCAAGCGGTGAATCGGGCAGATCGGAAAGAGTTGCTTGATCGCCCAACTGTCGGGGGCTGAACGGAACAGCGAGAAGTTGCACAGATACTTCTGCGCCAGAATCTTCTTCAACGCTTCAAACTCATCGTCGGGGAAGCTGTCGGCCTCGGACTCCTTGAGGGCGCGGGCACATGCTTCCCAGAAGAGAACTTCTCCCTTCGCGCGGTCTTCCAAACTGATGAGACCCAGATTGAACTGCGTGTGGAGTTCATCCTTGTGTTCGAGGGCGTCGTGATAGTACTCGGCGTAGTTCTTGCCGTTGATGCTGTCGCACAGATCCTTCAGTTCGGTGATGACCTGCGGGTCGTCGGCATCGATGGTGACTTCGGGTTCGTCGTCGGCGAAGGTTTCGATCTCATCGCGGATCGACGTGATGAAGACCGTGTGATAGGCCGTCATGAATCGACCGCTCTCGGTAACGAGATGCGGGTGCGGAACGTTCTCTTCGTCGCAGACATGCTTGATGACGTAGACGACATCGTTGGCGAACTCTTGGACGGTGTAGTTGACGCTCGACTCGAACCGGGTCTGCGAGCCGTCGTAATCGACGCCGAGGCCGCCGCCGATGTCGAGGAACTCGATCCCGCAGCCGATCTGCCGCAACTTCGCATAGACGCGGGCCGCCTCTTTCATCGCGTTCTTCACCCGCTTGATGTCGGTGATTTGCGAGCCGATGTGAAAGTGGAGCAGCTTCAACTGACCGTCGAGCTTCGCCTCCTTGAGCAGCCGCACGCATTGCAACAGTTCGGACGTTGTCAGTCCAAACTTGGCCGCCTCACCTCCGGAGGACGCCCATTTGCCCGAGCCGCGCGAATAGAGTTTGGCCCGCAATCCAATCCACGGCGCGACGCCCGTTTGTTGCGCCAGCTTCACGACCATTTTCAATTCGTTCAGTTTCTCAACAATGATCGTCACCCGCTTGCCCGCCTGTACGCCGAGCAGCGCCGTCTTGATGAACGCCTCATCCTTGAAGCCGTTGCACAGCATCAACGTCTCGGGAGCCTGCTCCTGCGCAACAGCCGCATACAGCTCGGCCTTCGATCCGCATTCGAGGCCCACGCGACACCGCGCTCCGTCGCGCAGGAATTCTTCGACCACCTCGCGTCGCGGATTGACCTTCATCGGAAAGACCGGGTAATGCTGCCCCTGAAAGCCGTACTGCGCGATGGCCCCCTGATACGCCGCCGACAACGCCCGCAACTGCCCCGTCAACAACTGCGGGAACCGGATCAGCAACGGAAGCTGAAGCTTCTTGTCCGTAAGCAGGTGATCGACCAACTCCTTCAAATCGACCTGCCGAGGATCATCCTTCCCCGGTCGGACGATGATGTGTCCCTTGGCGTTGATGTCGAAGTACCCGGCCGACCAGTTCTCGACCCCGTAGACCTGCTGAATGCGCTGCAATGTTTCGTCGTTCATGTGTTCGTTCTTGAAAGGTTAGTGAGTCCAGCGGCAGGCATTGGCCCACTCGCGGGCTTCGGTGATGAAGGCAATCAGAAACAACAACTCCCTCGTGTCCGGAATTCTCATTCCCTCGGGCAGCAGCACGATTCCGGGACTGGTTTCGCCACTGGCTAGATGGTTTTGCAGGTGCCTCGGCAGCGTGGACTTGTCGCGGGAGATGAGCAAGTGGTCGTGGGATGCCCCCACCGAATGAGTTCGGGATCGGGAGTTCGGCACGGCGGAGCATCCTCGTCGCCGACGCGAACCACATCCAACCGCTGAGGCTCTGCTGCGTTGCGAGTTTGAATCGCCAGCCACAATCCGGCGTCCCGAAGATTCTCATCGAACAGCAGTTTGAGCGGCATCGTTTAGCAGCCTGTTGCAGAACCGTGGGATGGACGCCTCGTCCGTCTGTTTCTAGCTCGGTTTCGCTCGGACGAGTCGTCCAAGCTACGTTTTTCAACGGACTGTTAACCCGCCGTTCGTGTCGCGAGACGATGGCGCAACTCCTCCAACGACGGGCCGCGATTGGCCTCCGTGCATTGACGTTCGGCTGCGAGTTCTTCGACGACTAACCAGCGAGCCACAGCAATCGGCTGTTCCGCCGCGAACTTCGACAACCGTTCGATGATGTTCGTTGTGATCGTTGGAAAGCGGTCGTGAATCGCGGGCGCAGTCAATCCGTCCGACCACGCTCGCAGAATGAGATGCACCGACACACGATGGCCGAGTACCACGAATGCCCCGTCGCTGCGAAGTTGAAGTTCTTCGCAGAGTTCACCGTCCGACTTCTCGATTTCATCGAGCAGCCCCTGTCGCGCGGCGACCAATCGCATTCCCGGTTCATCGTCCGTGTGATCCGTCTGTTGGAGCAATCTCAACCCGGCGGCGACGGCCGCGTCGGCATCGGCATACCGGCCGCTGGTGACGCTCTGTTCGACGAAGCCCGTAAGTTCCTCGGGGATGGTAGCAATCATGGTCTGTTTCCTTGTTGAAGTTCGTCTCGAATCCGTTCCCACAGGTCGAGGACATCCAGCGTCGCGGCCCATTCGGCGATGTAGGCGGCGTCGATCACGGCGGCTTGAAGTTTGAGGACTGTCAAGATGTCGAGCCACTGTCGTTCTGAGGTCTCGTTTCCTTTGCGGAACCACACCAGCTTGTGCAAGACCAAGTCTTCCGGTGAAGCCACGTCGATGGTCAATTCGTCCTCACCGGAGACTAACGAGTCGCGTCTCCGTCGCGCGAGGACTGATTGTTGAAATGCCTGAGCGTGCGAACAGAAGATATCGACCTTGTAGGCCGACTTGAGATGAATCAGGTTGAAGCACGACTGTCGCTGGATGGCTTCGCGAATCATTGGGCCGCTCACGTAGAAGTCGTCTTCCCAAGCGGCGACGAGTTGCGGGACATGCGCATCGACCAAGCTGGCACTCAGGTCCGCATCCATCGTCATTCGAGGCAGTCCGTAGATGATCGCGGCGACAGAACCTCCGAGGTAGTACGGGATTTCAAGTTGCTCGAACGTTCTCACCACCGGACGAATCACCGACAACAGGAGTGAGTCAATCAATGCCACGCTCCTTCAAATAGTCGCGGAAACCGTCTGCGAGATCACTCCCGTAGTGCATCGCGATGAATTTCAGATCAACCTCGCGCGAAGTCGCTTCGGGGAACTGTCGCTGAATTGCTCGGCGTGCCTGCTCGATCCCCGTGTCTGTGAGGGCACTCGCCATTTCAAACTTCTGGGCGGATGTCATCCGCCGCAGCAACTCGAACTGCACGGCTTCGGCGTCGGGATGGGTGTCGGTGAGCATGGTTCGATCGGTCAGGAGGTAATGGGCGACCCACGTCGGATGTTGGGAGGCTGAAGTCCGGCTTAGCTTTGTCAGCCGGACTTCCCGTTGGAGCGATGCGCGCCGGAGAGAAGTCCGGCTTTAGGAAAAGCCGGACTTCGAGAGGGAGCACAGCATCTGGGGCGACTGGCAATTTTGCGGCGAATTGTAATCATCTTGCCCTTCGCGTCGGCAGCCGGTCTGACGAATTTTCTGCGTGTGAGATTCTCTGTGGCATCGACTGAACCCTCCTCCTCTCTGGCTGATCGTGTGCAGTCGTTGAGACTGCCGCCGCAGGGTGGTGGTTCGTCGGGATCGGCCACTCTGCCGTGGTTGCTCACGCTGGTCTTGGCGGGTGCCGTGGCCTATCTGCTGCTGGTCGGCAACCCGTTCCAGCCGAAGCCGCTCGAACCGGATGCTGACGCAGTCGCGACGAATGAAGAGGCGAAGTCGGCTGATTCGGGAGCGGCCCCATCAAACGCAGCCACTGCGACCGCGAGTGGAACGGGCTTCGGACAGACGGTAGCTGCCGGCGAGATCGCGCTCGAGTCCAAAGGCTACATCATTCCCGAGCAGCAAATCCTCGTCAGTCCGCAGGTGAGCGGCCGAGTTCTCGAACTGAACTTTGAAGCGGGGCAGCGCGTCGAGAAGGGCTTCGTGCTCGCGGTCCTCGACAACACCGAGTATCAGGCGGAGTTCGAGCGGGTGCAGGCACAGCTCGATTCCTCAAAGGAATCGTTGGCCGAGCTGCGCGAGGGAAGTCGTCCCGATGAGATCAAGCAGTCGAAGGCCGATCTGGCGGAGGCGCAAACCAATCTCGATCAGGCTGAAAAAGACTTCGCTCGCAAAAAAGATTTGGCGGCGAAAGGGATCGCGACCACTCAGGAAGTCGAGACGGCCGAGTCGCAATTTCAAGCGTTGCGTCAGCGGGTGGAGAAGCTGACGGCGACGAGTCAACTCATGGTGGACGGGCCGCGGCGCGAGCGGAAGCGGGGTGCGGAAGCCCAAGTCCGTCAGATTGAGGCCGAGTTGCGACGAGCCAAATGGCGGCTCGACAACTGCATCATCACGTCTCCCATCAGCGGCATCATTCTCAAGAAGAACGCCGAACTGGGGAATCTCGTCAACCCGATCGCCTTCAACGGTTCGTTCAGTCTGTGTGATGTGGCCGACCTGTCGAAGCTCGAAGTCGAACTGACGATTCAAGAACGCGACATCTCGAAGGTCTTCAAAGGCCAGGCTTGCAAGGTCAGGGCCGAAGCGTTTCCAAAGCGAAGCTATGACGGAGTCGTCTCGCGCCTGATGCCAATCGCCGACCGAGCCAAGGGGGCGATCCCGGTGCGAGTTCGACTGAGCGTCCCCGCTGGTGAAGAGGGAACGTTCCTCAAACCCGAGATGGGAGCGATCGTCACGTTTTACAACATTGCAAACGGCGAACTTGGGAGTCCGTCAGCACCGCCCATTGGAAACTCGTTGCCAGCGCCGGACACAGAACGCGATGGTCTCCGGCGTTAACAGTCGAGTGTCGGGCTGACGCCGTCCCGCTCAGAAAGACATTACGAACTCTCTACCTCCCCACAGGATTGCCTGATGACCACTGATGTTTCTTGGGTTCACGCGCGCGACGTTCACAAGTCTTTCAAACGGGGCAGCGAGATCGTGGATGTGTTGAACGGTCTCAACCTCGACGTTCACTCGGGCGAGTTTGTCGGTCTGATGGGACCGTCCGGTTCGGGAAAGACAACGCTGCTGAACTTGATCGCGGGGTTGGATCGTCCGACGCAGGGCGAGGTCTCGGTCGGAGGCCAGATCATCTCCAAAATGTCCGAGGCGCAATTGGCGACATGGCGGACTCGCAACATCGGCTTCGTCTTTCAGTTTTACAACCTGCTCCCCGTGCTGACGGCCTATCGCAATGTCGAGCTGCCGCTGTTACTACTGCCGCTCAACTCGAAGCAGCGCGAGCAACAGGTCCGCACGGCTCTCGATATCGTCGGTCTGTCGGATCGACTGCATCACCGGCCGGGCCAGCTCTCGGGCGGTCAACAGCAGCGCGTCGGCATCGCGCGGGCCATCGTTACCGACCCGGCATTGATCGTTGCAGACGAACCGACTGGGGCACTCGACTCGAAATCGGCCGATGAGATTCTCAACCTGCTCGGTGAATTGAAGAAGACACTCAAGAAGACCGTCATCATGGTGACGCACGATCCGCGCGCGGCGGAACGAGCCGATCGGCTGGTGCATCTCGACAAGGGACTCGTGACGCACGTCCAGGCGTGACGAGATCGCAACACCAACCCGCAGCGTGAGCGAGGGCGAACCACGCTCGATCCCCCTTGCTTACGCTGCGGGTTGGTATTGGCGTGGCGGACCCCGGTTCAATTGAATTTCTCGGCGAACGAAAGCCCTCCATGAAATACTTCTTCCTGATCTTCGAGAGCATCCGCCGCAATCCCGTGCGGACGCTGCTCACGTCGCTCGGCACGATGATGCTGGTGTTGGTCGTGACACTCGTCTTCACCGTGCTCACCGCGATGGACCGGGCGACGACCGAGAAGAGTTCCAACATCAAAGCGATCGTCACCGAAAAGTGGCAGGTGCCGAGCATGATGCCGTACTCCTACGCGAAGGCGTTGACCGAGGGAGCGGCCGATCCGGCAGACAAAAGCGCTGCTCGCCCGTCTGACTATATGACATGGGGTTTCTTCGTCGGCTCGACCGAATCCAATCCGGCCAAACGCGGGTTCGAGAACATGTTCTTCTCGTTCGTCATGGAGCCGGAGAAGACGCGCACCATGATGGATGAGGTGGACGAGATGCCCGACGCGGAAGTCCGCCCGCTGCTGGAAGCGATTGCTCGAATGAAGGACGTGCCGAACGGAGTCATCGTCGGTCCCGAGCGGCTGGAGAAAATGAACAAGAAGGTCGGCGATCGGATCACGGTCTATGGCCGCAACTATCGCGACATCAACCTTGAACTGGAGATCGTCGGGACGTTCCCGAAAGAACCGGCCCGCTTCGCCGACAGCGCCGTGATCGCCCGCGACTACTTCGACCGGCAGCTCGATGCGTACAAGCAGTCTCACGGAGGGAAGGCTCACGCGATGGCCGATCGGTCGCTCGGACTGGTCTGGCTCCGCGTGAAGAACAAGCCGACGTTCGACAAACTAACCGAACAGATCGTCGGTTCGCCGTCGTTCTCGTCGCCCGCAGTGAAGTGTGAGACCTCATCAACCGGCATCTCGGGATTCCTCGAAGCGTGGCGCGACATCTTCTGGGGTGTCCGCTGGCTGCTGACTCCCGCCTGCATGATCGTGCTGTCGCTGGTCATCATGAACGCGATCTCTATCAGCGTGCGCGAGCGAGAACCCGAGTTCGCGGTGCTGAAGGTGCTTGGCTTCCGGCCCAACCAAATCTTGCTGATGGTTCTCACCGAGTCCGTGCTGATCGGCCTGCTGTCGGGACTGTTCAGTGCGGCGGTGTCGTACTACGTGATCAACCACGTCTTCGGTGGCCTTCCGTTTCGGATCGCATTTTTCCCGAAGTTCACAGTGCCCGAAGCGGCCTTGTGGTGGGGAGCGGCGATGGGAGCCGGGACCGCGTTCGCAGGAAGCTTTCTGCCCGCATGGCGTGCGCGATCAGTGAAGGTTTCCGATGTGTTTGCCCGTGTGACGTGAGACGCTTCATAACGAATCTCAGTTGATCGTGTGGCTGGGGTCCGCGCTTCGCGGCCCCCAGCGAAGGTAGATATGCCTCAGTCTGGGGGCGGGGAAGCACCGACCCCAGACACACCACCACACATTTTTCCAAGTCACTGAACTGCCTGCAAAGTTAAGAAGAGCCCCTAACCCTCTCCCCGCAGAGCCGGGGTGAGGGGACGAGACAAGACGCTCGATCCCCAGATTGCTCAAGAGGTTTTCCATCGTGCAAGAGGTTTCCACCGTGATCGACTCGCTCCTGTTTGCCGCTGCTCCGTGGGACTTGTTCTCGGGCAACCCGCTGTTGCTGCGAGGTCTGATCGGGGCGTCGGTCGCGCTCTACGCGGGCCTCTGTTTCGTCGGCAAGGTTCCGCTCAGCTACAACTTCATGAATCTGGTCGCTCGCAAATGGACGACGCTGATGACGGCGGGAGCCTTCGTGCTGGTGATCGGTTTGCAAACGATGATGCTCGCGTTCGTCAACGGGATGTACGCGATGACCGACAACACGGGCCATCCCGGCAATGTGATGATCATGGCCGAAGGGGCGACCGACGAAGCCTTCAGCACGCTCAACTTTGCCGACGCGACCGACATCGAAACCCAGGACGGCGTTTTCAAGGAGGACGGGCAAGCCCTCATCAGTCGCGAGACGTATCTCAACGTGGTGCAGACGATGGAGAAGCCCGCACCGGGACGACCTCGCCGCCGGTTCCTGCAAGTGCGCGGCGTGGATGATGCGGCGATGTCGGCGAAGGTTCACATGATGAAGCTGCGCGACGGCGGGCAGTGGTTTTCGCAAGCGGGCGTGCAGGCGATCAACAAAGACGGCGAGACGGCGATTGAGGTCGTTGTCGGTTACGGCATCGCACGGGAACTCGGTGCGGATCGTCAGCCGGAGGAGGTGGCCCAAGCCAAGAATCGCGAGCGACTAGAGGTGGGCGAGACCTTCGATGTCGGTGGTCGCTTGTGGCTCATCACCGGGATCATGGAGCAGAGCGGTTCGCTGTACGACTCGGAGATTTGGACGAAGCAGTCTCAAATTGGCCCGCTGTTCGGCAAGCCGAACTACTCGACGTTTGTCCTGCGAGCCGATCCCAACTTTCGCCGGGGCGAGCGTGAAGCCTTCTTCGCCGAGAAGGAGCGTCGAGTGCAAGAAGCCTTCGACAAGGCGGTCGCTGAAAAAGCGGCGGACAAGACGGCTCCCGTGCCCGTGCGAGAAAAACTCGTGCGGCCGACGAGCGACGATGCGTGGGCGTCGCTCCAACTGCGGGACTTCTTCGCGAACGAATACAAGAAGGCACAACTCGCGCCGTTCGTCGAGACCGCTTACTTCTCGACACTGACCGCCACCAACCAGCAGTTCCTCATCGGTGCCCTCGTCCTGTGCGCGATCATGTCGTTGGGAGGCATCTTCGGCGTGATGAACACGATGTTCGCCGCGATCAGCCAGCGCACGAAAGATATCGGCGTGCTGAGACTGCTCGGCTACAAACGCTGGCAGATTCTGGTCTCGTTCCTGTTCGAGTCGATGCTGCTGGCCCTCTTCGGCGGCCTGCTGGGCTGCGCGATCGGCTCCCTAGCCGACGGCTACACCGCCACCAGCATTGTGTCGGGGGCAATGGGGGGGGGCAAAGCGATCGTCCTGCGTATGACCGTCGATCTGAGCACACTCGCTTTGGGGATGTTGCTCGCCGTCATCATGGGCTTCCTCGGCGGCCTGATCCCGTCGTTGTCAGCGATGAGGCTGACCGCTCTTGAAGCACTGAGATGAGGGCCAATTTCACGGCTCACGATTCGATAACAACATTGAACGACTCAAATAGTCTTGGTGAGTCGGGTTGAACTTGTGTCACGTCTGTCCGACTTTTCCTGTCACCATCATTTGAGGAACCATCATGCAACGACTCGTCCGTTGTCTCGTCACGTGCGTCATTCTGTTCGCCGGTGCGTTGTCTGCACGGGGGGCAGATGACTTCTTTTTCAAGGCGAATGACCGTGTGCTGTTTCTTGGCGACAGCATCACCGAGCAGTACCAGTATTCAACCGACATCGAGCTGTACCTGACGACGCGGTTCCCCTCGTGGAACCTGACGTTTCTCAACGCCGGAATCGGTGGCGATAGTGCTCAGGGAGGGAAGAATCGGTTCAAGGATCACGTCCTCGCCGAGAAGCCGACCGCGATCACAATCAATTTCGGCATGAATGACGCCGGGTATGGAGCCTTCAACGCCGACGCTCAGAAGCGGTTCGTTGACGGGACAGAAGCCATGCTGGCGATGGCGAAGGAGGCGGGGATCAGGGTCGGGCTGGTTTCACCCAACGCCGTCGATCGACGAGTCCAAGAACGCTTCAAACTGTACTTGGAAACGCAGAAGACCTTCTATGCGCCGCTGGCTGAGTTGGCCACCAAACAGGGGGCCTCATTCGCCGATCAGTACGCGATCACTCGCGCCGCATTGGAACGGATGGAAGCCGATGAAGCGAAGACCGTGGTCCCGTTTGGCGATGGCTTCCACACGTCCTCGAACGGCGGGCTGTTCATGGCTCACGCGATCCTGATCGGGCTGAAGGCTCCGTCGCTGGTGAGCCATGTCAGCATTGATGCCAATTGCTTCGGTGCCGGTGCCGGATCAAAGGTACAGAATTGCGAGATCAGCAAGGAGTCGAAGACCGATGGTGGTGTCACGTTTGATCGTCTCGATCAAGCGTTGCCGCTGCCGATTCAGAATGACTGGGTCTCGCTGTTGCCCTACGTCAACCAATTGAAAGACCTCAACCGTTACGAGTTGGCGGTGTCGGGACTGGCTGCCGGAAAGTACTCGATCAAGATCGACGGTGTGGAAGTGGCCGCTCATTCAGCGGACGAATTGGCGGCGGGTGTGAATTTGGGGAACGTCACCAAGGGGCCGGTCTTCGATCAGGCCCAGAAGGTTTTCGTCGCGATCAATGCCAAGAACAGCATCGTGCATCAACGATTCCGAGGTGTGGTCATGGCCAACATCCCCGATTGGCTGGCCGATGTTGGTGCTGAACGCAAGCCGAAGGAACTGGTCAAACGGCTCGAACTGATTGCCGCACGACAGGCTGAGATCTATCAACTGGCCAGGCCGGTCTCGCGACGGTTCGAGGTGGTGAAGGCGGGCAACTGAGATCCGGAGTCGCAGAGACTTGTGGTAGTCGAAAACGTGTGGCCGGGGTCGGCGCTTCGCCGCTCCCAGTTCATGCGCCAATTGCTGGGGGCGGCGAAGCGCCGACCCCAGCCACACTTCTCATGACACCCACTCGATGCGTGAGCGAGGACCGGCGATGCGAACATCCTCGCTGACGCTTCGGGTTGGTGTTCGGTCCCTCTCGCCAAGTTGAATCGCTCACAAACCCGGATTGACCGATTTTTGGATCGGCAGTAAAAGCCGGTCCCTGTTTCTAGGACGGTTTCCAGCGGAAGGAGTCCGCAGTGATGCGACATTCAACGTGGTTGCTTTTGGGTCTGTGTTTGGTCGGTTGCCAGAGTCAGTCGGCCAGTCCGCCGGTGACGAAAACGGGTGGTGTTGGGAGCGAAGGCGTTCCGGTGGAAGTCGCTTCGCTGATGGATGCGGGGCGATCCGAGCAGGCTCTCGCCAAAGTCAATGAACTGATTGAACGGCAGCCGAAGGGAGCCGTGTTGTTCTCGGCGCGGGCCACGATTCAGCACCGGCTGGGTCTCAGTCAAGAGGCTGTTGCGGACTTGGATCATGCCATCGAGTTGAACTCGACCGACGCGCGGTTCTTCAACAATCGCGGCTTTATCCGAATCGGGTTGCAGCAATTCGAGGAGGCCCGGCGTGACCTCGACCGAGCGACAGAATTGTCTGCCGAATACCCGAACCCGTTCAACAATCGAGGGCTGCTCTTCATCGCTCAGGGGCGGTATTCGGAAGCGATCGAGCAGCTCGATCAGGCTTTGAAGCACGATCCGAACTACGTCGATGCCTACAACAATCGCGGCTTTGCGGCGTTGCAGTCGGGGCAGGTGGCTCCCGCACTGGCCGACTTCAATCAGGCGTTGAAGATCAACCCGAAGTACGTCAACGCCTTCAACAACCGGGGTCTGCTGCGGGCGCGAGCGGGCGATTTGGAAAACGCGATCGTGGACTTCACGGAAGCCATGATGCTCGATCCGCTCAACCCGAAGTACTACCAGCACCGGCACGATGTTTATGTGCGGCAATCGGCGTTCGATAAGGCGCTGGCGGACGAAACGAAGTACTTGTGGCTGGAACGGCTTGGCGGATTGAATACGGCTCTCGTGAAGAACGCGGCCGATGCGGCCAGCCTCGTCGAGCGGGCGCGTCACTATTTGAAGGTCGAGCATGATGAGAAGGCCATCGAGGATCTTGACCGGGCGTTGACGATCAATCCGAAACTCGCGTCGGCGCTCATCGTACGTGCGGGGATTCGATTGAAGTGGCGCGAGTTCCCGCAGGCGCTGGCTGATGCCGAAGCGGCGGTCGCCGTTGAGCCAACACAAGAAGCGTACTCGGCCCGTGGCGATGCGTGCCTCGGGTTGAAGGACTACGACAAAGCCATCGAGAGTTTTGCAGAATCACGCCGCATCGACCCTGCTGTCGCCGAAGCGTACTTTCGGAAATCGCAAGCTCTGCAAACCTCGGGTGAACCCGGACGAGCCGCTGAGTCGCTCGAACGGGCGCTGGCCCTCGATCCTGACGTGCAGGCTCGGTTGAGATAGGTTGTAGGGTGCGTGGAGTCTTCGGAACGCACCGTCGGTTGTGAGACAACTTTCAAATCGGTGCGTTCCGAAGACTCCACGCAC
>JAYVDI010000248.1:0-4021 GCA_043749505.1 Schlesneria sp. | reverse complement strand
TCTTCTTCCTCGAAGCCAAGAAGAAGGAGATCGCCGATCTCACCGGCCTCGAAAAATGCCCGAACCTCGCGCTCATCAACCTGTCGGGCAACAAGCTCGTGAACCTCGCACCGCTGGCGGGGCTGAGTAACCTGCAATCGCTTGATTTGTCCAAGAACCAAATCGTTGACATCGCGCCGCTCGCGAAGTTGGAGAAGCTGCAATACCTGCAACTCGAAGAAAACCAAATCGAAAAAGTGGACGTGCTGGCCGGACTGAAAAAAAGCCTGACGAGCCTGTATCTCACCAAGAACAAAATCACGTCGGTCGAGCCACTGGCCGGACTGGAAAAGTTGGCGATGTTGTATCTGGGACACAACCAGATTGAGGACATCAGCCCGCTGAAGGGTGTGAAGTGGGTCAAGATTCTCAACGTGCAGAACAACAAGATCAAAGATCTGTCCGCCTTGTCCGGCTACACCGAACTGAGCTTCACGTTCCTCGCCGGCAATCCCATCGCCGACCTCGCCCCGCTGATCGCAATGGCCAAAGCCGACACCGAAGGCCAGCAGCGCTTCGCCCCATACTGGAAGCTGTACCTCGAAGAGAACGCCCTCAGCGACGCGGCCAAGAAGCAGCTTGAGGAATTGAAGAAGCTCGGCGTGCGGATCAACCCGAAGTAAGCGATCGTCAGCCTCGGATGTTTCTACGAGATCGCGACATGAATGAATCGAAACCCGACTGGCTGACTCCCGAAGTCCAGGCGTTCATCCCTGAAGTCGAGTACGACTTCCACGTCCGCGCGTTCGGCGAGGAAATGGCGCGAGTGAACTTCCTGCCGCCGGAAGAGCGCATGAAATACATCTACGACATGACCGACCACGCCGTCAGCAAAGGGGTGAAGTTTGAGAAACCCGCGCTCGGCGTCGCGCCCTGACCTCTCGCTTACTTTCGGAAGTCAAGAAACAGACCACGACGGCGTCGATTGCCAATTTCGACAATGCTTGGACCGCCATCGGTTTTTCACGATCGCTGCCGAAACAGTCCGATCCGATCATCTACAAGCGGATTACGATTGGCAAAAGGATCGAGCCTTTCATCGCGAGTGCAGACTTTCGAGTGACCACAGAGCAGGACTTGCAGGATGGCACCTACCTAGGAAGAGATGAAAGTGTCTTTTGACTGCCTGCTCTGTGGAGACGCTTTGACGAAGATGAATTCTTCCGTTGAGCATGTCATCCCAAATGCAAACGGTGGCCAACTACGCACACGCAACGCGACGTGTATCAAATGCAACTCGATCGCCGGCAGTTCACTTGACGGATACCTTGAGGTGCTCGGCATTTCACGGACAGTGTGAGTCACTATTTTTGGCACGCATGTTTAGTTCGAATTCTGTGGGGGTGAGATACTCAAGGGACGAGTGTCGGCGGGAGTTGTTGTCGTAGGCGATGTAGGTTGCGATCTCGCGCCGAGCCGCTGCGATGGATTCGTAATCGGTCATTTCGAGTTCGGTCTCGATCGTTCCGAAGCAAGATTCCATGAAGGCATTGTCGTAGCAGTTACCGGCGCGGCTCATGCTTTGGCAGAGGTGAGCGCGACGCAAGACGGCTCGGTAGTTTGTCCCCGCGTATTGGCCGCCGCGGTCGCTGTGATGGATTAAGTCGCCGGTCGGTTGTCGTTGACGGATGGCCGAACGCAGTACCGACAGCGTCAGTTCCTCGGCCAGTTCCCAGCCGATGATCTTGCGCGAGCAGCGTTCCATGATCAGCGCGAGGTCCGCGAAGCTCCCATCAGCCAGCGGCACATAGGTGATGTCCGCCACCCACAACTCATTGAGCCGCAGGGGATCGTCCGCGTTGAAGATCAAGTTTGGACTGTAGCCTAACCTGTGACGGCTGTCGGTCGTGCGGGGTTTGAACGACTTCGGCTGAATGGCCTTCAAACCTGCGGAATTCAGCAGCTTTGCGGCTCGTTCGACACCACAAGGCTCACCGCGTTGTCGCAGTTCAAAGGCCACACGCCGAGCTCCGTAACGTCGCTGGTGTTCCCAGAAGATGTCGCGTACCAAAGGCCTGAGTTGATCGTCCCGAACTTCACGAACCGCCGGTTGGTCATCGCACCAGGCGTAGTACGCCGAGCGACTGACCTGCAACACCTCACACACGGTCATCACCGCAAAATCGTTCGCCGCCACGATCTGCTCGATGGCGGAGTAGACGTCGGTCACTCGTTGCGGCCGAAAATGGCCAACGCTTTTTTTGCACACACCCGCTATCGAGAGGTGCATGCGCTTTACATTACGGAAAAGCTGCCAGCAGTTACATTCACTGATGACATGACGGGCGACTCGAGCCAAGACACCGCAGCTCCGCCTGCTACCAAAAGGGCAATTACCGTGCCGATCGTCGAGGAAGTGGTCATCCTCTCGTCGAGCCACCCTGATAATCCCGTGGCGGGTCCGTGGCCGAAAGGCAACCCTGCTACACCATGCCTGATTGCGCATCCGCCACAAGGCGGAGGCGAGTTCGATATTGGTTCGCGATCAGCAAAATCCCGGAAGCGGGACGTCTTCTCATTCAGAAGCAACAGCCTGAGCCCCAGACAACGAGTGCGGTCACTACGCCCTTTTCTCCCTCATGCGGAATGCCACTCGCATCGCGAGCACAAGTACTTCCGCGGGAACCGCGCCCGGCCGCCGCCGCGGCAAATATCAAAGGCGATCTCCAATGACCGAAACCTTTGGCCAGTGCCAACCGGGGCAGAGGCGACGTCGACTCGCCTTCCCGACCCGTGCGCGTCATCGGTTCCAAATGGGGCTCGTACTGCTCACGACAACGTGGCCCGGCCTTGCCATGCACTCGATCGATGTGCGGGATTTGTATGGGCGCGCCCGTCGAGTATTCCGCTGGAGCTTTTAGTGAGGACTGCGGCGATCATCAAAGTGAAAATCGATTCGTTTCCGCTCGCCGTGTGCGAGCTTCCAGGATCATGAGGGCTAAGAATGGGACAGAACACTAAGATCGAATGGACGGACGGATCACACCTTCAATCCGTGGCGGGGCTGTACGAAGGTCAGTCCGGGGTGCGTCAACCTGCTACGCGGAGAAGGGGAGCAAGCGAAACCCCAAAGTGCTTGGGGTTTGGGGCAAGAACGGTTCACGCATTGTCGCGGTCGACCCGACTTGGCGCGAACCCCTTCGCTGGAACTTTGATGCCGAGGAAGCATCGGAACGGAGGCGTGTGTTCTGCGCGTCGCTCGCCGACGTATTCGAGGCTGATCGGACGATGCCACGCTCGGCCATCAAGGCAGTTAACTTGGCCAGGATTCGGCTCGTCGACCTGATCGCCAGTACCCCGATGTTGGACTGGCTGCTGCTCACCAAGCGACCCGAGAACATTCTTCCGACGATGGCCCGCGTCGCGAAGCGTGGATCCAAGCGTCAGGGGCCCGGTCTGGCCCTGGTCCAGGATTGGCTTGCCGGCACGCCCCCCGCCAATGTCTGGCTGGGCACCAGCGTGGAGAATCAGGAGGCCGCCGAGAAGCGCCACCAGGCGCTCCGCGAAGTTCCCGCTTTCGTACACTTCTGGTCGGCAGAGCCGTTGATCGATGAAGTCGATGCGCTGCCGCTTTGGGAACAGCACGGGAAGCCTGACTGGCTCATCATTGGTGGGGAGAGCGGGCCGAAGAGCCGGCCTTGCAACCTGGAATGGGTTCGCTCGCTCGTGTCCCAGTGCAAGAAGAGCAAAGTGGCGTGTTTCGTAAAGCAACTGGGCGCGAAGCCCCAAGAGTGCGATGGGGGATGCCGTCAGGAGGCGGCGAGTGATGGCGGTACGTCAGCCCCTTTGCTGACTCTTCAGCTTCTCAGCAGAAAAGGAGGAGACATTGAGGAGTGGCCGAAGGAACTGCGGGTCCGCAAGTTCCCGAAGGTGAGGACCGTGTGTGGAGTGAATAAGCCGAAGAGAGGGCCAAAACCTGTCGAACACGCCACGGAATAGCACCGACCCCGAGTCCCGGCGAAGTCCGGCGTCGCGTTTCGAT
>JAYVDI010000247.1:0-2523 GCA_043749505.1 Schlesneria sp. | reverse complement strand
TCAACGAACTCCTGCTCAAGTTCGTGGATCATGCCGAGCGGTACTACGTGCTCGATGGCGAGGTCTCCAAGGAAGTCGTAAACCTCAAGCTCGCGCTGCGTCCCGTCAAGAACTTGTACGGCAGCACACAGGCCAAGGACTTTGGGCCGAATGCCCTCAAGGCCGTCCGCGAACACATGGTTGAAGGGCAGAAGCTATGCCGTAAGGAAGTCAACAAACGGATTGGCCGAATCAAGCGCGTCTTCAAATGGCCCTCTTCGGAAGAACTGATTCCGC
Organism: Schlesneria sp.; assembly: GCA_043749505.1. Taxonomy (GTDB): domain Bacteria; phylum Planctomycetota; class Planctomycetia; order Planctomycetales; family Planctomycetaceae; genus Schlesneria. The sequence goes on along the minus strand of JAYVDI010000247.1, from coordinate 2,247 downwards.
CCAGTGTGTTTGAGGGATTGCGGACCGTCGATGGCCTGCGCATGGGGCGCACCACCGCCCGCGAGAACTCTCCGGTCAGGCCCGTGGACGATCAGCGGGTGGACGCAACCCTCCCCTTTCTGTCTCCGCACGTCGCCGCGATGGTTCAATTGCAGCGCATCACGGGAATGAGACCGGCTGAAGTCACGATCATGCGCCCGTGCGACATCGACACCAGCGGCGATGTTTGGGTCTATCGCCCGTCGCAACACAAGACGAGTTACCTGGGTGTCGAAAAGGAGGTTCCGCTCGGACCACGCGCCCAAGAATTCATCCGGGCGTTCATGACGCGGGGGAGTGACGCCTATCTGTTCTCGCCTTTGGAAGCGGAGGAGTGGCGAAACGGCCGTCGAGTCGTCGCCCGTGATCCGAACCGCAAGACCAAAGTTTATCCGTGCGAATTGAAAGCACGCGAGAAGCGGAAAGCAGCGGCGAAGCGACGTCCGTCCAAACGTCCCAAGCGAGATCACTACGATACGGCTTCGTACCGCCGCGCGATCAAATATGGCATCGTGAAAGCCAAGGCGAACGGGGTGCAGATTTTGAGTTGGCATCCCCACCAGCTTCGGCATTCGCGTGCAACCGAGGTCCGTCGCCAGTACGGTGTCGAGGGTGCCCAAGTTGCCCTTGGGCACGCACGTGCCGATGTCACTGAGATCTATGCCGAACGCAACTTCGGGTTGGCGACCCGGATCGCGAAGGAATGCGGCTAAAGGTTAAGTTCGCCTTTTCGTCGGAATTCACGATGACTGATGTTGCTCCAAGAGATCAATCCGAAACTAACATGTCGGCTTTCGATTTGGGTGTGTATGCCAACCAATTTCTGTGGAAGCTCGATCAGGCATTTGTGGCCAACAGTGACCACCATCGCCTTGCCGCGTTGGGGGTTATCCAACGCTTGCGCACAATCGGATCAGTGTTCACGGAAAAGAAAACCAATGCGAAGTTAGAGGTCTTCCTAGACAAGATCAGTGAATACCTCCCTGAAACACTGGGACGGGACCGGTCAGAAATGTTGAGAGACTTTCAGATTGAGAGTTACAACGTGGATTCTGATCTTAGCGATGGGAAGCGGTGGTATCAGTACCTTGGCTCTATTGGTCAGGAACGGGAAAACCTGCGAAAGGTCATCAATAATCGGACATTGCAATCGGCTCAGCAGCGTGTGTGGTTTGATTGGGGGGTCTTGATCGACTCCGGTCGGTATCCTCCGGACACGGGAATCTTTCTCTATAATTTCAATCCACCGCAGAATCGTCGCCGCTTCACAATCCCGATTCCGCAGTCCATTTTGACCAACGATGACGAACCAGAGGTGCCACTGTTCCGGACGTTCGAGCCGGGTGAGTTGCCACCGCAGAGCGAGTGGTGGCAAGAACTGCTTCATCTCTGCGAGGAACTGGATGTACCCTGCAATCCTGAGGAGCCGGACCTGTCAACGACCGACTCTGTCGTCGAGACAGTGAAGCAGATGATTGAGAGAGCCCGCGAAACTATCGCCCCGAACGCACCTGCGCCCCTGACGACATTGAGTGACAACCATCAACAAGCCGCGCCTGGTTCGCCGAATGTTGGGACTGCACGTAAAGACCAGGAAGTGACTTCCCCAGATGGAGGCGAGGCCGATCCGGCGAATGGTAATTCAACCGAGCAGGGGGGCGAAGATGCGTCCTCGCGGCAGCCCGTCACGACCACTCAAGTTTTTGTGAATCCGAGTGGCGCAGTTCTGCCACCAACACCCGCTCACCCAAATGTCGCCGGAGCGTTGGGGGACAACGATTGGCCAAAGTCCGGCGCGGCGAGTGGCGATACCAAGAGCGGCGATTCAAGGCCAACTACAGCCCAACAACTCGAATCGAGCAAAGTGCCATCCCAAGTCATATCGCAGATCACCCGGCCAGCAATGGAGGAGCACGGCAGTTGGGAGTTCGATGCCGGGAAAGTCAGATTTAAGCGTGGACAATGGAACTCAATGCCTAGACAGTCATGGGCCATCCTGAGATGTCTCGCAAAAAAAACCGAGCCTGTTTCCTTACGGAATCTGATCGACGCCGCTTGGAATGGTAGCACCAGCACTATGGATGGCACGATCCGAACGGGAATCTCGCGGCTAGAGCAGTTTCAGAGTTGGATTGCAGTATCGTGAGCCGTTGGCGCTAGCCTCGGGTGCGCGAAACCCGAGGCTAGCGCCAATGGCTCACTGAAGAC
>JAYVDI010000246.1:0-10299 GCA_043749505.1 Schlesneria sp. | reverse complement strand
TTTGACTCCTGGCCAAAGGAATCAAACGACTGGCGCAAAACTCGTGCCCAGCTCACGCCGATTCTAAAGTCAGTGACATTGGGCTGACGCCGCCCGGCTCACCTGATTCGGACTTTTTGTCGGTCATGTCATCCGTCGCTCCCTTCGTTGTCTTCTGTTCCAGATTTCGAGGGTGACACGAGGCCGCGTTTGGTGATCGCGGCGTGTCATCATCAGGCGAACTGATTGCGTTTCATGATATCGGACTTCACAATCGGATCGCCCGTTCGGAAATCGTCGATCGGTGACGGGAGTCGAGATTGTCACTCACGGATGGAGAGGTGAGATGAGACAGTTGTTTTGGATCGGAATGGTCTGCGTGGGATCGGGCTTCGTGGCGGAGACGGTTCACGCGGAGACGGAGCCGACGGCCGAGCAGGTTCGTTTTTTTGAAACGTCGATCCGGCCATTGCTGATCGAGAAGTGCCACAAGTGTCACGGCGTCGAGAAGCAGTGGGGGACGTTGAGACTCGACTCGCGCGAGTCCCTGTTGAAGGGGGGCGACTCTGGAGCGGCGGTCGTTCCCGGTAAGCCTGCCGAGAGCTTGTTGGTGAAGGCCATCTCGCACACGGACGATGATTTGCGGATGCCTCCCAAGGAGAAGTTGTCAGACAGACAGATCGCGGACCTGACGCGCTGGGTTGAGATGGGAGTACCGTTTCCCATTGCGGTGGCGTCCCCGGCGCTGAGGCTTCGCGATCCCAACCACTGGGCATTTCAACCGCCGATCGAACGAACCGTCCCTCAAACAACGAATGCGGGTCGGGCCAACGGAGCCATCGATCAGTTCGTCCTCGCGAGGCTGGATGCCACGCAATTGGAACCGACTTCACCGGCGAGCAAGCGAACGCTGATCCGTCGCGCCACGTTCGATCTCATCGGGTTGCCGCCAACCTCTGAAGCGATCGCCGAGTTTTTGTCAGACGACCGCCCCGATGCCTTCGCGAGACTCGTCGATCGCTTGCTCGCTTCGCCCGCTTACGGAGAACGTTGGGGGCGGCACTGGCTCGACGTGGCACGCTACGCCGACTCGAACGGCCTGGACGAGAACGTCTGTCACGGCAATGCGTGGCGCTATCGCGACTACGTCGTCACGGCGTTCAATCAGGACCAGCCGTTCGATCAGTTCTTGGTCGAACAACTTGCCGGTGACCTGCTTCCCGCAGGAGACGATGCGACACGCCATCGTTACTTGCGGGAAGGCGATGACGATGCGACGCGGTATCGTACGCTCATCGCAACCGGCTTCCTGTCGATCGGTCCCAAAGTGCTGGCCGAAACGGATGAGTCCAAGATGCGAATGGACATCATCGACGAGCAGATCGACACGGTAGGACGTGCAATTCTCGGCCTGACGCTCGGGTGCGCGCGGTGCCACGATCACAAATTTGATCCGATCGATACCGCCGACTACTACGCACTGGCGGGCGTCTTCAAAAGTACGCGCACGATGGACAAGTACACGAAGCTTGCGGTCTGGCATGAGAACCTGACTCCCACTGCCGAGACTCTCGTGCTGAAGTCGATTTATGACGCACAAGTCACGCAGAAGAAGGCCGCGCTGCAAGCCTTCATCGACAAGGGTGATGCCGCCGTCAAAGCGACTCTGCCCGCCGGAGAAGCTCCCCCCGCGAAGCTCGAAGACAAGTACCCGGACGAGACCAAGGCCGAACTGAAGCGGCTGCGGGAGGAACTGGCTAAGTTCGAGAAGGCCGCGCCCGAGATGCCGTCCGCGATGGGTGTGAACGAGGACGCGGTGATCGATGTGGCGATTCACATTCGCGGCAATCCACTCAAGCTGGGCGAGGTCGTGCCGCGTCGCGTGCCACTCGTACTGGCCGGGGCTTCGGCTCCGAAGTTCGCTGCGGAACAGAGTGGCCGCTTGGAGTTGGCTCAGTGGTTGGTCAGTGCGGATCACCCACTCACGAGCCGCGTGTTGGCGAACCGCGTTTGGCGCTGGCACTTTGGTCGGGGACTCGTTCGATCGACAGACAACTTCGGCTTGCTGGGCGAACGACCGTCGCACCCGGAGTTACTCGATTGGCTCGCGCGGCGAGTGACTCAGCGCGGCTGGTCGCTCAAGACGCTCCATCGTCAGATCATGGACTCACAGACGTACCAAGCCGATAGCCGCGCCGACGGACTGCTGATCGAACGTGATCCCGAGAATCGCCTGTTCGGTCGCGCTGACGTGCGACGCTTGGAGGCCGAAGCGGTGCGTGACTCGTTGATCGCGGTGGGAGATACGCTCGATCAGACGCTCGGCGGCTCGCTCCTCAAAATCAAGAACCGCGACTACTTCTTCGACCACACGTCCACGGACCTGACCGACTACAAGAGCCAGCGTCGGTCGCTGTATCTCCCCGTCGTCCGCAACAACGTCTACGACGTATTCCAACTCCTCGACTATCCCGATGCGGCGATCCCCACCGGCGACCGTACGACAACGACGATCGCCCCGCAGGCACTCCTCATGATGAACAGCGATCTCGTGGCGAAGTGCAGCGCCGATCTCGCCGCCAAGGTTTGGAGTGAGTCCCGTCCAGAGACCACTTCAAGTGGAAGCGACTCGCACCGGATCGCTCTTGCCTACGCCACGGCCTTCGGTCGCGAGCCGTCTGCGGATGAAGTGGCGAGTTCGTTGGACTTCCTCAACCAAGTCGAACAGACACTGGCCACGAAAGAAGGAACACCAGAGAAACACCGCCGCCAAGCGTGGAACAGCCTCTGCCACGTCCTGCTCAGTTCCAACGAGTTCATTTATGTACGGTGAGGCGAACCGGATTGAGGGAGAAGGTGATCTGTTGTTATGCCGCTAACCCGAATTTCTATGCGCGGACCTTACCATGACTTCTTGCTGCTCTCCCACATCGAGCACCGCTTCTCAGATTACATCTTACATGCGGTTCTCCAATGATCCTCGCTCGATACGACTCGAAGACGATTTGGTCCGTTACATCGCCGACACACTCGTTTGGATTCAAACACACAATCCAGCAAAGAACGAATCTCATCGGGGACTATGCTTTTGGGGGCCGACGGTGATTCATACTGAAGGTGCTGCCGATGCTGCGGATATTTTTACTCAGTGGGCGAACTTGTTCGCGTGTGGCCCAAAAAACTTGATACTTACTGGCGGCTGGACCTCGATTGAGGGCGAACCAGCAAACGAAGGCACATACGAAGCACTAAGCCTTGATCGCGATGACGTTGTTTCAAAATTGCGGCAGATTGCCGACTTTGCGAAACAAATTATCGAATCGAAAGGCGAGTATTTCATTTTGCATTCCGGCGTTTGATGCGCGGCATAACAATCCCGTCGGTCTGATTTGGAGTCGAACATCATGTCGTTGAATTCCCCCGTTTCGCGGCGCGAGTTGTTCAGGCAATCCGGTGTCGGGTTCGGTTCGCTGGCGCTGGCGTCGTTGATCGCGGATGAGTCCCGGGCGAACCCGGGCGTGGCGGCGGCGGCTCACGATCTCGACCCGCTCGCACCGAAGCCGTCTCATTTTTTCGCGCGGGCCAAGCGAGTCATCTTTCTCTTCATGACCGGCGGGCCATCACAGGTCGATACGTTTGATCCAAAGCCGCTGCTCGATCGCGACGATGGCAAGCCGTTGCCGTTCGCCAAGCCGCGCGTGCAGTTCAACTCGACGAGCAACCTGCTGAAGTCGCCGTGGAAGTTTCAGCAGTACGGTGAGAGCGGTCTCCCCGTGAGCGAACTCTTTCCGCACGTCGCGGGCTGCGTCGATGACTTGTGCATGATCCACTCGATGCACGGCACGAACCCGGCGCACGGCGGCGCGATGATGAAGCTCCACACGGGGAGCGACAACTTCGTCCGGCCGAGCATTGGCTCGTGGGTCAGTTACGGTTTGGGGACCGACAACGCCAACCTCCCCGCGTTCGTCACGATCTGCCCGACGCTCGGTCACGGCGGCATCAACAATTGGGGATCGGCCTTCCTGCCAGCGGCCTATCAAGGGACACCGCTCGGCAATGCGAGTGTTCCGTCGGACAAGGCTCGCGTCCGTTACATCAACAATCCCGATCTGCCGCGCGACGTACAGCGACTGCAACTCGAACGACTCAAGGCCATGAACCGTGAACATCAAGCTGCGAGCGGTCCCGAGGCTTCACTCGAAGCGCGGATCAACTCGTTCGAGCTGGCCTTCCGCATGCAGACGGCGATGCCGCTCGTGGAAGACTTGTCGGGCGAGACGCTCGCCACGCAGCAGCTCTACGGCATGGACGATCCAATCAACGCGAACTTCGGACGGATGTGCCTGATGGCGCGACGATTTGCCGAACGAGGCGTGCGGTTCATCCAAGTGACTCACAGCGACAGCCACGTCCAGTGGGACCAGCACAGTGATTTGAAGAAGGGCCACGAGAAGAACGCGCGCGAGGTCGATAAGCCGATCGCCGGGTTGCTGCGTGATCTCAAGGCGCGCGGCCTGTTGGAAGACACGCTCGTCTGGTGGGGCGGTGAGTTCGGGCGGACGCCCACGTGTGAAGGGACCAACGGCCGCGATCACAATCCCGAAGGCTTCACGATGTGGCTGGCGGGAGGCGGTGTGAAGGGAGGCTTTCGCTACGGTTCGACCGACGACTACGGCTACTACGCGGCCGAAGACAAAGTCCACATCCACGACCTGCACGCCACGATCCTGCACCTCTTGGGCCTCGACCACGAACGCCTGACCTACCGCTATGCCGGTCGCAATTTCCGCCTGACCGATGTCGAAGGAAACGTGGTGAACAAGCTGTTCGCGTGAGACTCACAGCGCACGACCTGCTCCGTTGTTTAACCGCGTGGGCAACGCCCCGCGCGTTGAGCGATGTCCGAGATTTTTCGTCGCTCGACGCGCGGGGCGTTGCCCACGCGGTTAAACGAGAGACACTTATTCATCGAGTGATCCTTGCTACGGCTTGGCACTTTCCCAAAGGTACTTCAGTCGGACGACGGCTCCCGCTTGAGCTTTGCTTTCCTCGGCCGCTTGAATGAGAGCAAAGATCTCCAACGTCTCGGCGGGACTAACCGGCGGCGGTCCGCCCTTGAGGAACTTGGCGATCTCGATCGCCAGCCCTTCGTAGCCGACGTACTTGTCGTTCGTGGGGACGACGCCGTTCACGGGGATGCCGTGACCGTAGATGCCTGCGGTGGAAACCCCCTTCTCACCGAAGACCGTCGCGCTGTATTTGACGGCCCCCTCTTTGATGCCTCGATACGTTCCGACGCGGCCATCCTTCCAAACCGCCGTGATCGACTCGACTGTCGGAGTGGAGGTGCAGGTCACCGTGACCACACCCGGCCCCATGATCGTGTAGAGCGTCTCGATGCTGTGCAGCGGGCGCGTGAACTGGTCGGCTGCGGGAGCATTCACGGTCCAGCCGCCGTAGACATCGCAGCCGATGACGCGACCCACTTCCGGGTGATCACGCATCCCACTGAAGCCCGCACTGAACCGATGCTGCGAGCTGCTCCAACACGGTGTCTTCGTCTCTTCGGACAGCTTCAAGATCGCCACGGCATCGGCGGGAGACGCAGCCAACGGGCGGCTGATGAAGAGTCGCTTGCCCGCCTTGAGTACCGCTTCGGCCTGCTTCAAATGGAGACGGCCGTCCATGCTGAAGATCATGACCGTATCGCACTTCGCCAACAGAGCCTCAACCGAACCGACCATCTCAATCGGCGGCACGGCGTCTTTGGGATCCTTGGGCGACTGATACATCTTCAGCAGTTGGTCCTTCCAACTCGCGACGAGCTTGTCGCTGTCGGGATAGTCGTCGCTGCCGATGGGGTACGCCGCAACCACGCGCACACTCTCGAAGACGCCTTCGGCATGAGGCCGATTGAGAAACTCCGTGTACGCCACCGACCCAAAATTATCGATTCCCAAGATGCCAACGCGGACCGGCTCTGCCGCAGCAATTTGCTCGTTCCAGCCAATCGTTCCGAGAGCCACCACCGTCACCAACGCGATGAGTTGTCGAATCATGAATCACTCCAATTGTTGAAAAGCGTGTTGAATAGAAGAAGCAGGGAACCAGGAACGCTTGCATCGTTTAACCGGGAGGGTTCTCACTCCGGTCTCGCATCGCTCGCGACAGAAACTCGAACGACTCGCGTAACACTTCGGGTGCGATGTGGCTGTGGCGGCTGAGTTCCACGTTGAGGCCACCTCGATAGCCGATCTCCTTCAGCGTTTGAAGGACAGGCGGAAAGTCGATCGTCCCTTCTCCGAACCGCAGGTGATCGTGAACGCCGCGCACCATGTCTTCGATGTGGATCGTGAACAGTCGGTCACGCCATTCGATCAGGTACTCCGAGATCGGTCGCGGTTCGAGGCAATGGACGTGTCCGATGTCCACGCACAGTCCCAAACGTGGACTATCGACCCGCGCGAGCAACTCGCGAAAGTCCTCGAACGTGGCGACGAGCATCCCCGGCTCCGGCTCGAATGCGAGTCGCACGCCCTGCTGATCGGCCGCGTCGAGAACCTGTCGCACACCGTCGGCCAGTCGATCGAAGGCTACGTCGCGAGCTGCCCCATCGCGCACGACGCCCGCCCAAAACGAAAGGGCGTCGGAACCGAGATGCTTGGCCAACGCGAGGCACTTCCGCAGGAAGTCGATCCGCACGTCGCGCTGTTCCTCCGTTGGGCTGACGAGCGTCGGTTCATGCTTCGCGCGCGGATCGAGTAGAAATCTCGCTCCGGTCTCGATCACCGAGGTCATCTCAAACCGTTCGAGCAACCCGCGCATCCGACTCAGTTCGCGAGCCAACTGCGGTGCGAACGGGTTCAGGCAGTAATGGTCCACAGTGATGGCGACCGACCGATACCCGACCTCGTGCATCAGTTCGAGCGCCTGCTCCCACCGATGCCCCATCATCCCGTTCGTGTTGTAGCCAAGACGCATGTGTGAATCTTTCAACTCTCGGATGCACCGTGCGATCCCGAAATCCACTCCGTCGGGCTTGTCGCGATGGATTAGGTCTTTGCACTACGTCCGCAGTGATTCAAAAGTGAAGTGAGCAGCGCAGAAACCCACGCGAGCCACTCCGGCAGGGCCTATACCATTTTGAATTTGGTCAGGATCTAGGGTGGGACCAGTGGCGTTTCGCCGCGCCGACCCACCAGCAATTCTCGAAGGTTTTTCATGGTGGGCCGGCGCTCGAAGCGAGCTTGTCCCACCCTACTTTGAAACAGCCGATGGCCCTGCCACCCCGGCAAGCGGAGTGAGGCTTCAAAGCCATTCCGTGTTACTGTTACACCACTATTTGCCGCTAACGAATTGAGCCTGCGCGGCGGAGCCTGCCACGTCGGTCATCTCGACCCGCAACGGTTCCGTGCGTGAGAGCAGGTTCACTGCGAACGTGATCCGGTGCGAGCCGACAGCCAACGGCAGCGTCAGTTTGTTCGCCGCATCCATCGGCTTGCCGTCGATCCAGACTTGCAGTCCGCTTGAATCGTTGAGCGTCAGGCCGACCGGGCCAGCGGTTGTCACGTTGATCGTCGCGCGGACATAGCCGATCTTGCGTGTCGTTCCTTCCAATTTGCGTTGGAATGTGAAGTCGAGAATGTCGCACACGGGCAGACTGCCGACGACGCTGCTGTAAACCGGCGGCCAATTCACATCGGTATCGTCAGCGATGGTCTGCGTGTCGCTCGTGCGAGTCAGTCGCTTGTACGACGCCTCTGTCGGAAGAAGCGTCTCCCACCGGCGGACGATGCGGGCCGTCGTCGCCGCATACGGGCCGGGCTTGCCGAGTTCCGTCATGAACCGCACCAGATCGACCAACTCGGTACGAGTCAGCTTGTCCACGAGGCCGACGGGCATCAGCGACGTTCCCGGCGATTGTTCGTCGATTTTGTTGAGGGGTACGCCGAACTCGCGGTCCTCGGCATCTCGCAAAAGCAACTCCGTGTCGGTCTGACGGAGCTTGATTCCTGTAATGACCTTGCCGTCGTCCGTCGCCACGACGACCGAGTGATATCCCTCCTTGACCTGCTTGTTCGGTTGGAGGATCGAATCGACAAGATAGTCCGGCTGAGCACTCGCCCCGATGCTGACGAGGTCCGGCCCAACGCGGCCTCCCGCACCACCGATGGCGTGACACTTGAGGCAGTTCAATTCGGCCCGCCGGAAGATCGCTTCGCCTCTCACGGGATCGCCCTGCGTTTTGATTGTCGTCACCAACGCAGTCATCTCCTCGACAGAGAGAACCTTCGGAGCCGTCACAATGCGGCCCGCATTGGTCAGCGCCTCGGTGAGCTTCGGCTCCTGACGCCCCGAGCCAGTCACCGTTCTTAGCGCTAGCTTGGCGGTGTCCTCGGGAAGCTTTTGGTCCGCGAGGGCCAACGCCAGCACATCAGGCCCACCTTTGTGCTGAAGGAACGCATTGACGACCGCCGCCTGCTGACCGATCTCTTTCGATCCGGCCAACCATGCGACCGCCAATTGCGCGGCCTTGCTCGTGTCGAGCGGGATCAACGATGTGACGGCTGCGGCGCGGATCAGTTCGGCGTCGTTAGACGCCGCCAAATCGGCGAGCAGTTGTTTACTCATGTTTCCGCCGAGTTGAGCGGTGCTTTGAATGGCTGCGATCCGCACGGGGGCTTCCACCCACATTTCTCGCACCAGTCCGTAGAGTGGAATGCGAAACGACTCGACCTTCCACGCTCCGATGCAATCGATGGCGGCCAGTTGGAGACCGGTGTCCTGCGACCTGAGGGCATTCACCAGCGAGCCGAGTTCGCCAGCAGGCTGCACGTTTCGTTTCCGCTTCGCTTCGGCCAGCGTCCGCAACATCGTGGCTGCTTTGCCGGGAACCGCGTTCGGCGCGGTGGCCAAATCAAACACAAGCCGCAGGTGTTCTGGATCGCCGAGTTGGCCGAGTGTCTCCAAAAGCGGACCTTCCAACTCAGCGGGGACGAGTCCTTCCTTCAGCTTCGCAACGAGAACCGGCACGGCCGACGCAGCCTCCGCCGAACGCACGGCGAACAGCAGCCGATTCGTTTTCCCCTCGAAGTCGAACTTCCCGGCGACGACCTCGGGTAACCAGACCGGAGCCAACTCACGGCTTGTCTGCCAGAGTGCGTAATCGCTGAACTGGTCGAGCGGCTGATCCGCAGCCCGCAGCGCGAACTTCGCAGCCTCAAGCTGCTGGAATTCAGCAAGCGCCCGCACGGCCTCCATCCTGACGCGTGGATGCTCGTCAGCGACGGCGGACTCCAACCACGCAAGAGCCTTCACCGCCTGACCGGGAACCTTTGGCTCGACCGCTGCGCCGACGGCGACGCCGAACCATTGAACGATCACGCGCACACCAGCCGCCCGCGCCTGCGGCGACTTCGATTTGAGAACAGCCTCCAACAGCTCGACGTTTGGCACGTCGAGGCTCTGGTACATCCACAGTCCTTCCAGCCGATGATGCTCGAAGTACCGGGAGTCTGGGTCGAGGAATTTCACCCACGCGGCCAGTTGCGGAACGACCTTCTCGGCCCCCATCTCCTTCAGCACGCGTTTGGCCTGATGGCGTTCAAACGTCTCAGGTGACTTGAGCGAGTCCAGCAGCGACGCGACATAGGAACCAACAAGCTTCGGCTTCGGGAGCGGTATGCGGCCCTTGGCGGTCACGCGCCAGATGCGGCCGTGCGTGTGGTCTCGGCGAGGATCGCGGAAATCGACCTCGCCGTGCTGGATGATCGGGTTGTACCAGTCGGCGATGTAGATCGCGCCGTCCGGTCCCTGCTTCACGTCGATCGGTCGAAACGCGACGTGGTTGCTGCTGATAAGGTCTTGTTGCTGACGGGCCGCGAACCCGGCTCCGTCTTCACTCAGCACGAACCGGCAGACGCGATGGCCTCGAAAATCGTGCGTGATCAGGTTCCCCTGCCAGTCGTCGGGCAGATGCCGTCCGTCGATCATTTCGAGTCCGCAGTACTTGGGACTGCCGGGATTCAGACCATGCAGAATCCGGGGGACACCAAACACCGCTTGGTACGACGCACCCGGCACGACGTAATTGATTCCCTCACCGCCCGCGCCATCCGTCGTGAACGACTGGCCCCAGCGATCGAACGTATGTCCCCACGTGTTGACCCACCCGCGAGCGAAAACGTCCAGCTTCATCGTCTCGGGCCGGAACTGCCAGATGCCGCCGGCATTCAGCCGCCTCACACCAAACGGTGTCTCGATGTGGCTGTGAATGTAGATCGACTGGTTCATGTAGAGCATGCCGTCCATCCCCCA
>JAYVDI010000245.1:0-4084 GCA_043749505.1 Schlesneria sp. | reverse complement strand
CGCTGTGCGACTTCGTACCTCGCATCCAGACGAGCCACGGCGGCGCGGATTACTGCTGTGGATGGCTTCGGTGCTGGTACGGTCTCATCGGACTTGGAGGTCTTGGGCATGGTGGTTCGATCAAATGAATTAGATTGTTCTGGATCGGCATGACGATTCAAAAATCGGATGCGTCAAGCTAATCCTGATTGGCCCCTGATAGCTAAAAAGGAGAAGCACCTCCAGCCGACCCGTGAGGGCGCGGCTGGAGGCGTGACGTAGGGCAGAACGTGTCACCTCATCGGCGGACGAATCTGCGAGCCACTGTGACCGCAACGGTGACGGTACGAACTGCGAAGCGGGCCGCCGGACTGCAGATGGCACGGCCAGCGAGCCGCCCGAACAGGGACGCGACTCGAACAGAACATGTTTTGAGCTTCATGGGATGACTCCGTGAACGGGTTTTCAGTGAGTGCAAATGTGGTTGAAGACGACCAGTCCCAGCCACCGCACCACGAACGAGGAAAACTTAAACAAACGGGACCTTGGCCAAGACTTGATTGCGACCGACGATTGGAAGCGTCCCAATGTCGTGTTGGCTCGAACGGGAATCGAGTACGATGAAGACAAGGCCGAATTCCGAAGCCGAAAGGTGTGCCGAAAATGTTGATCGCCCAGTGTCACCCATCACCCAGACCATCCCGATCGGCGTTGTACATCTCGAACATGCTGTGGCCGCGTTGGCGATTCTGGTGGCAGGCGAATGCGGTCGTGGCCGTCATCTTCCTGTGCCGCGCGGCCAGCGCGGCGGACGTGCCGGATATGGTCTTGCAGACGGGACACCAGAGCGACGCTGCTGTCTTCGCCTTTCGTTCGGATGGTCAGCAATTACTGACGGGCTCTTGGGATTCGTCGGCCATTCGCTGGGATCGCTCGCAGGGCTACTTGATACGGCGGCGGCGGGGGCAAACGGAGCCGGTGGGCGGTGTCGCGTTCAGTCCGGACGGCAAGACGCTCGCATCGGGGAAATGGGGCGGCACAGTCACGCGGCGGGACGTGAAGCCCAACGCGAAATGAATCGACCAAGTCGCCATGTTCGCCGGAGCGTGGGAAGCCCCGCGAACCCCCGGCCTCTGACTGCCACCACATGGATTGTCCCACTTCCAGCCGTGAAATGAACTGCGCCCCTTTCTGCCTCTGTTCGGATGACATTCGCCATGCTGTCAAAATCAACGATCCTGTCCGGTTGCATCTGTTGTTTGTCGTTGATTCCCCTCATGGGATTGTCGTCCAACACGGCGATTGCTGATGACAAACCCGGCACGGAAGGGAACGGCAACCATGTCGTTGGCCCCGATTACAAGATCGATCCCGATCTGACGGACCGGGGCAAACCCAAGGGGAAATACTTCGAGTTCACGATGCAGCTGGCGGACAGCAATATCTTCCGTGGGGATGATTCCACGCTCGACCTCAAGAAGCCCGTGCGCAAGCAGCGGAAGATTTTTGTTTACGTTCCGGCGGCCTACAAGAACGGCTCGAAGGCTCCGATCCTCGTCACACTCGACGGGCCGGGCCGGCTGAACCTGGTGCGCAACGCACTGGACAATCTGACGGTCTCAACGGACCCGAACCGCAAGTTGCCTCCCTTCATCGCGATTGGCGTCGAAAACGGTGGCGACGACGGCAAGGGGAGCGAACGCGGTCTGGAATACGACACGATGTCGGATCGGTTCGCCCGGTTCATCAATGACGAAGTGTTGCCGGCCGTGCTGAGCAATGCGGAGATCAAAGCCGCGTATCCGAAGATCGCCTTCACGAAAGACCCTTGGGGAAAAGCCGTGATGGGCTGCAGTTCCGGCGGTGCTGCGGCGCTCACGATAGGCTGGTTCCGTCCCGACCTGTTCCGTCGCTTGATCACATACTCCGGGACGTTCGTTGATCAACAGGACGATGACGCGCCGGAAGAGGCGGCTTATCCACTCGGCGCGTGGGAATACCATTCCAGCCTGAAGCTGATCGAAAACAGCGAGAAGAAGCCGCTGCGGATCTTCACCCACGTCTCGGAGCACGACAACCGCGCCAAGGATCCGGAGTCAACCTATCACAACTGGGTGATGGCCAACGAACGGACGGCGGCGGCCCTCAAGGCCAAGGGCTACGACTATCGTTATGTGTTCAGCCGTGCCACGAAGCACTGTGATGGCAAAGTGTTCGAGCTTACACTGGCGGACACACTGGTCTGGATGTGGCATGGGTATCAGGCGGAATGAGAACGTCCCCATGCGGCCACACCCGCCACAGAACGGAAACCCCGAATGTCGAGAACAGGAACGCTCGGCGGTGATGGAGAGGGACATTGGGCATCTCATGCAGCCAGCGTCGGAAACGACCGAAATAGATGCCCGACTCCAGATACGCGGTGTCGCCCATCGCTGGCGATGTGAGCGTGGGTGTTCCTGCGAGGAGATCTTGCTTTCACTAGGAAGCGATCGGCGGCGATGAGAGTCACGTTGACAGCGGCCATGCCGTTGTTCGATGGAGACGCGGATACCTGATGGCTAAGGAAAATGGAAAGCCTCCAGCCACCGGTCGGGGTGGCTGGAGGCGGTTTGTGACAGTGTGCTTCGGCGGCGACTTCAATCCACAACGGGTGTAATCGCCATCGCCTCACGTTCGAGTTTCGTAGCCGTATCACCCAACAGATCGGCAACCTTTCCCCATAGCTCCTTGATCTGCACTGACGACGTGGCCAGCCAGACCGTATCCAGCAAGTTGTCCTTCTCCCGGCGCAACTCAACGATGCGTCGGCCGACATCGCTGCTCATCAAGATCTGCGCTTCGTGAGCCTCGACACGGGGGCGAATGGCCTTGTTGACTTCGGTGTCGCAGCCATACGTGCTGCCCACCTCGTTGATGTGAACTCCCCTGACGCGCGCCAGGAGTTGGTTCTTGAGTTCCTCTTCTCGCTCGTCGAGTTTCTCTTTCTGTTTTCGTATTTCATCGAGTTCGCGTTGGTTGTCGGCCAGTCCAAGCGACTCCAACGCGCGTTGACGAGCTTCCCCATGAACTCGATCCAACAACTGTGGGTCTTCGGCAGTAATGGCTTCGATGCGGCGGTCGATGCGTTTCGAGAGGCGTTCTTTCCAATGTTCCTTTTCGGCGACGGTGAGTCCGGCCATGTTTGATTCTTTCAATGAATGAGTCTGAAGTTTGATGCGAATGGACTGCGGCCTCACCGGCGGACGAATCTGCGAGCCACGGTGCCCACGACGCTGACGGCAGACGCGGCGGCACGAATGGCGATGCCGACCGCCGGACTGCCGAGTGCCACTACGGCGAGCCGCCCGAACAGGGACGCGACTCGCACTGAACCTGATTTGAAATTCATGAGTGGACTCCTTAAACGGGCTTTCGGAGAGTGAAGAAGTGGCTTGACGAGGACTCGCTCATGCGACCGCCACGTAACCCTTGCGAGTTTTCTCCTGAACGAGTTTCGCCGCGTGAGCCGTGGCCGCTTCCGCCGTCTCCAGCGTCTTGCTCGACGTTTGACCCAATGACCCGATGCGGCCGTAGGACGTGTGGATATCGCTCCCTTGAGTTCGGACCTCCCAGAACTTTCTTGAGTTGCCGCCGACGAACTCGAAGCGCCGAGGTGTGGTTGCTGTGGTGGACATGAGTTCATGACCCTTCCTATTCGCTTGTGAATTGATGGTTGGATTGTTGGTTGGCTCATCGTGACGGACTCCCACAAAAACAGGGAACCGAGGGACGCCGCCATCGGTCAGCTCCTGAAACTTGACCGTGATCGTCTCGCCGACGGCCGGTGGCAGGTCACGTTGGGCGTCAGACAGACCGGTGCCGCAGTTGAACCTCGTGCCGTTGGGCAGTGCGACAACGAGCGCACCGAGACGGCCCTTGTGGCGGCCCTTCCCCGGTTCGTGGCCGATGACGATCGCTTCGCAGTCACGGAATGATTTCACCTTTTGCAGCGTGGATGAACGATGTGGCTCATAGGCCGATGCCGGGCGGCGCAGCATGAGACCCTCGCCGCCGAGTTGTTCGACTCGACCAAGAGCCGTTTCGAGATGCTCCCGGCTGCGGC
>JAYVDI010000244.1:0-13339 GCA_043749505.1 Schlesneria sp. | reverse complement strand
GAGCTGGTTCTTGGTGTCGGCCGCCACGTCCTTGTAGAGGTTCATGATCTTCTCGAACCGCGCGCTGGGAGTGCCGCGTTGCAGCCGCATCCACAGGTTCTGAGCCTTCTCGGCCAGGCTGAACTTGCCGTCGTCGAGCTGCTTGATGAGCATTTTCGAGTCGTCGCGCACGCTGTCGAACATTTGCGTGATGTCGAGGTAGCGGTTGCCGATGTTGATGCTCTCGACGTTGTCTCGCACCAGTGCGTTGAAGGTGCTCATGTGCTGGATCGTCTTGGCGATGGCCAGCACCTTCGCCTCGCCGACGTGCTTCACCTCGTCGAGCAGCTTCGTCAATTCCGACTGCGAACCCGAGGTCGGAGCCACGCCAAACTTCTGCAACACCGAAACGGCTCGGTCGAGATACTTCTGAATTCCCGTTGGCAACGCCGGAACGGACAAGGTGGTCGTCGTGGAACCAGCGTTCGCGGGGCCGGTCGTCGCAGTTTTCGCGAGGGCAGAGGTGTCAGCCATATGAGTGATCTCTCGATTCAAGTGGGTGCGGAACGGAATCGACTCCGGTTCATTGCCGTGCTACCGTCAGTCGCGGCGAGCGTATCAAATCCCATTGAGGCTCGCGACGATCCTTAAAGGGGCCAGTGCATGTCGGCAAACAGTCAGGCAACTCCATCGCAATTCACGCTCGACGAGATGTTGCGTGTGATGGATGTGGCGACCGAACTTCGGAAGCAGCGCGAGACGGTCGAGAAAGAATTCGCAGTCGATGAGACCAAGCAGATGCTGCGCGAGCGGCTGCTGGCGGCGACGAACATCACCGGCGAACGGGTCTCCGAAGTCGAGGTCGATACGGCGATCACTCAATACTTCAGCACGCTCTACACGTACCGCGAACCACCAGCGAGCCTGAACCTGCGGCTCGCTCAAGCCTATGTTCGACGCGGCCAGATTGGCGTCACGATGATACTGATGCTCGCGCTCGCCGGAGCGGGCTGGTACATGCTGCACACGTCAGCGGGGTTGTTTTCACGAACATCACGCTCGTCGCGACAGGCCATTCAGCAGGCCGTTTCCGCTCGCGATTTGTCGGCCCGAATGCAGGCGAACGCGAAGGCTCGTTCAGCCGAACTGACAACAGCGGCCAATGACATGCTGGATCGCGTGCGTGCCGTCGCACGCGATGCTTCGGTGACTCAGGAACTGGAGCGACTGGCGGGGGAACTCGATGTCGCGAGAAAGCAGTTCGACGTGAAGTCGCTCGCGGAATTGGGGCAGCACATTACCGGGTTGCTCGGCCAACTGAATGAGGCCTACGAGGTCCACATTATCAGCGGTCCCAGTGACAAGAGCGGCATCGACCGCTACTTCGAGGACGAACAAGGCAAGCGAGTCTCCGGGTATTACGTGATCGTCGCGGCGCACGATGCGGCCGGTCAGCCGGTCACACGCTCGATCCGCAACGCGGAAACAGGGCAATTCGAGCAAGTCCAACGCTGGGCCGAGCGAGTTCCCAAGGAAGTCTACGACCGCATCAAGTCCGACAAGAAAGCGGACGGCGTCTTGGACGAAACCCTCTTCGCAGTGAAGCAACGGGGCTTCCAACTCGATGAAATCAAACTGGTCGGTCCCGATGGCCAGCCGCTGTCGCGCCTCGGCCAGATCACGAAGTGGTGACGTTCCGCAAGGCGATTCCTTGCGATTGCTTCTGTCTGCGCGGCGTGTGTTGACGCGAGGTCTGTTTCCAGCTTGAATCTGCGCCGACCTCGAATGGTCTTCGCTCATTCAACTCACTCGCCTTGGGAGTCTGCCATGTCATTGCACGGTTGCGCTTGCGGACTGTTTCTCATTCTAGTTTCTGCCGGATTTGCCGGTGCTCAGGGAACGACCGAAGCCGACAAGCTCAAGACAGAAGCCGAAGCGGCCTATCAAACGGGCGACTTCGCCAAGTGCCTCGAAATCACCACGCGCGTCTTGGCGCAGAACCCCAAAGACCACGGCGCGCTCTACCTGCGAGCCAGTTCGCACGTCGAACTGGGCGTCGTCAATCGCAACGGCAAAGAACTGCGGCAGGGAGTCGAAGACGCTCGCGACTCCCTCCGTCTCGCCGGCAGCAATGAGATCAATTACTACCTTCCCTACATGTATGGCATGACGGCCCTCGCCAATTTGGAGGGACGAAAGGAACATGCCGATGTCGTGCTGGCAGTCGCCAAAAGCGTTCTTGATCGCACCACGCTGACGCCAGAACAGCGGGCCAACACGCTCTACCAGAGGGCCGCCGCCTACATCCACCAGAAGAACCTTGAGGCCGCGATTCAGGACTATCAGGCCGCCATCAAAAGCTTCCCCGGACATCTCGGTTCGCACGTCGGATTGGCCGAGAGCTACGTCGTCAGTCAGCAGGCCGACAAGGCGCTCGCCGCGTTCTCATCGGCCGTCGATACGTTTCCGACCAACCCGTTGGTCTTCAACAATCGCGGGCTGTTCTTGCAGCAGCAGAAGCGGTTCAACGAAGCGGTGGCCGACTTCAACAAGGCACTGCAAATCGACCCCAAGTTCGCCGTGGCTTACACCAATCGCGGCTTCACCCAGCAGGCCGCTGGCAATCTTCCGGGAGCAGAAGCCGACTTCTCAGAAGCGATCAAGCTCGCCCCGACCAACTCGGTCTTCCTCAGCCTGCGCGGTACCTGCCGATTGGCTCAAGGCAATGTGAACGGTGCGTTGGAAGACTATGGCCAAGTGAATCGGATGGACCCGAAGAACCCCGTGGCTTATGCCGACGTGGGATTCACCAAATACTTCATGAAGGACTTCGCCGGAGCACAAGCCGCCTTCGACCAAGCCGTCGCACTCGACGCGAACATGCGTTACCTGAACCCGTGGCGAAGTTGGGTGCTGGTCCTGATGGGCCAACCCGATGCAGCAGCCCCGATTGTCGATGCCTCTGCCAAGAAGACCGAGAAGGAGCGAGATTGGATCGACTCACTGGTCCTGTTCTTGAACGGCAAGATCTCGGAACAAGACCTCGTCAACGTGGTCGGCAAGGTGACCGATGCCAATTTGAAGAACGCTCAGCTTTGCGAGGCGTACTACTTCATCGCCGAACGACGCTCGCAGGCCGGTGACAAAACCAATGCCGCCGCGTTCTACACAGAAGTCTTGAAGACGAAGGCGACCCAACTTTCAGCTTACCGCGGTGCCCAATTCGCGCAAGGTTCGTTCACGGCCAAGTAGCGTGC
This sequence comes from Schlesneria sp., assembly GCA_043749505.1. GTDB lineage: Bacteria > Planctomycetota > Planctomycetia > Planctomycetales > Planctomycetaceae > Schlesneria. The sequence continues at coordinate 10,103 of JAYVDI010000244.1, read as the reverse complement.
GATCGGCGGAAACGAAGTCAGGCTTTTCTGAAAGCCGGACTTCAGTAACGGAGGCTGTAGTACGAGTCACAGACTCTGCCGTCTTGCCTCAATAGACCTCAACAATCGCGGCGCTGGCTTGGCCAGCTCGCGACACGTTGATGTTGAGGACGACGCGATTGTTTGTCTCACGCGGTTGTCCTGTCACGACGTTGATCGGGCAGGCGGGATCGGGCGTGTCGTAGTTCAGGGTGTGCGGAATTAACCCGCGACTTAACCCAACCACCGATGCCGCCAATTCGAGAGTCCCGCAGCCAGCCCCCGAATTCCCCATGAAACTCTTCGGTGCGGTGACAGGAATTCTGCGACCGAGATCGCTGCCAAACACATCGAGGATTGCGGCAGCCTCCTCAACGTCGGACTCCTTCGTTCCCAAACCGTGCGCGTTCACATGACCGATTTTGTCGGGAGTCAGTCCGGCATCGCGCAAGGCGGACTTCATCGCGTTGACGAGTGCCGCGCGAGTTCCGGCGACTCCTGTGGAACTCAACACGCACGAAGAACCGGTGCCGAGTAGCCTCGCCCAAATCTTGGCTCCGCGACGTTCCGCATGTGCTCGATCTTCCAAGATGAAAGAACAAGCCCCTTCACCAACGACTCGCCCTGACCGATCTCGATCAAACGGGCGACAACGCGATCCAGGAACATCGGGAGTCCGAGCGATGTCATCCCACAGCGCGAGATGCAGAGTTTTAATCGGATGCAGCGTCGTGCCAGTTGCTCCGGTGATCATCATGTCGGCATGACCGCGCAACACAATTCGCATCGCTTCGCCGAGGACCGCATTTCCCGAGGCTTCATCCAAAGTGAGCGAATTGCTCGGCCCACGCGCATCGGACGAAATGCTGATGTGACAGGCGGGCATGTTGGGAAGATAGCGCAGCAGCCAGAGAGGTTCCATTTTGGAAATCCCCTCTTGGCCCCAGCGTTCAAACTGGAACGTCCTGGTCCCCTCTTCGCAACACGCCTCACAGCCGGGCGCGAGGATGTTGGGATCACTCAACATCAGATTCGCACCGAACTCGACCCCCAAACGCTCGTGATCGATGGAGTCGAGCACCACACCTGAATGCTGTAACGCGAGACCCGCTGAAGCAACGCCGAGTTGAATCTCACGGCACATCGCCTTGATATTTTTGCGCTGGTCCTTGAGATAAACCTTTCGAGCCGACTCATCGGTGAACCCAGTCACCTCACCACCGACACCATCCGGAGCCGCGAAGCCAGGAAAGAGACTGCAGCGAGTCACGCCCGATCGCCCCTCGGAGAGGTTCTTCCAAAACTCGTCGATGCCAATTCCGACCGGGCTGAGAACGCCGATACCGGTGATCACGACTTGTCGGGAGGTTTGTTCAGAGTCGCTCATTTTCACTCAAACTGTGGTGACCACCGATTCGCACAGCGCCTTCACAAGAGTGACGCCAAGCCTGCATCGAACACCGAAACGCTCACCGCCGTACTCGAATGAGCCCCTGAGACAGTCCGTCAACACGAGGCAATCCGGTCCAACCCGACATTCACGCCTCAAGTACTGAGGCGTGACAAAAGGTTTCTCAAATTCCTAGCAATCGAGGCAAGCCCAACGACATCGAGTCAACGGGCCGCGCTCCCAACGACCGTCACGCGACCTTGCCAACAACCAGACATGCGTTGTGACCACCAAAACCGAAGCTGTTCGACAGGACATGGTTCAGCGTAGTCACCTGCCGAGCTTGATTCGGAACGAAGTCCAAGTCGCACTCGGGGTCTTGATTCTCCAAATTGATCGTGGGCGGAACTAACTGGTGCATCAACGACAGAATCGAGATTACAAACTCGACGCCGCCTGAGGCTCCCAGCAAATGGCCTAGTTGACTCTTGGTACTCGACACACACAGGCCATTCTTGGCGTGAGACTCAAATACTCGTTTGATGGCGTTCGTCTCAGCCTTGTCACCAAGCGGCGTACTCGTACCGTGTGCGTTCACGTAACCAACTTGATCGAAATTTAAACCAGCATCTTTCAGCGAAGACATCATCGCACGAGCCGCTCCAGCCCCTTCGGGGTCGGGCGCTGTCATGTGAGATCCATCCGAAGAGACTCCGTAACCCAGCATCTCCGCGAAGATCGGGGCACCACGAAGCTTAGCGTGTTCGTACTCTTCCAAGACAACAATGCCAGCTCCCTCGGAAAGCACGAAGCCATCGCGATCACGATCAAACGGCCGACTGGCCGCTTCGGGAGCATCCATTCGCGTGGAAAGCGCACCCATTCTGGCGAATCCAGACAGACCCATCGGCGTAATCGCCGCTTCGCTTCCGCCTGCGATCATGACATCCGCGACATCGTGTTGAATCACTCGAAACGCATCGCCAATGGCATTGCTGGCGGACGCACAGGCGGTTGCCACGGCGCTGCTTGGACCTTTGAGTCCCCAGAACACCGAGATGTTACCGCTCGCCGCGTTGACCATGAGCTTGGGAATCATCAGCGGGGAGACACGCGACGGACCACGATCGAAAAGCTTGGAATGCTGCTCCTCAATCTCATTCAGCCCGCCGATGCCACTACCAACGATCACGCCACAACGGTACGGATCCGACTCTTTGGAGAAGTCGATGCAGCTTTGCCTGACGGCCTTCTGCGCGGACGCGAGCGCGAACTGACTGAAACGGTCGAGACGACGAGCTTCCTTCCCCTCAAAGTGGTCTTCCGGCTTGAAGTCTTTGACTTCACCACCAAAGTTCACTTTGAAGTCGGAGCAGTCGAACCGTTCTAGTCGGCTCACCCCACTCTTGCCGGCGCACAACCGCTCCCAAAACTCAGGAAGATCACTCCCGAGAGCGGTGACCACCGACATCCCTGTCACGACGACACGTCTGGCCATCCGTCACTGCTTTTCCATAATGTATTTAACGGCATCACCCACCGACTGAATCTTGTCCTGGTCGGATTCGGGAATTTGAACTCCAAACTCGTCCTCGAACTCCATCACGAGTTCAACTAGGTCGAGCGAGTCTGCCTTAAGATCTGCGATGAACGCGCTCTCAGGCTTAATATCCTCTTTGGGGATATTGAGCTGCTCACTGACGATACTGATGACCTTCTCTTTGACCTCTTCGACCGACGCCACGCTTCACTCCTTCGGAGCAGGTAGTATTCAACTGTTCAAAACGACTCAATAGACAAGCCAAACAGGCGACTCCACCAAGGCAAATCGCTCAGCCAGACACCGACTCTAGCCTTAGGCGGCGGGGAGGTATACCGCGTTTCCGTGGGCATGTAAACCGCAGGAAACTTCTCGATTGACCGAGTCTGAGATGACACTTCCAACCGATGAAATTTGCCGCCATGGCCACTCGCTTCGACGAGGACATCACCCCTCTGTCAGTTCGCGCAGATTCAAAAATAGACCATCAAATGAGGGAGGAAGGACAGTACAGATCGCTTACGGCGTGTCGTTGATCGACTCGCAGTTGGCTTTTCTGTCGATCCGCTTGAGCAACCCCTTCAACACTTTGCCGGGGCCGATCTCGAAGAACAAATCGACATTCTCAGCCAGCAGCCACCGAATGGAGTCTTCCCAAAGGACCGGCTGAGTCACCTGTCGCACCAAGACTCCGCGAATGTCTTCGGGATCCGAATGCGACTTCGCGTCCACATTGGAAATAACTGGAATGCGAGGCGATTGAATTGCGACATTGCTGAGAGCCTCGGACAGTTTCTCGCAGGCGGACTCCATGAGTGGCGTGTGAAACGCTCCTGCCACCGTCAGTGGGATTGGCTTTCCATTCGCCTGCTCGATGAGTGTCGCCGCACGTTCACATGCAGTCTTGTCTCCCGAGAGTACCGTGTTGCCCGGGCAGAGATAGTTAGCAATCCACATCTGGCTTCCGACCGAAGCTTCCGCACAGACCTTGGCGACTTGCTCACGATCAAGCAGCAACGCACTAACCATTCCAGACGGGAACGCATCCGCCGCAGCCTGCATTGCTTCGCCGCGAGCCTTCACGACTCGCAAGCCCTCTTCAAACGTCATCGCTCCGGCGAACGTCAGCGCGGTGTACTCACCCAAGCTGAGTCCTGCTGCGAAGGCGCAAGTCTCCACAACTTCCGGCCGCTCCGCTTTCAACACTTCCAGCGCGGCGAGGCTGCTTACAAACAGAGCTGGCTGGCTGACCACGGTCGTGTTGAGTCGCTCAGCCGGCCCCCTGAAGCAGAGAGCGGCAAGATCATACCCAAGAACTTCGCCCGCTCGCTCGTACAGTCTCTTTGCAGCAGGACACTTTTCGGCGAGAGTCATCCCCATCCCGATGTGCTGCGCCCCCTGCCCCGGAAACAGAAATGCAATGCGGCTCATTGAAGACTCTCCCAAATTTCACACTGCGGTCGATACGCGACGAAAGCAGAGCGGCGCGAAGACCACCGCAATGGCCTCCGTCAATTGATCGACCTCAGGCCAATGAAGTGGATGGCTCGCGCGAAAGTTCCTCGACGATCTGCTCGTTGAGACGGCGGGCCTTCAGCGTCGTCGCCAACCGAAGAGCATTCTGAATGGATCGGTTGGTACTCGATCCGTGACAAATGATCGAGATCCCATCCACTCCCAACAGCGGAGCACCGCCCGCTTCGTGGTACTCGAACCGCTTGGCCAAGTTGTGGAAGGCTTGCATCGCCAAAGCCTTCTCGGCATTCAAAGCCCCGAGAACTTCGGCCGCGACCGTCTTCAGCATCATCTCGGCCAGCCCTTCGGCCGCTTTGAGCAAAACGTTGCCGACGAAGCCTTCGCAGATCACGACATCAGCGGCACCGGTGTACAGATCACGCCCCTCAACATTCCCCAAGAACCGGTCGTTGAAGACGCTCTGCGAGAAAAGTGAGTGCGACTCGCGAACGACATCCGTCCCCTTACCGTCTTCGCTGCCGATGTTCATCAGGCCGACCGACGGACGTTCGACACCGAACATCTCACGCGAGTAAATCGATCCCATCACACCGTACTGAACGAGGTGTTCCGGACGAGCACCCGGATTGGCACCCACATCCATCAGAACAGTCTTGCCCTTGGTGGTGGGAAGCGCCACGGCGATACCAGGACGTTTGACCCCCTTCAAGAAGAGTCGAGTCCGTAGTCCCGCTGCGACAACGGCTCCCGTGTGACCAGCACTGACGACAGCATCGACTTGCTGAGTCGCCATGAGCTGCCAGCAAACCGTGATGGAACATTTCGGCTTGGAGCGTAACGCCTCGATTGGCTTTTCGCCCATTTCCACCCAGCCCTCGGCGGGATGCAGGTGTAGGCGACCGCCCGAATATCCGGATTTGGCAATCAACGGTTCGAGCGCTGGCGGATCGCCAACGAGCGTCACTTGCAGATCAGGATTGTCCTTGAGGGCGGCAATCGCTCCATCGATATTGGGGGACGCACCGAAGTCACCCCCCATCGCGTCCAAGGCAATCCGCATGGAGGTCTATTCCTCGACTTCGAGCAACTGACGTCCCATGTAATAGCCGCAGGTGGGACAAACCACATGTGTCTGGATACGAGTCTGACACTGCTGGCAGTGATGCAACTGCGGGACTTTAATGGCATCGTGGCTTCGTCGGCGGCGCGACCGGCCCTTCGATTGTCTTCGCTTCGGTACGGCCATGTTGCGGTCGCTTCCAACTCTAAATTGCGGTGACGAAATTCAATCCGGGACAACCCTTCGCACTCGGCGGCGGTAAGGCTCCCCGTGACGAGGGGCGGGATGGTACGAGAACTCGAAAAGAAGTGTCAAGGAAGCGGCTCGGCAATCGCCACATTTCCTTCCTCAAATGCAGGCTCCACGCGATTTCTCAGCCCCGATGGATCGAGTGGTCCCTCACCTCGCCCTCCGACAGTCCGTGTCGATGCGCAATCAAGACCGCCTTCCTACCCAAGTTCGCACTTCCGGGGTCGCATTCCGCCGATCAGAACAACTCGTGAATCACCGCCCCCGGCTCGAGCGCGGCGACTGGGCGACCGCTGTGATTCAAGAAACTCACATTCGGATCAACGCCCAGCACTTGGAACATTGTGTGGTGAATGTCGGCCGGAGTAATCGGGCGGTCCTGCGGAACTTCGCCCAATCGGTTGGTCGATCCCACGATGCGGCCCCCCTTCACTCCGCCTCCCCCCAGCAAACAGAACATCGCGTTGCCCCAATGATCGCGTCCGGGAGTCCCCATGCTCATTGGAGCACCGCCATTGCCGCCGTCATTCATGCGAGGCGTGCGGCTGAATTCACCGCACAGCATCACCAGCGTCTGGTCAAGTAACCCGCGTTGCGACAGATCTTCGAGCAGAGCCGACACGAGCGAATCGACCATCGGGAGATAGTTCTCCATCCCCTTCTTCAAGTCCCAGTGATGATCCCAGCCACCGAGATGGACCGTCACAAACGTAGTCCCGGCTTCGACGAGTCGCCTTGCCAAGAGAGTGCTTTGGCCCCAACTGTGCCTGCCGTACCGGTCACGCAGACGTGGGTCTTCCTGCCCGAGATCAAAGGCTCGACGCGCGGCGGAGCCGGTCACCAATTCCAGAGCCTGCCGGTCGAACCGGTCCATCGCGTTGAGCAACCCCGACGCATCGGCATCGCGCCGCAACTTGTCGAAACCCTTCGTCAGTGACGCCCGATCATCCAGCCGTTGCACCGTCATCCCACCGGGCATTTGAATGTTCTGCACGCTGAAGTTCGACGCATTCGGATCGCCGTCCGTCTCGAACGGGTTGTACGCAGCACCAACATAGTTCGCCCCGAAGTATCCCGGTCGCAGCCCAATGCTCGACGCATACGGCACCGCGACATAGGGCGGCATCCCCGATTGCCTTGCGCCGGTCGCCTTCGTCGCCACCGAACCGACAAACGGCGACTTGCCCGCCGTATCCGCACCGCTCGCTCCACCGCGACCGGTCAGCATCAGGTGCCCGCCCGCAAAATGATCACCGTTGTTGTGATAGAGCGAACGGACGAGCGAGAACTTGTCCGCACACTTGGCTTGAAGCGGAAACAGTTCACCAATCTCGAAGCCATCGACGTTCGTTTTGATCGGATTCCAGAGGCCTCTGTACTCGGCCGGAGCCTGCGGCTTCAGATCGTACAGATCGAGGTGACTCGGCCCGCCATCGAGCCAAATCAAGATGACGGACGTGTTCTTCGCCGAAGCCCCCTGCTCGACCGACGCCTCTTTCGCCCGCAAAATCTGCGGCAGTCCGGCTATTCCCATTCCGGCTAGACCGACCTGAAAAAAGCTCCGACGAGACATCCCATCGCAGTAACGACCGGTCGAACCGAGATCGAGTCGGAACATGGCAAACCCTTTCAGTAGCAGTGGCAATCGTTCGGAGCATTTCACCCTTCGCCCCGGCTCGGGCACCGCCGCTTCGGTGGTCGGGAGAGGGGCCGGGGGTGAGGGGTTCTGGAAGGCACCCCTAAATCGGCAGGAGTCGTCACAACCGAGACGGCCGCAACAACCATTCAAAATCAGGCAGGCAAAAAGGCGGGCGACCATTCACATCGGTCGATCCCGATTCTATTCGGCTCCCTAGGCTGGCGTCAAACAGGCTTTCTCAACTCAACCTCCGACTCTGGCGACCATCAGCCCGCGGGACAGGTTTGGTATCTGCCCGTGCCTCGTGAAAGTACCGGACGGACAGGTTACAAACCTGCCCCACAACCGCCTGTCGGCCGAGACTCTTCCCGCTCAAGACACATCTCAACACCAAAGGTCACAAACAATGGGGCTGTTCGCCGGAACGCAATGGGATCGGCCACCGGTTTGTGAGCGGTGCGAGAAGCTGGAGAGCGAATGCTCGTGTCCACCGGTCGCAGCGCCGAGCAAGCTCGTCGCGCCGGAGAAACAGACGGCGAAGTTGGTCGTCGAGAAACGGAAGAAGGGCAAAGTCGTCACCGTCGTGCGCGGCTTGGCTGCCGAGGCGAATGACATTCCTGCACTCTTGGCCAAGCTCAAGAACTCGTGCGGCGCGGGCGGGACGCTCGATGGCGAATCACTCGAAATTCAAGGCGATCACATCGAGAGACTACGACTGCTGTTGAGCAACCTCGGGTACAAAGTGCGCGGCTGAGTTGGTTGGTTTTGGCGCAGCCTTCGGCTTGAATTCGTCGAACAACATCTTCACTCCCGCGATGACCAGCACCACGCCAAGCAACCGCCGCAGCACGGGAGCGGCCAGACGGCGCGTTCCCAGTTGTGTTCCGATCATCCCGCCCAATCCTGCCGCCACCAGCCACAGCCAGATCGACGCTGGCAGCAACGGAACGGCTCTCGCCTGCGCCGCCAGACCCGAAATCGAATTGACCAGGATGAACGCCACCGAGACTCCCGCCGCATCGCGGGTCTTCGCCCAACGCATGAACAGCAGCACGGGAGTCAGCAACACGCCTCCCCCCGTCCCGGTCAGTCCGGCCACCAAACCGACCAGCCCACCGACAGGCAGCGACCACCAAAACGAGGGCGGCACGCACTCCTCCGTCTTGTCCGTCACCGGTTGAACAAACAGCCTCGTGGCCGCGATGAGCAACATCGCGCCGATCAACTGCTTGAAGAGCGACGCCGGAAGCGTCAGCACTCCGCCCAGAAATGCACACGGAATCGAAGCGACCGCAAACGGCCAGAGGACTCGCCACGGCAGACAACCCGCCCGCGCGAACCGCACCGTCCCGATGCTGGCGACCAACACATTCAACACCAGCGCGGCGGGCTTCATGACGGAGGGTTCAAGGCTCATCAACCCCATCGCCGCCAAGTAACCCGTCGCCCCCGCATGACCAACGGACGAATACAACACTGCAAACAGTAAGATCAGAACCGTGAGCACCGCGTCGTTGGTCATGGGGATTCACTCAGAACGAGGGATCGGGAATTCAGGCATGGTTGAAACGGGAGCGGCTCTGGATGCCAGTTGTCTTCTCCGGTTCCCTCGCCCCGGCTTTGCGGGGAGAGGGTGAGGGGTCTTCCGTTTGGCTGTTACCTCGATTTGAACCAAGCCGGCATCATCGGCAACCGGCGAGAAATTCGCCCACACCAATCCGCAGCGTGAGCAAGAATGTAGAACCGCAGCGTAAGAACCAGACCGAAAACAAGGTCGCCTTTCGCTCCGCGAAAGAACGCCTTTTCGCGGAGCGAAAGGCGACAAACAGCAGGGTTGTTCTGGGACAGGTTACAAGCAAGGAATCGCGATCCGTCATCCTTGCTCACGCTGCGGGTTGGTATCGCTGGCCCATCTCACATCTTCGCCCAGTCCGGCACAAGCTTGAACAGCCCGATCGCCAGCAACGTCCCGCCCAGCGGGATCAGCACCGTCGTGACGAAGATCGGGCCGTAAGCGCGGGCGTGAGTCTCACCGCAGATGACACGGATCAGCATCACGACAAAGCCATTTGCGGGGAGCGTGTCGAGCGACCCCGAGGCAATCGCCACCACACGATGCAAAGCGCGCGGAGCCACTCCCAATTCATCGACGTAGATCGGCTTGAGGATCGGCAGCGCGATCGCCTGTCCTCCCGAGGCCGATCCCGCAATGGCCGCGATCACCGCGACAGCCAGCGCCGCGCCGAGCAGTGGATCACCGGGAATGTGCGTCACCCACGAGACAACTTGCTGAAACGCAGGCAGGTCTTTCACGGCCGCTCCAAATCCCACGACCGCCGCAGTCGAACCAATGGCGAGGAACCCGTTCGTGAAGCCCTCGCCCAAGCATTTCCAACCGTCCTTCAAATGAGGCCCCAGCAAGACGAACGCCACAACAACACCGAGAAAGATCGACAACGTCGCATCTTCGGGAACGTGAGCCAACACCTTGGTCATCCTCGCCCCCACCAATCCCATCGCACTGAACACCGCCTCACCCGACGACGCCAGCGTGCGACAACACCACGGCCACAGATTCAGCGCCGCCACCGTCGCCAACAGCGGCGTGAGGGATCTCCACAATGTTGGCCCGTGAGTTTGAGCAAGTAACTTGCCCACTGCAGATGGTTGCGAAGAACCCGTGAGCGGCACGGCGCTAGCCGCCGGTGCATCCGATTTCGCCCGCATGTCA
>JAYVDI010000243.1:0-5778 GCA_043749505.1 Schlesneria sp. | reverse complement strand
GCCGGGGAGTTGACTTCAAACACCATGTCTCTCACTCGACCAATTTTGAAATTTGAACGCCCGACCCCAGAATGCTGCGGGGCAAGCTCAGCTCGAGCGCCAGCCCACCATCAGGAAACATCGAGCATTCGTGGTGGGCCAGCGCGGCGAAGCGCCGCTGGTCCCACCCTACGGCTCTTCGTCACCCTTCATCATCTCTCGCAACCGCTTGATCCCCGTGTGGAGCAGGAAGCCGACGTTCGAGACGCTGTGTCCCGTAATGTCGGCGATCTCGCGGTAGCTCAGATCATTTTGAAACTTCAGCCGAATGACTTCCTGCTGGTTGTCGGGCAGTCGGTCGAGCAGCGCGATCGCGCGGTCCTCCGTCTCGCGCCGCTCCAGCATTTCATTTGGGGGAACGAAACCGACCGAGGTCCGTTCATCAAGATCAAGCACCACCGACATACGACTCTCCTTTCGCTTGGCGTCCAAAGCACGAGACCGACAGACCGTGAACAGCCACCGCGCCAGATGCCCTTCCACTTCGGATCGTTCGTTGTCATTCAATCGACACAGTCGCAGGAACGTCTCCTGCACGGCATCGCGTCCCAGCTCGATGTCTCTCGCCACCCGAGTCGCGTACCGCACCAGCGGCCCCTCCCATCGAGCGATCACCGCCCGCAACCAAGCCGCATCTCGACCGTAGGATCGGCACTCCTGCCCGTCCGTCTTAGCGTGTTCGACGTTGCGCTCAAGGCGCAATGCCGCTCGGTCACCTTCCCGAGGGACGGGCAAGAGTGCCCATCCTCCCGTCGGCGCAGCAAGAGCATCGAGACTGATTGCGGGTGGCTCCATCTCACCTCCTGTGTGTCAGGTCAGCGGCTGTGCCCTTGAAGACGCATGAGCCGATGTCGTCTTAGAAGAAAACTGGCCGAGTCGCCGAGAATCCGGAAAGTCGCGACAGCTCGATAAGCCGGACTCCTCCCGGCTCACCCTCGTGGACAGCCTCAGCCGTAGGGTGCGTGGAGTCCTCGGAACGCATCGGTAGAGAGTCTCTGTTCCCGTGAGGGTGCGTTCCGAAGACTCCACGCACCCTACGACAACGCCACTCTCGGACGTGGAAAATTCACCGTCACTGACTCTCGTGGACAACCTCAGCTTCAGAACGTACCGTCTCGACCTCGTTCCGTCCCTGCCATGTGTACCTGGATGATTGATGACTGATAATACGCCACACCGATCCTCCCCCGCACCAACGGACCTCCCGCCGCGTCTGATGGGGATGCCGCCCGACCACGAACAACTCGGCCCGGCCTTTCGCGAACTGTGCGATGTCATCGCGAAACTTCGCTCGCCGACCGGTTGTCCGTGGGACCGCGAACAGACGCTCGACACAATCAAGCCGTTCACGCTCGAAGAGACTTACGAGCTACTCGAAGCGATCGACTCGAACGATGACGCGGCGATCGTGGAGGAACTCGGTGACGTGCTGTTGCAAGTGGTCCTCGACAGCCAGATCGCGGCTGACGAAGGGCGGTTCGATTTGAACGATGTTGTGGCAGGGCTGACTCGTAAAATGATCGAGCGGCATCCGCATGTCTTCGGCGACACGAACGTCGCTTCTGCCGGTGAGGTCGCTCAGCACTGGGACCGGATCAAGCAGCAGGAGAAACAGCGTGAGTCGATCTTCGACGGATTGCCCACGGCTCTGCCAGCACTCGCCCGCGCGGCGAGACTGTCAGCCAAGGCGGCGCGCGTCGGCTACGACTTCCCTGCCCGAGACATGCTGTTCGACAAGTTGCGAGAAGAGCTGGATGAACTCGCCCATGAGATGTTTTCCGAGGGCCAAGTCCCACACCGAGCAGCCACGGTGGAGTCCGCCGTCGAACCTGATCCACCGCCGTTTGACCGCGAACGACAGCAGCGCATGGAGGGCGAACTCGGCGATGTCCTCTTTGTGCTGGCCAACATCGCGCGACGCTGGCACATCAACCCGGAAGAAGCTCTCCGCGCCAGCAATGCCAAATTCCAACGGCGAGTCCAGTACATCGAACAACGCCTGAAAGACCAGCATCGTGAGCTGCGTGACGCGACGCTGCACGAAATGGAAGTCATCTACCAAGCAGGCAAACGAGCCGAACGCGTGCAGCCGACGTGATCTCTCTCGTCTGGTTTTCTTGCCTTGTCCCCTCGCTCCACGCTCTGGTGGGGAAGAGGGCTAGGGTGAAGGAACTTCTCCACGTCTCTTCCTGATTCTTCCTTCTCCGATTGGTTCGCTTCATGAGTTCCTCGCCCGTCACTCCTCTCGATGAACCCACCAAACTTGCACGCCCCCAAGACCGAGTCGTCTCCGGTCGCGCGATCGTGGTCGGTATGTTCGCACTCGGACTGTTTCTCACGGCGTTGTTGTTCATCTATTTCGAGTTCAACACACGTCCATTTCGCCCTCTGCGCGAAGCGTTGGGCCGTGAGTTCCGGCACTCGCGGCCCAACGTCGGAGGGGGAAAGCTCAAGGGCCGAGGAGCCAACACGCTGCGCGTCTCGATGAGCGTCCCCTTCGACCCAAATCAAGAGGCCGATAAATCGAACCAAACCTTGACACGAGTTGTCTCCCTCGCGCGACAGCATCACGACCTCAACCAATTCCAGATCGTGGAAGTGAATCTGATTCACTTCGCCCCAGAACAAGCAGCCATCATCAAGAGCTTTAATTGGCCGGGAACCGATGCGGCGAAGGAAACATTCGTTCCCTGATTGCTTCACCTCACTGCGTAGGCAACCCACCGCGCGGGCATGGAAAAAGAGGCTCAAACGTCACTCGATGCGCGGGATGTGGTCCACGTCGCGAAACGACTCAGTCGATGCCTCGCGAGGCATCGAAAGGTTGCCCTGCGTCCCTCGCCAAGTTGGTTGACCATGTCCCAAACGGTGACTACGATCCGCCCCCGCTTCGCTTGGGACTTTAGTCCTTCTGTTCCGACTGTTCTGAATTTTGCGATTGGGAAGATTCAACTCGAAGCACTGGTTGTGCCGATCAACTGTGCGTCGGCTCCGTAGCCAAGTGGCTAAGGCAACGGATTGCAAATCCGTCATCGTCGGTTCGACTCCGACCGGAGCCTCTGGAGGAAATCCCTTGGAAACCGCGTGTTTTCAAGGGATTTTCGACTTCTTTGGCGAGCCGTGTTGCGGGTTGCATTTCATCAGAAGTCGTCACCGATTCGCCTGGAAAATCACCAAAGACAGCAACCCGGCGTGCAACCCAAACAGACGCATTGTCTTGGTCGGCAACGGAATCGACCGAAGCCATCGTGTCCATTGCCACGTCCGCCTTCAGACGTTCCGAGCGAGCGAGCGACGGCAGGTTCTCGATGGCCATGTTGAGGTCTACCAGTCGCGTGTGGGAGTACCGATCCATAGTCAGCGTGATCGTCGAATGTCGCGCCAACACTTGGGCGACTTTGGGATGAACTCCCGAACTGGCCAGCATCGTGATGAACGTATGCCGCAGAGCGTGGAAGCCGGCAACTTCGCCGTTCGCGTTCTCCGGCTTGAGGAGCCTGCTCTCCGTTCGCCGTTCGTGTTTGACTGTGGTCTTCTCGACTTCAGCCAGATCGACCGGGCCTCGTCCAAGTCGCGACGGAACATCTCGGCCGCTTTCTTGGACCATGTGCCGGGCCACAGTGTTTCGACCAGAGGCTTGACCTTCCGCGCGGCGGATGAATGCGGTCGAGTCTTCAACCACATCGACACCTTGTCGGCCGCGAACGGATGAAGCGGAAGCGTGGCACCACGGCCGGACTTTTCGTTGGCGGCTTCCACGGTCACCGTGGGCGGGTTGGCTTGAAAGTCGAACGACAATGCCGTGAGGCTTGCCAGTTCGTTGGCTCGCAATCCGGTCATCGTGGCCAGCGTGTAGAGGGCCGCTCGATCAGAACCCGTCAGCCCTCGGAAGTTTTGCTGACTATTTTCGGTGGTGTCGATCAGCCGGGCGAGTTCCTCGGATTCCAGCGCTCGCCGCTCGACACGGACATCGACCTTGCCATTGAGCTTGGACAGGTGAGCAAACGGATTCCGCTCCAATCGGCGAGCCTTCACCAGCCAGTTGCCGAACGACTTCACCGAGCCGAGATGATGATTGCTCGTTGCCACTCCCAGCCCACCATCGCGGCGTTGTTTGAGCCAGTTTGCCACCTTGTCCGCATCGAGTTGTCCCAACAGCTTGAAGCCACAGCCCGAGAATACAGCCTCGCACCTTGCCACCGTCAATGCGACGTGTTGACCGCTGTTTCCCTTCGATTCGAGGTGCTGCCGGAAGTCGGCAACATGATCGGCGAGTGGTTGCCTGCGTGATTCCTCGAACGGATCAAGCAACCCGGAGTTCGATTGCTCGGCTTTCCGCTACAACTCGACCAGCCTTTGGCGGGAGGCGGTCTTGTCCTTGAACAAGGGGATTTCGCGGACGATGCCGTCAGGTGACCGTAATCGCCCGTACCACTTGGATGACTTTTCATCGACTCGTTTGGCGTCGGGGGCCTCTTTCGGACAGCGCTTGCCGCTGGGGCCTACATAGCGTGTGATTTGCTTGCGGAAGAGGTGTGACATTCCAAAATGCCTTTCTTGAATCGGGACAGTTGGTCAAATCGTCAAGGTGTCTTGAGTCGAACCCGTTCGTGGTGGAGAAAATTTCTTGGCAAGGTACAACTTCGTTAGCAGCCTTTGGTCAACGTCTCGAAGTCTGTGCGATCTGGGCAACCCAGCTTCACCCACTCATCAACGTCCACACGACGCCAGAGTTTTCTGCCGCCCAGCTTAATTGCGGCAGGAGTCTTTCCAGCCGATACGAGGCGGTCAAGGGTCGCAGTTGCTCGTGTCGAGCAGGTCAGCCAGCTCGACACGAGCAACTGCGAAGATGCGACTTCTGAATGAAGTCCGCGACTGTTTGCCGTATCCCGTGATTGCGAATTGAACCTTGCCATCATGCTTGCCCCAACAACGAACGGTAGCACACCAACACCGTGCGGATTGTGGGCAATTGATTCTGATTTAGGCTAAACGATGACTACTGAGAATATGCTCTCTTTGGTTCGCGACATCACCCATGAAACGACTTAAGGAATTCTCAAAAACTTTGGCCAATCAGTGGAGCGGCATGTAGGTGGACGTTCAAACAACTCAGGACACGGTTTGTTCCCGTCGCAACTTGGGCAATAGCATGATGTTCGATGGACTCGATCCAGTTTCTGAAAACCTGAGTGACAAAATCACATTCACATGGCTGGTTTCAGAAGTCGCCCGAAACCTCTTCAGCCTATGGATGTACAGCGTTGGTGTCTCACAAAAGGCTCTGTGCTGGAAGGTTTGGCAGTGCCGTTTCGCGAAATCCGATGCAGTTAAATCCGTACCGACGCCGCCGTCACGCCCACATCCTGCCAATCCGCCTCCTGACATCCGCCGTCGTCACTTCACCCGCCGCATCGCCCTGCGGGAACTCCAGCGTGGATCGGCCCGTGGTCACCGGCTCGAACCACGGCAACAGTTCGTCGGGGATGAACCGGGTCCGCTGCGAGTACGAATGCTGGTCGCTCTTGCGGTGATTGTGAAAGTAGTAGCGGTGGATTGAAACGTAACCGTTCACGCCTCGGGGAGGAGTGATGGCGCTGGCATTTGAGCGTCGTGGAGGCGGGAGGCGGTCACGAATTGGAAGATGTTGCGGGATTGTTGGCGGCAGGTTTCGATGACGGTCAGCAGTGTCTCGACGAAGCGGCTGCCCTTCGCACTCTGGGTGCCGAAGCTGAGTTT
>JAYVDI010000242.1:0-3633 GCA_043749505.1 Schlesneria sp. | reverse complement strand
GTTTCGCCACTCAACGCGCGGGGCGTTGCCCACGCGGTTAAACGACGCAACAACACTCCATCAGCGGTTCGCGCCGGGAATCCATAGCACGTCGTCGCGACCGTCGTTGTTGGCGGCGCGGGCGAGGACGAAGAGCAGATCAGAGAGTCGGTTGAGATAGATCACGACTTGCGAGTTGACTCGCTCGTGCGCGGTCAGGTCCAGCACGCCGATTTCAACGCGGCGGCAGACGGTGCGGGCGTGATGCAGATACGCGGCGAGGACCGACCCGCCGGGGAGAATGAAGCTGGTCAGAGGTTGCAGCCGTTCATTGGCGGCATCGATCCAGTGTTCGAGCTGTTCGACTTGAGCCGCCGTGACGCGCAGTGGTGGGTACGCGGGCGGCTCGTCGGATTCAGGAACGCAGAGGTCCGCCCCAAGATCGAACAGATCATTCTGAATGTGCGAGAGCAACTTCGACAAGTCATCAATCGGCGCAGCCGTGAGCGTCAGACCAAGCAACGCGTTCAGTTCGTCCACGCCACCATAGGCTCGAACCCGCAGATCGGTCTTTGGCACGCGACGCCCATCACCAAGCGAGGTCTCGCCCGTGTCGCCTGTCTTGGTGTAGATGCGGTTCAGATAGACCACGTCGGGATGTTCCTTGAGGCTGCGAAGCAAGGCTTTGTATCTCACGCGGCAGTGAGTGCGATGTTTTTGGCGAGCCTTGTGTCGTAAGGCCACGGGTTTCTTGTGGCACGATCCAGAACCCGCAGCCTTACGGCATGCGGCTCGCCAATCTCTCATCTTGAGCCGCGTGAGAGATAGCGCGCTGCGCCCGTTCGTTACTTGCCAATCCGGTAGAGGTGCGTGTTCGTTCTGAGCAACAGCGATTCATCGAAGACAGCGGGAGAGGCCATGTGGCGGCCGTCGAGCGTGTTCACGGCAACTTCGTCGTACTCTTTGCCGGGGCGGATCACGGTCGTCTTGCCCTCTTGGTTGCCGAAATAAATCTTTCCGTCCGCGTACAGCGGTGACGCGGAGTAGTTGCCAGCAATTCGTTTGCTCCAAACAACTTCGCCCGTCTTGGTGTCGGCACTGGAGGCGACTCCCTGATCGGTGACGTAGTAAATCTGATCGCCAACCACCACGGGCGACGGCATGGCGGGGACCTGCTTCGAGATCCGCCACGCGATGTGACTGTCGGTGACATCGCCTTCGCCACCGAGTTTGATCGCGACGAGGTGCGGTTGCATGAAGCCGGTGCAGATGCAAACGAGATCGCCCGCGATCACCGGGCACGGGACATTCGAGAAGCCTTCCCCATGACGGACCTTCCAAATCTCAGCGCCCGTTTTCGGATCGTAGGCGACGACCCATTGTGCGCCCGGCACGATGACTTGATCGCGACCAGCCGCATTGACCAGCAAGGGGGAAGCGAACGCCTTGTGAAAGTCGCCCACGAAGCCCTTCATTTTGGGCCGCTTTGTTTTCCAGACTTCTTTGCCGGTGAGTTTGTTCAGCGCGACAACGTACTGCTGATCGGTTCCGTCACAGGGCACGATGAACAAGTCACCGGAGACAACCGGCGAGCTGCCCGCTCCCACTCCATGATCTGACGGAAGCTTGGCTTTCCATTTGACCTCGCCCGTGTAAGTGTCGAGGCACGCGGTGCCAAGTTCACCGAAATGACAGAGCAGCAGATTGCCGTCGAGGATCGGAGTCGGTGACGCATAGCTGTTGAGCGAATGAACCGGTGGCGGGTTCTTGGCTTGGAGCAATTCGAAGTTGCTGAGCACTTTGCCCGTCGCCGCGTCGATGCTGATCGCGCGAAACGTGACCGCACCGACGAGGCTCAATTGCTTGGCCATCGGATTGCCGGCGAGCTTGGCCTTCGCCTGTTCCAACTCGTCGCCGGTCAGCGGTTCTTCGACCGCAGTCGTCATCCAAATCGTCTTGTCGGCGAAGACGGGCGATGACCAGCCTCGCCCTGGAATCTCGGTCTTCCAAAGAACATTCTCGGTCTCGCTCCACATGGCTGGCAGGTTTTTTGCGTCGGCGTGGCCCTGTCCATCGGGGCCACGAAACTGCCGCCATTCTGCCGCGTGCGTGAGTGAGCAAGTTACCATCGCAGCTAACGCGGTGACGATGATCAGGTGAGAGAGTTTTTGCATGAGAGTCTCGGTTTGATGATCTCGATCGGTGAGTAGGCATGTCGGCTCGGGTGTGAGAGAGTGCCGTGGCCGCGCGGGTTTCTCAAGCCACTTATTTCGGAGGCCGGGCACTCTACGGCTGAAGTCCGGCTTAGCTTTGTTAGCCGAACTTCTCTCCGGGAGTGGCGCGATTCGCAGAGAAGTCCGGCTTTCGGAACAGCCGGACTTCAATAGACTGCTCACCACCGTTCAACCGGCCCGTTGGGAACCTTGATGAGAGCGGTGGCGACCGACGTTTGCCGTTCGCCGTGGCGGTCGCGAATCTCGGCGATGATCGCGTCGAATTCGGAGAGGCTCTCGAACAGACGCAGTCGCTGTTCGAGGTCTTCCGGGATGCCGAGATTCGCGCCGTACCAAGCGGCAAATTTGCGGAACAAGCGACAACTTCGTTCCGCGTGCTGTTCGGTCATCAGGTGGAAGTGCCGCGCGAGGAAATCGACCTGTTCTTCGGGTGTCGGTTCGCGCGGCTCGCGACCGGCGGCGAGGTCGCTGAGTTTCCGAAACAGCCACGGGTCGAGCATCGCGCCGCGCCCCATTGCGACGGCCGCGCACCCGGTGAAGCGTCTCATGTGGAGTGCATCTTCGATGGTGCGCACGTCGCCGTTGCCAATGACCGGAATGCGCTCGACGGCTGCGACGGTTGCCGCGATGCCGTCGAGATCGACCGTTCCCTGAAAGCCCTGCGCCCGCGTGCGGCCGTGAATCGTGATCGCCGCCACTCCGGAATTTTCAAACCGACGGGCCAACAGGGGCGAGGCAATGCTGTCTCGATCCCACCCGAGACGCATCTTCACCGTGACCGGGATGTTCACCGACGAAACGACTCGCTCGACGAGACGACTCGCCCCGTCGGTGTCGCACAAGAGTCTCGCACCACCCCCCTGCCCGTTCACCTTCGCCATCGGGCAGCCCATGTTGAGATCAACCCCCTCGTACCCGTGAGCCTCCAGCCAACAGGCCGCTCGCACCAAATGCTCTTCATTCCCGCTGAAGATTTGGACCGAGAGCGGCTGGTCGTCGGGATGCGTCTCGATTAATTCGAGCGACTGGCGGTTGCCTGAGACGAGCTGTGTCGCGTGAACGAGATCGGTCGTTGCCAGGCCGAGTCCTCCGAGTTCTCGCAACGCCCGACGAAACGCCAGATGCGTGTAGCCCGCGAGTGGCGCAAGACAGTAGCGCGACGAGATGACTCGCGAGCCAATCATCAACGGTGTGTTGGCAGCAGCAGAAGCGAGATCGGGTGAGACGGTCGATGACATCAAATAATCCTGAGCCAGACCGTCAGGCTTCGACGGGTAAATCATTTAGAACCTGTCCAAGAATTACGCCGCCGTTTGTCGCCTTTCGCTCCGCGAAAGGCGACATTGTTTTGGACAGGTTCTTACCGAGTGTTGACGGACTCGCCCATAGGCAGCGTCACCGTAAACGTAGTTCCCTGGCC
>JAYVDI010000241.1:0-3065 GCA_043749505.1 Schlesneria sp. | reverse complement strand
AAAACCGACGGAATTTCGCCGATCGCGCTGCCGACATGAGCTGCACAGCGACCGCCGACCAAATTCGCGAAAAATGGCTTTCACCACGGGCTGCTAGGTCGTGCTGCTGACTCATGCTTCCAGCAACGGCTAAAGGATCGTTCGCGGTTGTTGACCGTCTCGCATACCATCCATGAAAGTCAAAGTTTTGCCTTTAAAAGCACTAGCGCAGACTTTGAACTTGTGTGGCTGGTCAACAACGAAGTGGAAAACCGTCAATGCGCGTAATTGTCACCGGGGGAGCGGGATTCATTGGCAGCCACATTGTGGATGCGCTGCGAGTCCGGGGGCACCAGCCATTCGTGATCGACAACTTGGTTTCAGGCTCACGCAAAAATGTGCCAGCGGATGTCCCGCTGTTTGAAGTCGATATCTGCGACGCTGCCCGGCTGGCTGTGGTCTTCGACCAGGTGCAACCCGAATGTGTGAGTCATCAGGCCGCTCAGATGTCCGTCAGCCGCTCCATGCGTGAGCCGGCGTTCGATGCCCATGTCAATGTGCTGGGACTGCTCCATGTTTTG
Source organism: Schlesneria sp. (assembly GCA_043749505.1). Lineage (GTDB taxonomy): Bacteria > Planctomycetota > Planctomycetia > Planctomycetales > Planctomycetaceae > Schlesneria. The sequence continues at coordinate 2,505 of JAYVDI010000241.1, read as the reverse complement.
GACAACGCAGCGCGTGTCGGCGCGCGACGCTTTGTTTTTGCATCGTCCGGCGGTGTGCTTTATGGAGAGGTCTCGGAACCGGCTGACGAAGATTTCCCCGCGCGTCCCCAGTCTCCCTACGGCATCAGCAAGTGGGTGGGGGAACAATACCTGGGCTTCTATGCTCGTGAGCGGCAACTGCAAAGTGTCGCGCTCCGCTATGCGAATGTGTACGGCCCGCGTCAAAACCCACACGGGGAAGCCGGAGTGGTGGCCATTTTCAGCGAGCGAATGCTGGCAGGAGAAGTGGCGACAATCAACGGTGATGGATGCTATGTCCGCGATTATGTCTACGGCCCCGACGTGGCCCGCGCCAATGTCCTGGCGCTGGAAGCCGAGCTGACATCGAACATGATCGCGATCAACATTGGCACGCAAGTACCCACCGATGTCAATCAAATCGCTGAGTGTGTGCGAACCCACGCCCAATCTTGGTGTGATCGGACTGCCCCCCCACGCACCGTGCCGACCTGTCGCCACGGTGCGCCGCGCGAGGGGGATCTCCGATCGAGTCTGGTCGCGATCACACGAGCCCAGCGTCTACTCGGCTGGGTGCCGACGATGCCACTGACCGCAGGGCTGCAAGAAACCGTGGCCTGGTTCGCAGAGCAACGCGAATGATGATTGGTACGGAACCGGTCTCCCCCGTGAAGGCTGAGGATGAAACGCCGGTTGCCGTAGCCGATGATGTCTCCCGCGTCTCCATGCTCTGCCTTGCTCATGTGAGGGGCGGGCTTGATCCACGCCGCCAGCGTGACTTCCTTCACTTCGCTCGCGTGGTAGTCGGAAGGGCCTGGTCCTTCGCCAGCGATGCAATCTCTTCTGGATTGAGCGTCCGGTCGAAGATCAACGTGTGACCGATCAGGCCGCGATAATATGCTGAGTGAAGGTAGAAGATCTCCGCGCCGAGAATCAGGGACGCAGGGATCGTGTCGTTCGACGAGTATTTCGTGACTCCTTCACCAACTTGCTTGCCGTCGAGATAGATCCGAACGCGCCACTTGCCGTCGGTCAGTTCTGCGGCCATCGCGATCTGCGACCACCGATCGGCTTGAATCTTGGTCGAAGACTCGATGACATCACCGCCGTTAATTCGCGCGGCCAGTTGATACGGTGCCGTCTGGCCATGCAGGCCGAGAATGAATCGGCGGGCTCCGTAACCGATGACGTCTCCTTTACCGGGGTGCTCACTCTTTCCCATTTCCGCCGCCGGCTTGATCCAGGCGGCGAGCGTCAGCCCCTTCATCAACTGACCACCCCCATGGTGGCCGGTCAGCGCCACCGGCACCATTTCCGTGCCGACGAGTCCGGGGTTACTGAGATACGATTTAAGATACGATCCAACCGCGCTGTCAGCTCGATAGCTTTTGCGATTGGTCACGTTCTCCACAAATCGCAGCGCCGGACGACCGGAATCGACAACCCAGTCGAGGTTCGCAAGACTGAGATGGCCGAGGTCACCATTCGCGTAGTTCAGCACGAAGTGGCCTTTGCCCTCTTCCATCCGATAATCGGCGATCGCACCGGCGGGCGCGGCGGCAACTGCGGGTGCCTTATCATTCGGCTTTGCACGGACGCCCGCGGGTAACGCTTCGCCATCGGGGAGTCGTCGAAAATCGACATCTGTGATGAGCATCTCTCCGGTCCCCGCATTGCCGAAGGCGACTGTAAGAGCGCCGGCATCCTCGGGCACGTCAAAGACGAATCCCTGTTTCTGCCAGTCGAACGTCCCATTGCCGACGTAGTGTGTGGCCGTCGCGAGAACCGTGTTCGTCTTGGCTTGAGTCGTTTCCAATTCGATGCGACCTCCGGGACCGAATGTGTTGCTGGACTTCACCAACGCGGTGACGGCGTAACGGCCTTTGGCAAGCGGCCCTGCCTTCCACAAGCCCGCCTTGCCGAAGGATGCCGGGCCGAGTTTCATCGCGAAGCCGCTCCCCGCGCCGCAGTTCTTTTCGAGTTCATAGGTCGGTCGTTGGTTGTGGCCAGTCATGAACGGCGTGCGACCGTTGATCCATGTTTGGCTCAGCGGGACGAACTGGCTGAATGTCAACTTCGGCCACTCATCGGCGAAAATGTAGTGGTGGTTTGGGTCGAGCGACGCGCTCGCGTAAATCTTGGAAGCCTTGAAGAACGCCTCAGCTTCGGCGGCGGAGTAGCCGGTGTAGCGATACTTCACTCGCACTTTCGTGCCGGGCTTGGCGGTCTCGCTCCCGAAGGCGACCCCAGTGTCGTAGAACGCCGTGTAGCATTGGCGAGTGCTGGTCTTGCCGTCACCGAGATTCAGCGCGTTCCAAGTGGGGTCAATCTCGTACTCGACCGCCGGAGCGATTTGCAGGTCGCCATTGTGCCGTCCATACCAGACTCGAAGATGTTGCGGGATTGTTGGCGGCAGGTTTCGATGACGGTCAGCAGTGTCTCGACGAAGCGGCTGCCCTTCGCACTCTGGGTGCCGAAGCTGAGTTT
>JAYVDI010000240.1:0-15845 GCA_043749505.1 Schlesneria sp. | reverse complement strand
GGTTTGTGTCATCCAAACCGGGGCTAGCGCCCTGCGGCTGATGGCAGCCTGCTTCACTTCAAGAAGTGATTGCAACCGCGCTCCTCAGTGAGCTGTTCTTGGCGAGCCGTGTGCCGTCAGGCTGCGGGTTTTTGGCGACGGTCAAGAACCCGCAGCCTGACGGCATGCGGCTCGCCAAGCTCTCATCTTGGGCCGCGAGCGGTATGTGTCCGAGCCTGACTTCGACTTTTTGGGGGGAGTGCGGCCTTCGATGACCGCAGTCTGTTCACGCCATCCTGCGGCCAGCGTCAGAAACGAAAGCGGCGGCGAAATCCCGTACTCGAAAAGATTGGCAAGAGTCGAACTCGCTGCTCGCCGAAAAACTGTGGGATAAGTCCAACCCTGTAAAAACTCCCGATGCCCCGTGTCTGGCTGTCAGAAGATCGTTGGATGGCACGCGGTCTGCTTTTCAAGCTCAACGCATAGATCTGTTTCTTAAAAATGAGGCGAGTTTTTCGATGTTTGTTCGCACCGTGACCTCCCTCTGAAAGCAAGCTGTACGTTTGGACTGCGATTTTTCGCATCGGCATGCAGTGAATTGCTTCACGGCGACTTTTGAGGGCCGGGAAAAATTTCTTCTCAAAAACTTTTTTTTTTGTTTCTGAGACGTAGATTTCACGCGATCGACATTGGTATTTTCTGCGGCGTCATCCGGTGGGCGTTCACCGGTACTGTTCCTTGTTGTTGTTGAAGGAGATTGCCTACTGTGCCAACTTTTTTTGCAAAGTCGTCCCGTCGCCGAGCATTCACGCTCATCGAGCTGCTGGTGGTCATCGCCATCATTGCAGTCTTGATTGCGCTGTTGCTCCCAGCCGTACAACAGGCCCGTGAATCGGCCCGTCGTACCCAGTGTAAGAACCAGTTGAAGCAGTTGGGACTCGCACTCCACAACTACCACGACACGTTCATCACCACGATGCCCACCGGCTACATCTACGAATCCGGCCCCGGCAATGCGACTCCTCCCGTCCAGAGAGCCATGAACAATGGTTGGGGATGGGGAACCATGATCCTCCCGTACATCGATCAGGCTCCGCTTTACAACACGTTTGGTAGTGTCTCCAACGTACCGAATGTGGCCTCCGGTTTGATGACGGGCCTCATGGCTGCCTCCACGGTTCCTGTGAATGGCTCGGTCGAAAGCGTGCTGCCTTCCCAGCGTTGTCCATCGGACGCTGGAAATGCGACTGTCGCTAGTGCCGGTTTGCGACCTGTCGGTCGTTCAAACTACTTGGGTGTTGCTGGCTCCGCCTTCAATTTCCTTGCCACACCGTCTGTCGCCAATCAGACGATCTGTAGTTCTGCGACGGTTCCATCGGCAAACTTAGCTGCTAATAATCCAGCAATCGGTGGGATTGGTGGATCATGCACGATGGCAATTCCGTTCGGTTCCACGACTGCTGCTACCGTTCTTCCTCCGATTTACTCGCCAACGACGACCGTTGTTGACTACTACGGTGGAACTTTCGGTGCCAATAGCAAACGCGGTATTCGTGACATGACAGATGGGACCAGCAACGTATTGATGGTCGGTGAGCGATACACGCCAATCAACGGTCAACCGTTGACTGCCTCGGTTGTCGGCGATGCGACTTGGGCTGGCATTAGTGCTCCGGCAAGCGAATGGATGGTTCTCGGTGAAGCCACCTACAAGATCAACGCGAACTTCACTGCTGCGTATCCCCGTCCCACAACCACAGGTTTCGGCAGCATGCACACCGGTGGTGCTCAGTTCCTGATGGGCGACGGAGCCGTTCGGTTCCTCAGCGAAAACTTGGACATCAACACCTACCGGTTGCTTTCCCGCGTAAACGATAGCCAACTTGTCGGCGACTTCTAAGCCGATGAATTCGTGATCGTCTGATGAGTGTCTCTGGGAGCCGCATCACTTTGTGATGCGGCTCTTTTTTGTTTGAGAGAAAGCGGGTGGTCCGCATTGCGCACGGCTTGAACTCGTTTAACCGCAAGCCAAAGGCGAGCGCGGAGGGAGCGGGGAGTTGATGCTCGGTGTCATGCCTCATCGCTCGCCTTTGGCTTGCGGTTAAACAAGAGAGAGATCCTGCCGGGCGCTTAGGAACGGAGCCGCAATAACTTCCCGATCAGCCGCAGGGCGCCAGCCGTAGGGCACACGGGTTTTCGACGGGAATCCAAGAACCTGCGGCTTGGCGGCATGCGGCTCGCCGACTCCTGTCAGACACTTCAACGCCGTCTTTCCCCCGAGATTTGCTTGAGCTTGGGGGCAACGGACTTCGCAGGCTGTGGATGGCAGGCCGCAACTGTCCATTGCGTGTGATGACGCAAGCGATTGGTGTCGCTCATCGAGACTTGCAATTCAAACTGGGCCACTCCGAACGGCAGATCGTCGCACAACCAAATATCACAGCGGTATTTCAACGTCTCGCCGTTGGCTCCGGCCGAATGAGTGACTTGAGCGGCCGCTCGTTGGCAGTGGAATGCCTCGCGCCGTAGAGGCGTTTTCAAATACCTGACGACGCCTGGGCTGTACTCCTTTTTGAGAGGCAGTCCACGGACGAAGGTGAGGTCGGACTGTTGCTGCTCGGGCGTGACCAATGAGTCTGGCCAGCGCAGAAACTCGGCTGGGGCTGCCCCGGCGCGGAAGCGGGCTGCGTCGAGGAACAACGTCCGTTGGCTCGCGGGCTTGCCATGTGTGTCTGATTGTAAGATGTCGATCGCCACGAGGCCATGTGTCGCATCGGGGCGGGAGGTCAGTCGTAGCCGTGCAGTGTGGCCATCGGGTGTGAATGACTCGAACTCAATCCAAGTCGGCTCGCCTGCTGCGTCAGCGGCCTCCGGGAGCGATGCGAACCACGTCCAAAGCGGCCTTGGCAACGGAGTCAGTTCTTCGCGATAGTCGATCCAGCCCCAGCCCTCCATGCGATCAAACAGCCACGGCTGTTGCCAGGGATTGGGAACTGGCTGCCACGCGGAGAATATCGAACCGACCAGCAGCAACGTGGCGAGGAATTGAAGCGGGCGGCGTTTCGCAACGGCGTCCAACGGTGGAATCAGTGCCAGCAGCCAGAGGGGCGTCAGCCAGAGAGACCACCTCAGGGCACAACTGACTCCGCCAAAGTTGTAGTTCTGCGTGCGAGTCAAATAGAACGCGAGAATGATCGCGGTCAGAATCGCTCCACAGCGCAGGACGCCGCGCAGGGCGATGTCCGGCACGCGACGACTCATCAGCCAGCCCACGATGGCCAGTAAAAACACCGGCGACAACGACCAGATGCCGTGATGTCCCACCGTGCAGTGAATGAAGTACATCAGGGGCGAATCGAGATTGCGATCGACTCCCTGCGGGTTCATCCAATAGCTTGGCACACCGTCGATCACGAAGTTGTACTTGGATGAACCGTAGCCAGCGTAGGCGGGCTTCCAACTTCCCGTCGCGATCACATTCGCCACCAATAGAGCGACCACCGGAACCAGCGCGGCGGGAACGTACCAACAAACGGTTTGTCGTAGAGATCGTTGCCAAGCGAGTAGAAACGTGGCCAGTGCGAACGCGCCGGCGGGGAGTTCATTCGCGCAAGTCCAGACCGCCGCGAAGCCGCACAGCGCAAACATTCCGGCATGAGGCGCTTCGTCGGACAGCAGTCGCATCAGTGCGAACACCGCGACCATGACTCCCGCCGCCGCAACCGTGTGGTTGTTGAGCGTCATCAGAAACGGCGTGAGCAGCGTCCCAAACGCGGCGCTGGATAGCACGAAGTGGCGACACCAGTCGGTTCGCGCATGACGCTCCAGAAGCGTACTCAGCAACCAGAGTGACACCGCGAATGGGAGAAGATTCACGAACAGCAGGACCACGGTCGTGACGGCGTGCGTATCCGCCAACAATGTCCAGCCTGTGGTTCGAGTCACGCACCATGTCATTCCCGCGACGATCACCGTCAGCAGCGGTGGCTTCGTCGAGTAGAAGTGACCGTCGTCGTGAATGATGTCGATCGAGTCCCAACCTGGTCGTTGACGAATCTCATCGATGCAGAAAGTGCCGCGTTCGACGAGCGACCACACCGTACACCAACGCGACCGGTCGTTCGCGCTCTGCAGCGGCTTCGCGTTGAAGAGCGCTGCCGCGTGAATGGAAACCGCAATGACAATGATGAGCAGACTGGCCGCTCGCCGCGAAACAGTGTGTGACTCAATGTTCTCCGCCAGGTCGGGCATCCCCATCATCGAGTCGTTCTTTCACTTTCGTGGTAGTTGATGTCTCTCGCGGCCAAGAGTGAGACGTTGTTATTCAACACGCTGTTATACCGCTCGCGGCCCAAGATGAGAGTTTGGCGAGCCGCATGCCGTCAGGCTGCGGGTTCTTGACCATCGCCAGAAACCCAAGGCCTGACGGCACACGGCTCGCCAAGAACAGCTCACTGAGGACCGGGGGCGCAATCACTTCCTTCCTGATCAGCCTGCTTCACTTCGGGAAGTGATTACGGCCCCGTTCCTGAGGGCCGGGCGAAGTATAATCGCAAGCTAAAACTGTCGGACCACTCGGTGGCGAGGCCAGCGTTTCGCCTTCACCGTGCTTTTCGAGAGGCTCATCCGGTGATTCGGTGTGGTCGCATCAGTTGACTGGGTAGCCCGCCGTTGCGACGGGACGTTGTGGCTTGACGGTCGCATGAGTGCGGAGTCTTGTGTCTTCGCCCGGAGGGCGGCAGGTTGTCGCCCACGGCGTGAGCCGTGGGGAATGGAATCCACACGCCGCCCAGCCCCGGAGGGGCGACACCTTCGTTCGACGCATCACGCGGCACTCGCAAATGCCCAAACGGAAGTGCCGCCCCTTCCGGGCGAATGACATTGTTGTCGGACTCACCCACGACTCACGCCGTGGGCGACAACCTGCCGCCCTCCGGGCTAAAAACAGAAAAACTCGGTTCGCTCCCGTCGCAAGAGATGGACAGAACTGGGGAGTGAACATCAAAACGGCAACCTCCCCGAAACACCGGTTGAGCTTTTCGAGATTCGCAGTCGCCTTGGTGCTCGCCGATCCTACCCAGTCACGACATTCTTTCTAACCGTCGCAAGTTGTAAGCGGCTTGCCCATCGGATTTCCTCGCGCTACGATGTTGGCGGCAGGAAGCCAATCGGACCGACGGCTCGACCGTCGCGGGGAGGATGTGCTTCAAAATCAGTTGAGGAGGGGATCATGAACGTCAATGAAATGGTGCGTGGTGGATTGATTGCAGTCGGCCTGCTGACGACCGGGGTGTTTGCGAGTTCGGCTGAGGCGGCTCCGCTGGTGGCTCAGCCGAACATCGGTCAGGCCGTCGCGCCCGCCGTCGTCGGTTTTCATCGGTGGCACGGTGGCTACAGCTATCGCAGTTGGGGTTCATACAATTACGGTCGCCCGTCGTTGTACTACGGCTGCAACGTGCGGCCTTACCGTAGTGTCGTGCGGTACAACTACCGGCCGTCGTACTCCTACGGGTACGTCTCGCCGTATGCGGTCAACAGTTACAACTCGTACAGCGTTCCTTCATGCACGAACTGCTCACCTTCTCCAGTGATCTACTCGCAGCCGGTGGTTTACAGCCAACCAGTTGATTACTCACAACAAGTTCAGTACTCGCAGCCGATGGTCTACTCGCAGCCCGGCGCCTATGCACAGCCAGTGTACTCACAGCCGGCCTATTCACAGCCCGTTGTGTACGTTCAACCTGCCTACTCGGCTGGTGTTTACAACACGGGCTACCCGCGCCCCGCGTTCTACTCGGGCTATTCGAGTTACTCGTTCCCAGCGTATGGCTCGCGCGGCTATGGCTATCCGGTTGGAGGAGCGTACTACCCCGGCGGTCAATGGTGACGTGACGAATCTGCCGAAGTCTGGCTGACAAAGCGTAGCCGAGCTTCAATGCCGCAGACTTTCAAATTGAGGGCGACACATCGAGTCAGCGGCAGTTCAATTCAAGGAGGCCCGATCGTTCGCGATCGGGCTTCCTTCGTTTCCGAACTTGCTGTGTGTCGAGCGTTTGGCGATAAGGCGGGCGGCAGGAAACGATGCCGACACACCGTAGCCTGACGCGCAAGCGAAGGAGCGTTGCCGAGTGTCCTTCGCTTGCGCGTCAGGCCTCGATCACCGAATTCGCACAACCACTTCAGAAGGAGCTGAACATGACCACGCCAATGGATGACTTTCGTTTGGAGTGGCACGGGAACACCGTCATCATCACGCCGTCGCCGAACGTCGAGCAGATGCCGTGGGACTTGATCGAGGAAGCGGCCGACATTGTGATGGAGCCGCTCAGATCCAACACTTCGCCAATGGCGGTGATCGACTTGAGTCAGGTGAAATTCTTCGGCTCCGCGTTTCTCGCGCTGCTGCTGCGCTGCCACACGGCGGTGAAGAGTCGAGGCGGAGAACTGGTGCTCTCGGGGCCAAGCAAAATTGCGCGAGACCTCTTGAAACTGACGGCCCTCGACACGCTGTGGGCGATCTACGAAACCCGCGCCGAGGCAGTGGAAGCCGTCGATATTTGAGGCGAATCGTTGCGTTTCATTTTCGGCGTCGTATTGCCGAGCAATTCATCGCGGAGAAAACAGACTAATGCTGACATCGACCTCATCCTGGAGCGGTAACTTCGACGCGGACGCCCGCTCGCAGTTGATCGCGGAAATCAAAGAGACCGCTGACAAACTCGACCGCGACGAAGCCTCACGCGGGGATCTCAAACTGCTCAGCCGCGCGCTCAAGGAATTGCGGTACGCGTTCAAAGTTTTTACGCCGTATCGCCAAAGGAAAAAGGTGACGGTCTTCGGTTCGGCGCGCACGCCGCACGATCATCCGGACTACCTGGCTTCGGTCGAGTACGGTCGGCGGATGGCGGCGGAAGGTTGGATGGTCGTCACCGGCGCGGGAGGCGGCATCATGGAGGGCGCTCACGTGGGCGCGGGGCAGGCGATGTCGATGGGCGTCAACATCATGCTGCCGTTCGAGCAGGAGGCCAACCCGATCATCAACAAGGATGAGAAGCTGGTGACGTTCCGCTACTTCTTCACGCGGAAGCTGATGTTCGTGAAGGAAGTTCACGCGGTGGTCTTGTTCCCCGGCGGATTCGGCACGCAGGACGAGTTGTTCGAGGTTCTCACGCTCGTCCAAACGGGCAAACGCGACATGTTGCCGATCGTTTGCGTCGATGCTCCCGGCGGCACGTATTGGACCGCGTGGCTCGCCTTCATCCGCGAGCAGCTTCTGTCTCGCAAGTTGCTCAGCGCGCGCGACCTTTCGCTGCTCACCGTGACCGATTCCGTAGACGACGCCGTCAAGGAAGTGCTGCAATTCTATTCGGTCTACAACAGCATGCGGTACATCCGCGATCAGCTCGTGCTGCGGCTGAACGTCGCCATCAGCGATGAGCTGCTGGAGCGATTGAACGTGGAGTTCGCCGACATTCTCCTGAGCGGTCGCATCGAACGAGCGGAGGTTCATCCGTTTGAATTGGATGAAGAACTCCTGCTCGACTCACCGCGACTTTCACTGCACTTCAACCGCCGGGACGCAGCCCGCTTGCGCGAACTGATCGATGTCCTGAACGGCGGCCGACACCCTTGAACACCAACCCGCAGCGTCAGCAAGGTCGTCAGGCAGATTGAGCAGTGACGCCCTCGCTGACGCTGCGGGTTACTGATCGGACCGGCCGCGCGAGATTTCTCCAATCCGAGGTTCTAATGAACTCACTGCAACGCCTGCTCGATCCGCAGACGCTCGGCAAACTGAAGGGCCTCGAATTGAAGGCCCGGATGATTGTCGAGGGCTACGTTTCCGGGCTGCACAAAAGTCCGTACCACGGGTTCTCGGTCGAGTTCGCCGAGCATCGCGAGTACGTCCCCGGCGACGATCTGCGGTACGTCGATTGGAAGGTCTTCGGCAAGAGCGACCGCATCTATCTGAAGCAGTACGACGAAGAGACCAATTTCACCTGCCAGCTACTTGTCGATACGAGCGAGTCGATGGCATATCGGTCTCCCCAAGCGGCGTTCTCGAAGTTGGAATACGCCCAATACGTCGCGGCCGCGCTGGCCTACTTGATCGTCCACCAGCAAGACGCCGTGGGGCTGGCGACGTTCGACAAGACCGTCGGCCATGTGCTGCGACCGGGCAGTACGCCGGCACATCTCAGACAACTCTGCGAACTGCTGGAACGCAGCTCGGCGGGAGGCGAGACCGCACTCGGCCCGATCCTGCATGACTTGGCCGAGCGACTCAAACGACGCGGCTTGGTCGTCATCCTCAGCGACCTCTTCGACGATCCCGAGTCGTTGCTCATGGGACTCAAACACTTCCGGCACCGTCGCCACGATGTCGTCCTGCTGCATGTGATCGATCCCGCCGAGCAGGACTTCCCATTCATCGATCCAACGCTGTTCAAAGGGCTGGAGGGACTAGGCGATCAGCTCACCGAGCCTCGCAGTTTGAAAGCCGCCTACCAGCGCGAGTTCGACGGTTTTCTGAGAGCCGTTCGAGGCGGAGCACGCGACCTGCACATGGACTATGTGCTGCTCAGAACCGACCAGCCGCTCGAAGTCGCACTGCACGAGTTCCTCTCCCGCCGCATGCACAAAGCAGGACAAAGGTGACGCGGCCGGAAAGAAATGGCTTACCCCGACACACTAACCCGAAGTGTGAACGAGGATGTCGATCGACTTCGCCCTCGTTCACACTTCGGGTTGGTGTTGGTCAGGCAACTCTTTCCGTTTGCCTTACTGCACCAGATGCGTGAACGGTTTGACGACCGAGCCAGCCGCCAATTGCACCGCACCGTCCAACACCGCATGCGGGCCGATGCGGCAGTCGGAACCGATCACGGCGGGACCGTGGATGGACGTGAAGGGGAGGATGACGGTGTCGGCCCCGATCTGAGCGCGCGGGTCGATGAAGGTGACTTCGGGAGCCACGATCGTCACCCCCGAGGCCATCAGCCGCGCGGCGGTGTCGTGGTGGATCGTACGTGTCACGTCGGACAACTGCGCCCGCGTGTTGACTCCCATCGCTTCTGCGACGGTGAAGACGTTGGCGGCCGCGACGATCTTTCCATCGCGCTTCAACACCAGCGGGCAGTCGGTGAGGTAGTACTCGGCCTGATTGTTGTCGGGGCGAATGCGATCGAGCGCACTCAGCAGTGACTGCGAATCGAACGCGTAGCAACCGGTGTTGATCTCGCGAATGCGGCGCTGCTCGTCGGTCGCATCGCGTTCCTCGACGATCCGCTCGAAGTGGCCGAGGCCGTCGCGCACGATGCGGCCCAATCCCTGGTTGGCTTCGGTTTCCGTGGTGCCAATGACGGCCGCCGCGTGGGTGTCGCGTTGATTCTTCAGCAGGGCGATCAACGATTCACTCTTCAACAGCGGTGTGTCACCCGCAAGAACGAGAACCGAGCCGTGGTGCGAGGCCAACTGGTCGCGGCACATCATCACCGCGTGGCCGGTTCCCTTCTGCTCGCTCTGCAACGCGAACTCGACATCGCCGTACTGAGCCAACTGAGCCTGCACCAAATCCGCACGATGCCCCACGACGGCAACGATTCGCGTGACTCCCGCCGCGCGCGCCGCATCAAGGACGTACTCGATCATCGGACGACCGCACACCTCGTGCAGTACCTTCGGCAATGCCGACTTCATGCGAGTGCTTTTGCCCGCCGCTAAGATCACCGCCAACGCTCCATCGGTCACTGTGTTGTCCCTTTAAAAAGTTGTCGCCCTGCGGATACCTCTCACGACCCAAGCGGAGAGATTGGCGAACCGCATGCCGTCAGGCTGCGGGTTCTTGATCGCGTCGCGGAAACCAGTGGCTTGGCGGCACACGGCTCGCACTCAAACATTCCACTCAGAACCGTGCGGGGAATAACTCAGAACCGCATCGTCAGCCGAATCATGAAGTTGTCCTTGATGTCGAACCCCGGTGTGCCGTTCCGAAAATCAACGTTCCGGTTGAAGACGTAGCCCGCCTCAATCGACTTGTCGTACCAACCGTGATCGCTGCGCAAGCCGAGTCCCACGCGATAGTCGCGGAATTGCACCTGCTCCCGCGTGCCGAGTCCCGGCATGGCGATCTGATAAGACTCGGCGTGGTACTCGCCCGTCGCGTAGATCCAGTGCGATGCCGGTCCAATGTTTCCGAGGAAGTAGCTGATGCGCGCCTTCGGAGCCAATAGCCGCAGTTCCCAGCGATCATTCGGATTCCAGACCACACCTGCGTACGGGATCACCATGCCATCGACACGATCCCAGTAGCCGGCTCCCAGCACGAACATCCACTGCGGTGATGTCCGATACAGCAGCATTGCGTGGCCGTCGAGATTCAACGCCTCACGCCCCAGTCCCTCCTGAAAGTCGGTGTTGACCGACGGATTGAAGTTGAACTGCATGCTCCACGGTCCAACCGGGGGCGGTGCGAGCGTCAGATCCCAGCCCAAGCGATACACGTCGGCTGGAAGATCGACGAGAGTCGGGCCGCTCCACAACCGAGCGCCCGCTTGGGGGGTACTCGTCAAGACCCAGCCCGAGGGCCCGAGGGGAGTCGTGTAGGCCAACTCGAAATCGAAGTTGTTCGCCTGAAACAAACCGACATTGGGATTTTTCGTTTCGGAGGGGCCGAGGAACGTGTAGTCAAATCGCGGCGTGAAGCCGAGGCGATACGGCTGCGGGCCGTTCACGCCGGAAAGGACTGTCCCGCCGCCCTGCGACCCGAGTACCGGATCAGGTCCGTACAGAAACGGATCCTGCGTCGCGGCTCCACTGAAAGGAGTCATGACTCCACCCGAGGGAGCCGTGAGAGCGGGAGCTTCAAACGTGGATGGACTCTGGCCGCGAACGACAACATCGTCGATTCGTTTCTGTGAGAACACGGCCGGAATTAGGAGACGCGGAACGGGAAAATTCTCTTCCGCACGCAGTGAGACTTCATTACCAAACGGCTCGAACCCGGATGCCTTGTCCGCACGAAGGGCTTCAAACACCAGCAAGCTGACCAGCAGAACTCGACTCATGACTTCCCCTCTCATCCCCCGCGCGTTCGGCCGAATCTGCCGACAACGCCAACGGGCGGCGGGATTTCTCAGAAAGAGTCCGTTCCGTCAACATCAAGTCCGGCACGTTCAGCCGGTCGGGGGCGAAGAAGTCACTTCTCAATGAGTCGGGAGTCTCCAGACGACTGCTTTCGGCAAAACTCTTTCGGTCGCAAAGTCTCATTGGCGCGATCTCGGCGGCGAGGCGAATCCGACTTTTCCAGACGTTTCGCGCCAGCCGATACAGTCGAGAAGGAGACTTCTGATGCGTCGAAAGGTTTGGGTTGACCACCTTCTCCTGAGACAGCTACTCTTACATCGAACTTTCCCACGCTGACGCCTGCCTGCTCACCCGCATCTCGTTGACGGGCTGAGACTCCCGCCGAATGACGAGCCTCCGAACCATGAGGAACCTTTCACCATGCTGACTCTCTTTGGACAACCGGCCAAGTATTGCGACGGCATCAGTCGCCGCAGCTTCCTCAAAATCGGTGGCTTTGCGTTTGGATCGGCTGCCAGTCTGTCGCTGCCCGACATCCTGCGGGCCGAGTCACTCGCTGGCCGCACTTCAAACCAGAAGGCGGTCATCAACATTTTCCTCGGTGGTGGGCCGCCTCATCAGGACATGTGGGATATCAAGGTCGATGCTCCGCGCGAGATTCGCGGCGAGTTCGATCCGATCCGAACCAACGTCTCGGGGATCGAGATCGGCGAGTGCTTCCCCAAGATCGCGGCGATGATGGACAAGTTCGTTGCCATCCGATCGGTCGTCGGAAATGACGGTGCTCACGATGGCTTCCAGTGCCTGACGGGATGGCCTCGCAACAGCATCACGTCGGTCGGCGGACGGCCGAGTATCGGCGCGGTCGCCTCAAAAATGTTCGGTCCCAGCGATCCCGGCGTTCCGCCCGCAGTGGCTCTCGCCGCGCGGACGGCGCATGTGCAGTGGTCCGAACCCGGCGCACCGGGCTTCCTCGGCGCGGCCTATCAGGCATTCAAGCCCGACGGTGAGGGAACCAGCGACATGAAGCTGAACGGCATCTCGGTTGATCGACTTCAGGATCGCCGTGCCGTCCTCGCGGGACTCGACCGACTCAAACGCGACTGTGACAGCTCGGGGATGCTCAAAGGAATGGATGCGTTCTCGCAGGCGGCGTTCGGCGTGCTGACCTCCAGCAAACTGGTCGATGCCCTCGACCTCAGCAAGGAAGACCCGAAGCTCCGCGAGAAGTACGGTGACGGCAAGCCGTACAAGTACCAGTACGACGGAGCGCCCACTTGCAACGAACACGTTTTGATGGCGCGGCGTCTTGTCGAAGTCGGCGTTCGTTCGGTGACGCTCAGCTTCGGCCGCTGGGACAGTCACGGAGCGAACTTCGATCTCGTCCGCGATCACGGCAGCAAACTCGATCAGTGCGTGAGTGCCCTCGTTCAAGACCTTGATGAACGCGGGATGCTGAATGACGTGACCGTCGCCGTCTGGGGCGAGTTCGGTCGCACACCGCGCATCAATGCTCAAGCCGGTCGCGATCACTGGCCACAAGTCAGTTGTGCGTTGCTGGCGGGCGGTGGCATGAGAACCGGTCAGGTCATCGGCTCGACGAACCGTCTCGGTGAATACGCCAAGGATCGCCCGGTCCACGTCCAAGAAGTCGTCGGCACAATCTACCGCAACCTCGGTATCGACCCGATGACAACGACGCTCAAAGACCCGACCGGTCGGCCGCAGTACCTGATCGACATGCGCGAGCCGATCCCCGAACTGGCGTGACATTCTCCAAGTGACACTTTCACAGCCCCGCCAAATCAGTTTGGCGGGGCTGTTTGCCTTTTGTCACGCCACATTTTCGATGGCACGGGGGATAGGAATAATCTCGGCAGACGCCGCAGTCGCCAATTGGTGGCCCCTTCAAGAAACACTGCGAGACAAGTGGTCCCGAGAAGGTAGCCCTGTCGCTCCGCGACGGGAGGCGCGATCAACAGCAGACATCAATCTGTCGAGTCACCTCGAATGAATAGCAAGTGTCACTCGTGCATTCTCGCTTCCTGTCGCGGAGCGACAGGGCTACCACCAATTGGCGACTGCACCCCTCGGCAGACGCCGCCGCGCGGCAAGCTCGACAATCGCGGCGTCAAGCGGCACCATGACTCCTTGAACAGGGCCTGACAAACTCCTTTCATCGAGCACCATAATGCGACCACGACTGTGTTTGACGATGACCGTTCTCATCCTGTGTCAACGCGTGTTGGCCTTCGCCGCCGAGGAAGGACTGACGCCGAACTTCATCGTGATCAACATTGATGACCTCGGCTACGCGGACATCGGGCCGTTTGGTTCGACGTTGAACCGCACACCGCATCTCGATCGAATGGCGAAGGAGGGGCGGAGACTCACGTCGTTCTATGCTGCTCCCGTTTGTTCGCCCTCGCGCGCGTCATTGATGACCGGCTGCTATCCGAAGCGGGCGTTGCCGATTCCACATGTGTTGTTCCCCGCGAACGATGTGGGTCTCGCACCGGGTGAAGTCACCGTGGCCGAGTTGCTCAAGCAGCAGGGCTACGCCACGGCGATCATCGGCAAGTGGCACTTGGGAGATCAGCCCGAGTTCCTCCCCACGCGGCAGGGCTTCGATTCTTACTTTGGTCTGCCGTACTCGAACGATATGGGACCGGCGGCCGATGGCGTGAAGAGCAATCTCGGTGATCCGATCCCGCAGCCAAACGCCAACGTGAAGAAGGCTCAAGGAGTGGGACAGGGGCAGCCACCGCTGCCACTGATGAGGAACGAAACCGTCGTGCAACGAGTCCTCGCGCAGGACCAAACGACGCTCGTCGCGCGGTACACCGATGAGGCCATCAAGTTCATCACCGAGAACAAAGCCAAACGGTTCTTCCTCTACCTGCCACACAATGCCGTTCACTTCCCGCTCTATCCTGGAGCCGCGTTTCAGGGGAAATCGAAGAACGGTCTGTATGGCGACTGGGTCGAGGAGATGGACTGGAGCGTCGGCCGCGTCCTCGATACGGTGCGCGAATTGGGTCTGGCGAACAACACGTTCGTCCTGTTCACGTCCGACAACGGTGGCACGCCTCGCGCCAAGAACACGCCTCTGCGTGGCAACAAAGCCAGCACATGGGAGGGTGGCATGCGCGTGCCAACGATCGCATGGTGGCCGGGCAAGATTCCAGCAGGCACGAGCAGCGATGCCATCACCGGCATGATCGACGTATTGCCGACACTGGTCGCACTGGCGGGCGGCTCGCTCCCCACGGACCGTAAGCTCGACGGCGGCAACCTTGCGCCGCTACTGCTCGGCACTGCCGACGCGAAGCCGGTGCGAGACATCTTCCACTTCTATCGCGGCCTCAAACTGGAAGCGGTGAGAAGTGGCTCGTGGAAGCTCCATCTCGAAAAAGGAGAGCTGTTCAACTTGGAAACCGACATCGGCGAAGCGAATAATGTGGCGGCAGCCAACTCTGAAGTGGTCGCCATGCTGCGAGGCATCGCCGACCAAATGAAGGACGATCTCGGTCTGGACGGCATCGGCCCCGGCTGCCGTCCGCTCGGCAAAGTCTCGAACGCACAACCGCTCATCAACCACGAAGGCCAAATCCGCGCGGGGTTTGAACCGAAGTAAAACTGCTGACCGGAGAGTTGTCGGATGGGCACTCTTGCCCGTCCGCACTTCCTGGCCAAAGCCCGACGGGCAAGAGTGCCCATCCGACATCCCGATTCGACAACGGATTTCCGCTCAACTCATCAGGATCGCCATGAAACTCGTTTTGATTGCGTTGTCATGCTTGGCCGTTCACGGCTCAGCCGTCGCGGCTGAGCGGCCGAACATCCTGTTTTGCTTTGCGGACGATTGGGGTCGGTATGCCAGTGCCTACGCCAAGGTCGATGGAAAGCCGTCGCTCAATGATGTCGTGAAGACTCCGCACATCGACCGTGTCGCGCGGGAGGGCGTGCTGTTTCGGAATGCCTTCGTCAACGCGCCGTCCTGTACGCCGTGCCGCAGTGCGCTGTTGTCGGGCCGGTACTTCTTCAACACCGGGCGCGGGGCGATTTTGTCGGGAGCGGTCTGGGACTCGGCCATCCCAAGTTGGCCACTGCTGTTGAAGGACTCGGGCTACCACATCGGTGAGACGTGGAAGGTCTGGAGTCCCGGCACGCCGAACGATGCTCCGTTTGGGGGGGGACAGTTCGCGTATGAGAAGGCCGGGGGGCAGTACAACAACTTTTCGGAGAATGTCACAAAGTTGGTGAAGGAGGGGACGCCGCTCGATGTCGCCAAACAAAAACTCTACGCGGAAGTGACCGGCAACTTCGATGCGTTCCTGGCCGCGAGACCCAAGGATCAGCCCTTCTGCTACTGGTTCGGCCCGACGCTTGTCCATCGGCAGTGGGAGGCGGGATCTGGCAAGGCGCTGTGGGGGATCGAAGCGGAGTCGCTCAAAGGGAAGTTACCGAAGTTCCTACCCGACGTTCTCGAAGTGCGCGAGGACTTTGCCGATTACCTCGGTGAGATTCAAGGCTTTGATGCGGGAGTCGGCCTGCTGCTGAAGCGACTCGAAGAGCTGGGCGAACTCGACAAGACACTGGTCGTCATCAGTGGCGATCACGGCGCGCCAGGCTTTCCTGGCGGGAAGTGCAATCTGTACGACTTCGGTCTCGGCGTAACGCTCGCCGTCCGCTGGCCGGGTTCGACGACAGCGACTGCAAATAATGAGCAGACTTCTGAGCGGGGCGGCGTAAGCCCCCCAGTTCTTCGCGGTCGTAAC
>JAYVDI010000239.1:0-32481 GCA_043749505.1 Schlesneria sp. | reverse complement strand
CGACAGCCTGCCGGAGCTGATCAACATCGGCCCCGGCTCGCCCGTCGGCGTCGAGTTCGGTTACGGCACCAAGTTCCCCGCCAAGTACCAGAAGGCGCTGTTCATCTGCGACTGGACCTTCGGCACGATGTACGCCATCCACATGAAGACGCCGCACGGCTCCAGCTACACAGCGACGAAGGAAGAGTTCGTCTCACGCACGCCGCTGCCGCTGACCGACTGCACCGTCGGGAAGGACGGAGCCTTGTACTTCACCATCGGCGGCCGAGGCACCCAGTCCGAGTTGTTCCGAGTCACCTACGTCGGCAAGGAAGATGTTTCGCCGGTCGATGCGAAAGATTCGCCGTCAACGCGCGATAACGGATTAGCCCCGATGTCGCCTAAACGATTGCGAGAATTGCGACATCAGATCGAGGCATCTCACTTACCGGGTCACCAGGGAATTCTGCTTCCGGAACTTGGACACGCCGACCGCCACATTCGCTACGCCGCAAGAGTAGCGTTGGAGCGTGTTCCAACCATCGCTTGGCAAGATCGCGTCCTGCTCCACGCCGAGGAGATCCAAAAGCGAATAACTGCAAATGACCCTCCCGATGTCGTCCAGGCTGAGCGGAACTTGGTCATCAATGGGTGCGTCGCTATTGCACGGCAGGGGGAGCCGTCAGTTTTACCGAAACTCCTTGGCGCGCTTGCCAAACTCGACTTCGCTAAGCTCACCGAAGACCAACAACTCGGCCTGCTGCGTGCCTACCAGCTCGCGTTCATCCGGCTCGGCAATCCCGACAAAGAGACGTGCGCCACGCTGGCAAAGAAATTTGACGATCTGTTCCCGCAGAAGTCGGACTTCGTCAACCGCGAGCTGTCGATCCTGATGATTCACTTCGAGTCGCCGGGAGCCGTCAAAAAATTGGTGCCGGTACTGGCTCAGGAGCGTGTCGCCTCGCAAGAGCCGATCGGCGCGTTGCTCGAACGGAACAAGGGTTACGGCGGCACGGTCGCCGCGATGCTCGCCAACCAGCCGGATCAGCAGCAGTACCACTACGCCTTCCATCTGCGGACGCTGAAGACCGGCTGGACGTTCGAGGACCGGAAGACGTACTTCGCGTGGTTCGACAAGGCCCGCACATGGTCGGGCGGCGCGACCTATCCCAAGTACCTCAACAACATCGACAACGAAGCCTTTTCGTTGCTGACGGACGCCGACCGCCTGAAGATCGAAGCGAGCGGTGCCCGCAAACCATACATCGCTCCCGAACTGCCGAAGGCCAAGGGACCGGGCCGCGAGTACTCGCTGGACGAACTCCTCGCACTCTCCACCGACAAAATGAAGGGCCGCGATTTCAAGAACGGCCAGAAAATGTACGGAGCCGCCCGCTGCATCGTCTGCCACCGCTTCGGCGGCGATGGCGGCGCGACGGGACCAGACCTCACTCAGTTGGCCGGTCGCTTCCTGCTGAAGGACATGGCCGAAGCGATCGTCGATCCCAGCAAAGTCGTCTCCGACCAGTTCAAGGCGACGATCGTCGAGACCAAGGACGGCAAGTCGTTCACCGGCAAGCTGGTCAACGACACGAAAGACAGCATCACGCTGGTGATCGACCCCGAGAACGCGACCAAGACGGTCGAAATCAAGAAGGACAACATCGAGGAGCAGCAGGCATCGGCCGTCTCGTTGATGCCCAAAGACCTGCTGAAGACCCTCAACGAGGACGAGGCCCTCGACCTGCTGGCCTACCTGATGTCGCGCGGCAACCCCAACGACGCGATGTTTAAGAGATAGCAGCTTGTTGAAAACCCCCACCGGGCTCGCCCCAGTGGCTCGCAGGTCTTTGCACTACTTCGGAATCCATGTGGAAATGAGTAGTGCAAAGACCTGATTCCACCGGGGCAAGCCCGGTGGGGTGGTTGTTCAACGGGACGATAGGTGCCATTCGCATTGTCTTGCATCGATGAACGACCAGTGACCCGGAGGCACTCGCATCTGGGTCACTGGTTTATCCGAAGCACAACGAGGAACGATTCATGTCACGCATCCATTCCCCGACTCTTGCCTGTGCGACGTGTCTTGTCCTGATGGGAGGGATTCCGAAAGCAATCGAGGCCCAACCATCCGCCAATGCCACTGTCACCATCGGGAACAAGACGATCGTCGTTCCTGCTCCGGCCGGTTTCGTACGCAGCGACGGAATCGATCCCGAGCTTGACCGAGCCGAGACGGCCATGTTGCCCGAGACAAACCGCAGGCTGATCGCCTTCTCGACACCAGAGAAGGTCGAGTGCATTCAAAATCGACTGCCGGGGGCGTTGGAACGAAACTTCGATTGCCAGATCCCTCGCAATTTGGAGAACCGGGACGTAGGGGAACAGGTGTTCAAGGACGCCCGAGTCAAATTGCGTGCTGAAATTGAAAAGCTGAAGCTGAAGGTCGATGAACTTATCAAACCATTCATCAAACAGGGCAACCAGCGATTGAGCGATCAGTTCGGAGTCGATGCGGCACTGACGGTGAGTGACACTGCCGTCCTCGGCGTCTTTGATGACACTCCCACTTCTCTCGGATTCTCGATGGCGATGAAGGTCGGCCTCCAGGCGGATGCCAACCAAGCACCGGAGAAGTGGTTGACCGCGTGCATCATGGTTCCGGTGAACGGGCGGCTGATCTATCTCTATTCCAGCTCGCCCTATCAGGCCGAAAGAGACCGCATGTGGGCCGAGCAGGCAGTGGCCGCATGGCGTGATGCCGTAGTAAACGCCAATCCACGCATCGCGGGCTCGGCCGGAGGTGGATTTGACCCCACCGCAGCCTTTCGATCCGGCGTGATCGGTGGCGTCATCGGCGGGCTCGTTGGGGGATTCATGTGGTTGTTCAAGAAAAATCGAACGAAAGACCGTGCGGCTTGATGACGCAGACCTTGGGCATCCCATCGCTGCGATCGAGTGAGACCTCAACGGGCAAGTGATGAATGGAGCGAGTCACCTGAGCCACGACCAACTGATTGCGGACGCTCACGGCGGCATCGCGTGTCAGAATGACGACCGGTCGTCGGCCAACGGGCGGTGCGAGTTCGGCCCACCAGATTTCACCGCGCTTCATGGGGCTGGCTCCTCACTCCAGTCTTCGTCTTCGTAGAGTTCGGCAGTGAGTGCGACGGACGCATCCGCCCAAGGAGCGGCGTCATCGTCGGGAAGGGCCAGCAGGTCGATGTAGTCCGACAGAATCTGTTGCGCGACGTACGCCACCTCGGTTCCCCGCGACTGGGCTAGTTCGGTCAACTGCCGTTCGCGATTCAAATCCAACTCAACTGTCACCATGATTTGTCTCCGTGAATTTCTCTCGCTCACGATCTTCGGAAGCAGCATAGACACACCGGTTGTCTGCGAGCAACCGCGATGTCACGGCGTAATGTGTGTCGCTGGAGTCCGTGCTTCGCGGCCCCCAGCGATCACGCGATGACCTCTCGCACGACCTTGCCACTCACGTCGGTCAGACGAAAGTCGCGGCCGGCGTATCTATATGTGAGGCGTTCGTGGTCGAAGCCGAGGAGGTGGAGCATCGTCGCGTGGAGGTCGTGGACGTGGACGGGGTTCTCGACCGCTTGGAAGCCGAAGTCGTCGGTGGCTCCGTGGACGGTTCCTCCCTTGATGCCGCCTCCGGCCAGCCAGCAGGAGAAGCCGTAGTGGTTGTGATCGCGGCCGCTCAGACCCGGTAGTTCGGCGACCGGCGTGCGACCGAACTCGCCGCCCCACAGGATCAGCGTTTCGTCGAAGAGGCCGCGTTGTTTGAGGTCGGTCAAAAACGCGGCGATCGGGCCGTCCCAGTCGGTGGCCAGCTTGAGATGCTGGGCTTGCAGTCCGTCATGGTTGTCCCACGGCTGTCCCGCGCCGCTCCAGATTTGGATGAAGCGAACTCCGCGCTCGATCAGCCGCCGCGTGATGAGCAACTGCCGACCGTGCGTCCCGCTGCCGTACAGCTCGCGAATGTGTTGCGGCTCGCGGTTGAGATCGAAGGCTTCCGCCGCCTCGCTCTGCATCCGATAGGCCAGCTCGAACGATTGGATTCGCGCTTCGAGGAGCGGCGCGTGCTGACGTTCTTCCGCGTGCAGTTCGTTCAATTTTTTGACGAGGTCCAGTTGGCGACGCTGTTCTTCGAGGGTCAGCTTCGTGTTGCGGATGTGGGCGATCAGCTTGTCGATGTCGGTGTGATTGCTGTCGAGATACGTCCCCTGACACGCACCGGGGAGGAACGACGACCGCCAGTTCTGAGTCGCCACAATCGGATAGCCACCGGGGCACATCACGATGAAGCCGGGCAGGTTTCGGTTCTCGGTCCCGAGTCCATAGTTGACCCACGCCCCGAAGCTCGGGCGCGACAGCCGTCCGTCGCCGCAGTTCATCAGCATCAGCGACGGTTCGTGATTGGGAACCTCGGCGTGCATCGAACGAATCACGGCGATGTCGTCGATGTGCGCGGCGGTCTTCGCGAAGATCTCGCTCACCTCAGTGCCACTCTGTCCGTACCTCGCGAACTTAAACGGAGACCGCATCGCCGCGCCGGTCTTGCGTTCCGTCCGCAGGTTCGACGACGGCAGCGGCTTCCCGTGGTACTCGTCGAGTTTCGGCTTCGGATCAAACGTATCGACCTGCGACGGCCCGCCGTTCATGAACAGATGGACCACATGTTTGGCTCGCCCCTGAAAGTGAGCCGTCTTCGGTGCCGAGGGATCGGGCGCAGCCCCCGCCTCCTGCGCGACAAGCCTTCCGTCGTCTGCCAGCAACCCCGCGAGACCGACCATTCCGAAACCCATGCCGCAGCGCTGCAGCATGTCACGCCGGGAGACGATGGGCGGGATCACATTCGTATTTGATGGAGGGTTGTCAAACATGTTGGTTCGCATCTCCCCAGCATTCATTAGGGGTCGTCGCCGCGAGTGACCAGCTTTGCCAAACGCGGGACAGTATCCACCATGATGGAACTCCAAACGGCAGCGCGCCTAAGAACACACCTGCCCAATCCTGCTGTGTGATCCCGAAGTGGACCATGATTGCAACGCCACCAAGTAGGAGTACGCCGACGGATGACACCCCCAAACTCAGCCAATGGAACTGGTTCGTTCGGCCGGAGCAGACGAGACTCCATCGCTTCTCGTACCGCGCCTGATGAATCGTTGAATCCATCCATACTCGTACTCGATACCGAATGGCACGATGCAATGCTGCGACACCCTGAGCCGTTCCCAATAGCAGGCCGAAAACCCACAACATCAGGCCCATCCAGATTGTCTTCGTGTCCAACGGCTGGTTCTGATTCCAAAGCGGATTGCAGATAATCAGAACTCCCGTAATCACAAACGCTGCCACTGAGACGACAAACAATCCTCGAGCGGTATAGCAACGGGAAAGAACCTCACCACGAGATACGTTCGCATCGCTGCCCAGCCATTCCGCTGTCTTAAAATCGCGGTAACCGAACTTCACGCACGAGATGATGATGCCGAGGCACGGGTCGGCGAACCACTCGAACAACAGCAGGCCCAACAACGGAAATAGCCACGAAACAGCGTCGCCAACGCGAAACCACGGCTGGTTGGAGATGGGATCATCGATGAGGAACAAATCGTCTGCGGGATCGTTGGGCGTCATGAAAGTTGTGGCCTCACGGAGTCAGTTCGCGAGGCGATGATACAGCCAGAAACGGGCTTACGAAACGAGTGCGGTACTTCCCCTCAGTTTCCCCACCGCGTGAACGACCGCTGAAATCTTCCCGAAGTCTGCTCCCCACGTTGGGCGGTGTCGTGTAGTCTCTTGCCTTCGGCTAACCGCTCACTGCTAACCGCTTGTAGCTTCACACATGCCCGATTTTCGTTACATCGCCCGCGAGCTTTCCGGGAAACAGATCGAGGGGACGCTGACAGCGGCCAACGAGCGCGAAGCGCTCGGGCAACTGACGGCCCGCAGTCTGTTCCCGATGCAGATCACGATGGCTCAAGCGTCGGCGGCGCATCAGGCCAACAAGCGCCGCCGCGTGCCCGCGCGCATCCTGTGTGTCTTCTACACTCAACTTGCCGACCTCTTGCGAGCCGGTGTGCCGTTGTTGAGGTCGCTCGATCTGCTCATCCGACAGACGCGACACGTCACGCTGAAGGGGGTGTTGCAAGAGGTGCGAGATCAAGTCGCCGACGGCACGCGGCTGGCCGAGGCACTTCGTCAGCACCCGACCGTTTTCAACGAGTTGACGATCAGCATGGTCCGTGCGGGGGAAGAGGGCAGCTTTCTCGAAGACACGCTCCAACGGATCGCCACGTTCACCGAGCATCAGGAAGAACTGAAGGGCCGCGTGATCGGAGCGATGGCCTATCCGGCGTTCCTGGTCGTGATCGGGTCGCTGGTGCTGGTGGCGATGCTGATCTTCTTCGTCCCAAAGTTCGAGCCGCTGTTTGAAAAGATGCGTGAGGACGGGACGCTGCCGTGGGCCACGACGGCACTGCTCACCATAAGCGGCTTCATGCAGAAGTACGGCTGGCTGGGCCTCATTGCGCTGCCGAGCGCCTTCATCGCCGCACAGAAATATTTCTCGAACGATGCCGGACGGCGGCGGTTCGACGAGTTCCGCCTCAATCTGTTTGGCGTCGGTCGCGTCGTCCGCAGCCTCGCCATCGCCCGGTTCTGCCGCGTCCTCGGCACGCTGCTTCACAACGGCGTTCCCATTTTGAACTCGCTGAGAATCGCGAAGGACGCCACCGGCAATCGCATCCTGAGCGAAGCGATTGGCACGGCGGCCGATCAAGTCTCGGCCGGCCGCTCGCTCGCTCAGCCACTCGGTCAGTGCAACCAGTTCCCAATGGATGTCATTGAAATGATCGCGGTCGGTGAAGAGGCCAACAATCTGGAACAGGTTCTCGTCACCATTGCCGACAAAATGGAACGGCAGACGAATCGACAACTCGATCTGGTGGTGCGACTGCTCGAACCACTGATGCTCGTCATCATGGCCGGCGTGATTCTGTTCGTACTGATTGCACTGATGCTGCCGATCTTCAACAGCTCATCGGTGATGTGAGGCTGTCGTTCCAAAAATCGAAACCTGACGCGCAAGCGAAGGTTTCTTCGCCAGGCTTTGAAGGGGAAACTGTTTTCACGGCGTTGGATCAAGCTTGAATTCAGGTGCTTCTGCAACAATTGCGACCGATGAAGAGTAGAGGTTCTTTCAACACCAACCCGCAGCGTGAGCGAGGGCGTCAGGAGAACCAATGTGGAATCGCCCTCGCTCACGCTGCGGGTTGGTGAGAGTCGTCACCAAGTGCGGTTCATCTGCGTCGCCACGGCGGCTACAATGCGCCCCGCACAAACTCAGCCTCAAAACCCCTGCCACACCCGTGCAGCGACTCGTGTCCCGCGCGATCAACATCCCGTCCCACCGTTTGACGAATGGAGAACTTCCGCCATGACCCGCCTGCCCGCTTTGATTGGCTCACGCCACCTGCCTGTAGATTCCCGTCTCATATCGACCCGCATGGTCTCGAACTGCGCGCGGCCTCGCCGCCGCGGCTTCACGTTGGTCGAAGTGTTGCTCGTCCTTGCCATCCTCGGCGTGATCGCCGCGATGGTGCTGCCGAACTTGATCGGCTCGCAAAAAGCGGCCCTCATCAAGAGTTCGCGTGTGTCGATCGGAGTGATGGAGAACGCCTGCAAGCAATATGCGGTCGATCACGACGGCGAGTATCCCCAAGTGGCACGCGAAGAAGTCCTCAACCTACTGGTCAATCCCGGCCAGGATTCGTCGGGCAAGCCGACCAGTGCCTATTTGGAAAAGCAGCCCAAAGATAGCTGGGGGCAGCCACTCTATTACGAGTACGCCAACGGCGCGGTCAAACCCAAGATCTGGTCATCCGGCCCCAACAAGCAGAACGAAGAAGGGGCTGGCGACGACGTGAACAACTGGACTGAGAACTGATCCGTCCTGCCGACAAGTCATGGTGATGTTCACCACGAGATCACAGTTGCGGAGAAGACTCCTCACCCCAGCCCTCTCCCCGCAAGGCCGGGGCGAGGGGACAAGGGAAGCCAACCGAACTGACGTTGAATCCTGCTGACTCGCACGAGCCGCATCCTTTCAGATGCGGCTCGTTTGTTTGTATCCTGCCGCCCGCTCGGGCTACCGCTGTTGTGCCCGCCGTTTGTCGATCCCCTTTGGAGAAACCGCATGTCTGCCGCTCTTGCCTCCTCACCGACCGCGACCAAGTTTTCGGGCAACACGAAGTTGTTCATCAATGGCGAATGGACCAACTCCTCGGATGGAGCGACCTTCGATACGTACAACCCCGCCACCGGTGAGACCATCGCCAAGGTGGCACATGCGACCAAGGAAGACGTGGATCGCGCAGTGAAGTCGGCCCGCAAGGCTCTCGAAAAGGGCGCGTGGGGCAAGATGGATGCCTGCGATCGCGGCAAGCTGATGTTCAAGTTGGCCGATTTGATCGAAGCGAACTCCGAAGAGTTGGCTCGGCTGGAAGCACTCAACTGCGGCAAGACGATCACCGATTCGCGCGGCGACATCGGCGGGATGCTGAATGGCCTGCGGTACTACGCCGGTTGGGCTGACAAAATCGAAGGGAAGACGGTCCCCGTGCGAGGCAGCTTTCTGTCGTACACGCTGCGTCAGCCGGTCGGCGTTGTCGGACAGATCATTCCGTGGAACTTCCCGTTGCTGATGGCCGCGTGGAAGTGGGGTCCAGCCCTCGCGTGCGGCAACACGATCGTCATGAAAGCGGCCGAGCAGACACCGTTGTCGGTCCTGCGCGTGTGCGAGTTGGTTCAAGAAGCGGGCTTCCCACCGGGCGTCATCAATCTGCTGAACGGCATGGGCGAGACGACCGGCGATGCGATGGTGACTCACCCCGACATCGACAAGATCGCCTTCACCGGACACGTCGATACGGCGAAGCTCATCACGAAGCGTGCGGCCGACACGCTCAAGCGGACGACGTTTGAACTCGGTGGCAAAAGCCCCAACGTCGTCTTCGCTGACTGCGACATGGAGCAAGCGGTCGCCGGTGCCTTCCACGCGATCTACTTCCACGGCGGACAATGCTGCACCGCGGGTAGCCGCCTGTTCATCGAAGACAAGATCAAGGACGAGTTCGTCTCGCGCCTCGCCGAGAAGGCCGGTCAACGTCGCGTCGGGAATCAACTCGACGAGAAGACCGAGCAGGGACCGCAGGTCTCGCAGGAACAATTGGACAAGATTCTCGGTTACGTTGAACTCGGTCGGAAACAGGGCGCGAAGCTGGTCGCGGGCGGCAAGCGCGTCGGCGACAAGGGCTTCTTCGTCGAACCGACCATCTTCGACAACGTGACGGATGACATGGCCATCGCCAAGGACGAAATCTTCGGCCCGGTGGTGAGTGTCCTCTCCTTCAAAGATGCCGACGACATGATCGAGCGGGCCAACACCACGCAGTACGGGTTGGCTGCCGCCGTCTGGACCAAGAACATCGACAAGGCTCACTGGTACGCGAAGAACGTGAAGGCGGGAACCGTGTGGGTCAACTGCTACCACATCGTCGATGTCACGACGCCGTTCGGCGGCTTCAAGATGTCCGGCCAAGGCCGCGAAAACGGCGAAGCAGCGCTCGAGCATTACACCGAAACGAAGACCGTCACGATTGCTCTCAGCTAAACATCGCCAGAAGAGACAGCGTGCATAGAAGCCCTTGAACCGCACCGTTGGCACCACCAACGGTGCGGTTCGTTTATCCCACGCATACGATGATCGCGCGGTGACTACTAGGTTCACGTAGCAGGACGAATGCCATGTCACGATACGTGCTTTTTGACGGCGCTAGTGAGAGCCCTTTCGGTGCTGGGAAGTCTTACGTCATTGCTGGCGCAGACCAATCCTGCCGCCGTCCCCTCCGTGGACAACAAGCCACTCGTCCTGCCGCTCGTTTACCGTTCGCCACGCCAACGAGTTCTGCTCGCGATGATCAACACGACAGAGCATGAGACCGCCAAGAATGCTCTGCGAGAGCACAAGCTCAAGTTTGATCATCGTGATTGGATCGATACCGCGCAGAAAGATTACTCGCCCTATCACCTGATCGTGGGTGGTTCCAACTGCATGGACATCTGGGCCAGCGTCAAGGACCCCGCTGCGTTCGGGCCGCTCGAACGGTTCGTCGCGGAAGGGGGGCACCTCCTGCTCTTCGGGACGTACAACGGTCGCAACTGCGAGCATCTGGTGCGGTTCGGGATCAATACCGGGATTTTCCATGATAACGCGGGCTATCGAACGGTTCCGGGGCGCACCGAAGTCCTGTTCCAGGGGATGGAAAAGATCGTTCCCGTGAATCACAAACTGACCAGTGCGGGGAACTTCGTGGTGACGCAGCCACATGTGATGCTCCTGCAACGCAGCGAAAAGGCGGCTGGCCCCGAACAACCCGCTCTGGCGACGATGGCTTATAAAAAAGGACGAGTCACCTATACCCAGGTCGAGCCGGATTATCAGAACGATTTATGGTTCATCACCGTCTTGATGAACTGGTCGTTTCGCGGAGCACCGACGGTCGCGGAACAGCTTGACCAGAACGTGGTCTTGGACGAACGAGGCCTTGTCCAACGCAGGAGACTGGCTGTTCCAGCGGACTCGGAATTGAAGTCCGCAGAAGAAACGCTCCGTCAAAGATTGCGAGACGACATCGCGTCTGCCGCCACTTCCGACGAGAAGCAAAAGCTCGGGGATCGGCTCGTCGAAATGAGTCAGACAGGTTCCAGTCCGGCCACCGTTTTTGTAAGTCTTCGATTGGCGAAGGACTTCTATTTGGAATCCGGCAGTTCCGCGAATGTGTTCAGCGCGATTTGACAGCTCAATTCGCAATTTCAGATCGACGATGCCGACCTGAATCTGAAGGCGGCCCAGTCGCTGGCAGAATCGATTCGCGATCCGTTGGGATCAGCGGACCTCGCGAAAGCGTGTCTCGATCTGGCCGATCAGTTCGCTGAAACCGAGCGGTTTCCCGCCGCCATCTCGTTCGCGACTCTGGCGAAGAGCGCCGCCCAGACTGCGAAACACAAGCAGTATCAAAGTTTGATTCTCC
The DNA here is from genome assembly GCA_043749505.1 of Schlesneria sp. Classification (GTDB taxonomy): domain Bacteria; phylum Planctomycetota; class Planctomycetia; order Planctomycetales; family Planctomycetaceae; genus Schlesneria. The sequence continues at coordinate 21,385 of JAYVDI010000239.1, read as the reverse complement.
CGCTCACCAAGCGGCTGACTCTCCTCGCGCACGAGACGGAACGGATCAAGCCTTATGTCGAACGACTCGAAAAAAACGATGCCGATACGGAGGCGAGACAGGAGGTCGGCAAGTTTCAGTGCTTGATTCTGCGCGACTGGGAAACCGGACTCTCGAATTTGAAGGAATCCAAAGATCACGCCTGGATTCATTTGGCCTTCTGTGAACTCAAGGGAACCGATGATCCGAATGTTCAAGAAGACTTCGGAGACTTGTGGATGGCCCAGGTCAACAAAGTCATCTCCGGAATGCGACCCGCGGCTCAATCGCGAGCGAAGGTTTGGTACTGGCGAGCCTTGTCGAAAGCGACCGGTACTCAGCGAGCACAAGGCCGCCAGGATCGCCACGAACAAGTTTGATTTGCGGATTGCCTTCAAGAACGGTGGACGTTCGCAACTGCTCGTCTCACGAAACCGCCTCGCTTGGACGCCGCTCGACGGGGCAGCGTCTCCCAGCGTTCAGGTCAACACGCAACACTGGAAAGTGGAATCCGCTAACGAGCTGCTGAATCGTGGATCCACTCGTTACTTCCTCGAAGACCTCAGCCTCGAAACAGCGACGCTCATGCCGGTTCGTATGCGGGGAACTGCCAAGCTGACATCCGTCTCTCCCGAGGAACTCGCAATCGAACTCAACGGCGACGACGAGGGCGAATTCATTATTAAGTTCGGCCCCTGATTGGTTTCAAGATGTCCGGCCAGGGCCGGAGAACGGCGAAGCGGCACTGGAGCATGACACCGAAACGAAGGCCGTCACGATTGCCCTCAGCTAGAGCGGTTACAGTTCAGGTGTAGCGATTTCAGTAGCTAAAGCTGCGGCATTTCAGGCCCAAACATGTGAAACGAACGCTACATCAAACTTGGAACCGCTCTAGCCCCGCAGGATGGGTACTCCTGCCTGTCCGTCTTCGCTGCCACCAACACCGCCGCCCCGAACGCCCTCGCGTCCGGGGCAGTTTGCTTTCTCCCGGCGCATTCACAAAATTATGGGACACAAAATGATGCAGGCGGGAACGGTGGAAGGAAGGGTTCTCGCGGTGACTCAAGCGAGAGTACAACGCGGCTTGAGGGGTGCCGTCGTGAATTGGTGGTAGCCCTGTCGCTCCGCGACAGGAAGCGCGATCGCAGGCAGGCGTATTGCGTTGGTTTGAGGTGATTCGATGGATCGACGTTTTTGGTTCCTCGCGCCTCCTGTCGCGGAGCGACAGGGCTACCTTCTTTAAATCCTTGCATCACAGTTTTTTTGAGTGACCACCAATTTGCGACTGCACCCCGGCTTGAGCCTAGCCGCAAACCGGGCTTCCCGGCAGCAGGTTCTTTCACGAGAATTGCTCTCTCGATTCACTTGCCGCGAGGTTCACCTGCCGATGTGGAGAGTTTCACGATGAGATGGTTCTGTGTGATGGCAATTGTCGGTGGGCTGATCGTGCCGGTGAGAGCGCAGGAGAAATCTGCGGTGTCGCTGGCCAGTGCGATTCAGCGGACGGTGGAGGATGAGCTTTCGATGAAGACGCTGGGCGGCGGACAGTTTTGGGGCGACGTGGTCTTCTTCCACGGTTGGCACATCCAGCAGAACGTCTTCACAAAGCATTACCGGTTGCTGGATGAACACGACAACCGACACGCCTCGGGAACTCTCGAACAGTGCCGCGAGAAACTGGACCAAATCAAAAGCGATCGCAAGTTGCCGCCGATGACCGGACGCGGCGTCGTCCTCATTCACGGCATCTTGCGTTCGTCGAAGTGCATGAATGCAATGGCCGAGACGCTCAGGGAAGCCGGCTACATCCCGTTTCAATTCGACTATCCGAGTACTCAGGTCAGCATCCCCGATGCGGCCGAGTACCTGCACCAAACGATCGAGTCGCTGGAGGGAATCGAAGAGCTGTCGATCGTGGCTCACAGCATGGGGGGCCTCGTCACACGCGCGTACTTTGCCGAGCATCACGATCCCCGTTTCCGCCGCGTCGTGATGCTCGGGACTCCCAATCAAGGTGCCGAGCTGGCGGATCTCGTTCACCAGAACTTCTTGGTGCGCGCGGCCGCCGGTCCTGGCGGCAGGCAACTCGTGACAAACTCCAAGGGTTTGATTCCGTCGTTGCCGGTTCCGAAGTGTGAGTTCGCGATCATTGCCGGTGCCCGGCACAACCCCGCCGGCTGGAACCCGCTGATCCCCGGAGACGACGATGGAACCGTGACGGTTGCCAGCACGCGACTCGTCGGCGCGGCCGACTTCGCCACCGTGCAGACGACGCACACGTCGATGCTTCGCAACCCGGAAGCGATCGACATCACCAAGCGGTTTCTGGCCGAAGGCCGCCTGCGTGCCGATCGCGCGGCAGTGGCGATCACCGACAAGCCCGAGCCAATGTCCAACGCGCCTTCACCCGCTCCCCCTGCGCAGGAGTGACCGCCGCGTGTCCTCTCCAGAATCCAATTCGTTCAATCCAACGACGGTCTTCGATGCTGTCGGTGAAGCGGGACTGCGACAGTTGGTGAATGCCTTCTATCGCTGCATCCCCGGTGACGACATCCTCGCGCCGATGTATCCCGTTCACGAATTGCCGGCTGCCGAACGACGACTCGGTGACTTCCTGATCTATCGGTTCGGAGGCCCGGACACCTACATCCGCGAGCGAGGCAACCCGGCGCTGAGAATGCGTCACACCACGTTCTCAATCACACCGGCCGCTCGCGATCGCTGGGTCTCGCTGATGGACGTGGCTCTGTTGGAAGTGGCGTTCCCCACGGAAGTCGCCGCAGTCGTCCGGCCGTTCCTCCACGAAGCGGCCACGTTCCTCATCAACCGCGCGTGAGACGAACACGGCTCACCAACCCGCAGCGTGAGCAAGGCCGAGTGTTTCAAGCGACTCGCTTCGGGAAGTGACCTGTGACGACACGTCCTCGCTTACGCTTCGGGTCGGTGTGGTCACGATGGAGCCGCTTCGTGTGGCTCGGTATCTTCCCGGCGGTTCTGTCGTCACACCTCGGGAGGTTCATTCATGATTCGTGCATTGCTGACGGTCGGTCTCTGTTTGTTCGCCTCGTCTGCGGTCTTCGCCGGTGCGAGCGACGGGCGGCTCGACATCTACTTCATTGATGTCGAAGGAGGAGCCGCGACGCTGTTGGTCACTCCGGCGGGTGAGTCGCTGCTGATCGACTCAGGCTATCCCGACAACGGAGGACGAGATCGCGACCGCATCCTCGATGTCATTAAAAACGTGGCGAAGCTCGACCACCTCGATCATGCTTCGGTGTCGCACTGGCATCTGGATCACTACGGCAACCACGCGGCACTGGCCGACAAGATCAAGATCAAGAACTTCTGGGACCGGGGCATCCCCGAGTCACTGGCCGAGGACAACAAGTTCGGCGAACGCATCGCCCTCTACCGCGCGGCGACTCAAAACCAGAGCAAGCCGCTCACAGCGGGCGTCTCACACACACTGGAGACTCCCTCGCAACCACTGGGCATCAAGGTCATCACCGCCAGCGGCGAGGTCATCCCGAACGATGGTCCAGCCAACCCATTCGCCTCCCAGCACAAGCCTCAAGCCGACGATCCCTCCGACAACGCGAAGAGCGTCAGCCTGCTCTTCACGTTCGGCAAGTTCCGCTTCCTGACCTGCGGCGACCTGACTTGGAACACCGAAGCGAAACTGATGACCCCCAATAACCCGGTCGGTCAGATCGACCTCTTCATGACGACGCATCACGGACGGCAAGACAGCAACAACCCGGTGATGGTCCTCGCGATTGACCCGCGCGTCGCCGTGAGCTGCAATGGCCCCACCAAAGGCGCGGCCCCCGAAACCATCGCCACGCTGAAGCAGGTCAAATCGCTTCAGGCCATGTACCAGCTCCACCGCAACGTGCAGCTCGCCGACAACGAACAAGCTCCCGCCGAAAACATCGCCAACCAAGCCGAGACCGCCAACTGCAAGGGTGTTTGGATCAAAGCTTCCGTCGCGAAAGACGGAGCCAGCTACACCGTCCAAGTCGGCGCTGACGGCAAGCCCCGAACGTTCCAAACGCGGTGAGCAACGTCGATTGAGTCTATGAATCACCCGAACGACGTCGCCTGATTTGATTTTTTAGTTCACGTCACGAAAGAGTTTCTGTGGCTCTGTTGATCGGCATGGACGAAGCGGGTCTCGGCCCAAACCTCGGCCCGTTCGTTGTTGCGGCCACGGTTTGGGAAGTGCCGTCGCCAGCAAGCGGCTTCGATTTTTGGGCCGCTTTTGAATCGGTGCTGACTCGGTCGCCGAGTTCGTGCGACCCACGACTGCACGTCGCCGACTCGAAGCAGGTCTTTCAGCCGGGTCGTGGGATCGGGGCGTTGGAACGAGGGGTCCGGTCGGCGCTGCGGTTGTGTGACGTGCAGGCCACCACGTTTCGAGACCTTTGTGCGGCGCTGTCCTGTAGCGCGGTGCTGCCTGGTCGGGTCGATGCTCAGTTCTGGTCCCTCGCCCCCCACCTTGGGGGGGAGAGGGTTAGGGTGAGGGGGGCCGATGGGCGAACAGCTCACGATTTCAAAGACGGCTCTCAAGGGAGTTCGATCCGGCTCAGTAATGATGCGTCATGTCACAACGAAAGCCCCCCTCACCCTAGCCCTCTCCCCGCAAGGCCGGGGCGAGGGGACAAAGCTCAGACCTCGCAAAGTGCTCGGGTGGAACGGTCGCTGTTCGACAACGAGGAATTCGCCGCCGCGCGATCTGGGTCGATTGATCCGCTGCATCGAGACGCTGCTGCGCCGCCGTGGTATCGCGCAGAGAGTCTCGCGCTGCCGGTCGAGTCGAATGACGAGAGCCTCGTCGAACCGTGGCGGCTGGCGTGCGAGCGGCTGGGCGTGCGGCTCGTCGCCATTCGCGCGGACGTGGTCGAGCCGAGCCGCTTCAACCGGCTGGTTCGTCAGTACGACAACAAGGCCGCCGCGACCTCGCGCGTCGCGATGAACCTGCTGCGTGGCATCTGGCATCCGAACGACGAGACCGAAGCACTCGTTGTGGCCGACAAGCATGGCGGCCGCAATCGGTACGAGCCACTCTTGTCGGAAGCCTTCGACGGCGCGAATGTCCACATCGTTGAAGAGGGAGCCGAGCGGAGCAGCTACCGCGTCGGCAACGGCGAACTGCGGTTTCAGCCTCGCGCGGAAGAACACGGCCCGGTGGCACTCGCCTCAATGACTGCGAAGTATCTGCGCGAGGTCGCCATGCACCAGTTCAACGCCTTCTGGCGCGGACACCTGCCGGACATCAAGCCGACTCAAGGCTACCCGCTCGACGCCAAACGCTTCCGTACCGAGATCGCCGATGCCCAACGCAGACTGGAGATCACCGACGACGTGCTCTGGCGCGAGCGATGAAAACGTTGCAGCGTTCCTCGATCAAACCGATTTCGTTTAACCGCGTGGGCAACGCCCCGCGCGTTGTGTGGAGAAACAGAATTCAACGTCGCTCGACGCGCGGGGCGTTGCCCACGCGGTTAAACGAGTCCATCACCGTCGTCACTTGCCAGCAGTCGCGCAAACTTGCGGCCGGTGACTGAGAGCGGGTAGTTGCCGAAGTCTTGTGGCGAGACCCAGAGCCATTCGGCCATCGGCAGTAGCTCACCCGAGACGACTGTCGCGCTGAAACACTTCAGCGCGATGCGATACCGCGTGACGCTGTGCTTCAACTCCGCGAGCTGCGGGCCGAGCGTGATCTTCAGGCCCGAGCGGTCCAGCACGGAGAGGACGATCTGTTCATGATGGTCAGTCTCACTCGAAGCCGCTTTCGCGACGGACGATTTCTTCGTCACGGCGATCTCACCCAGCGGAAACCTCACGAAGTCCCACAAGCCTGCCCAACGCTCGCCAGCGGGACAACGTCGTAGCAGGTATTGACCATCTCGGCGCACGGCGAGGGAGACCTCCACGACTTCCGTGATCGCCGGGCGAGCGGCCGGGCGCGGGATGCTGGCTTGAGTCCCGTCGGCAAACGCGCGGCAGTGAGCCTGCACTGGACATTGTTCGCAGTTTGGGGCCTTCGGTGAGCACACCGTCGCCCCAAGCTCCATCAAGGCTTGATTGAACCGGCCGGGTTGAGTCCTCGGCAGCACGGCCTCCGCGAACGACCATAACACCTGCTGGCCCGCCTTCGATCTCGGATCGCCGTCATATCCGAGCAACCGACAGTCCAGTCGCAGCGTGTTGGCTTCGACGATCGGCGCGCGGCGGTCGAATGCAAATGAGACGATCGCTCCGGCCGTGTACCGTCCGATGCCGGGGAGCTTTTGCAGCGTCTCCACGTCGGCAGGAAACTCGCCGCAGTACTCACGCACAACGACTTCGGCCGCCTTTCGCAGGTTGCGGGCGCGGCTGTAATAACCGAGGCCCTCCCACAACCGCAGCACGTCACTCTCGTCGGACGCTGCGAGATCGCGCACGGTGGGAAACCGGGCGAGGAATCGCTCGAAGTACGGCACGACGGCCACGACCGTCGTCTGTTGCAGCATGATCTCACTGATCCAGACTCGGTACGGATCGGTCGTCCGCCGCCAAGGAAGATCGCGCGCGTGTTGCTCATACCAACGAATGAGCTGGCGGCGAAACGATGAGAACTGTGAAGCGTCCAGAGCGGTGAGTCCTGAGTTCGGGTGTCGTAGTTCTGTTTCAGTACCTGACTCCACGGTTCTGTTTTGAAACTCACCCCACCGAGTTTGCCTCGGTGAAATCAGGTCTTTGCACGACTCTTATCACTGGGATTCGGAAGTTGTGCAGAGACCCGCAAGCCATCTCGACAAGCGGGGTGGGGTTTCAAAACAGCGCCTCGCTTTGGCGAGTGACCGAGCTGTCGGACGGACGTTCTACCACAAGCCATCATTCCGTTCCTCGGTTCCCTCCATTCGCTACCGACGGCGAATGGAGTTGGATACGTTGTGGCCCGCCGATCAATTTGAGTGGTCGGAGACTGCCTTCCCCCGCTTCGCATCAGGAGCCTTTTCATGCGAAACCTGTTTGTCCTCGCCTCACTGCTCGGTGTGATCGCGACGGCGGCGGCCGAACCCAAGCTCGACAAGTTCGACTTGTTCACCGCCAATCAAGGCGGCTACCCGCTGTATCGGATTCCCGGCATCGTCATCACGGCGAAGGGATCGCTCGTTGCGTACTGTGAGGCGCGAAAGAGTCGCGGAGACTGGGGGCACATCGACATCCTCGTCCGTCGCAGCACAGACGACGGTGCGACGTGGTCGGCTCCGCTGAAGATGCCATTGCCGGACGGGCCGCTGGAACGGAACCCGGCCGCCGTCGCGCAGGGACTTGGCAAGGCGGGTGAGATCACGCTGAATAATCCCGTCGCCATCATTGATCATCGTCGGGGTACAGTCGTCCTGCTGTATTGCGTCGAGTACGGACGCTGCTTCGTCACGACCAGCACCGATGACGGCCAGACGTTCTCGAAGCCAGTCGAGATCACCGCGACCTTCGACATGTTCCGCCCCGAGTACCCGTGGAAGGTCCTGGCCGTGGGACCGGGACACGGCATTCAACTTCAAAATGGGAGGCTCGTCGCAGCGGTCTGGCTTTCAACGGGAACAGGTGGCCATGCACATCGGCCTTCGGTCACGACGACGATCTTCAGCGATGACGGCGGCCAGACGTGGCAGCGCGGTGAGATCGCGGCTCAGGAAAAGGAGCCGCTCATCAATCCCAACGAATCGTCGTTGGTCGAACTGCTTGATGGACGAGTGCTGTTGAACCTCCGCCACGAATCGAAGCAGCAACGCCGTGCGATCAGCTTCAGTCATGACGGTGCCTCAAAATGGACAACGCCCGCGCTGCACGACGAACTGCTCGAACCGATCTGCATGGCGAGCATCGCCAAACTCAACGGTCCTTCGTCGGACGGGAAGACGCGACTGATCTTCTCGAACCCACACAACCTTGATCGCGCGGACGGAAAGCTCACGCCGGGGACAGGCCGCGATCGCAAGAACGTGACGGTCAAGCTGAGCCTCGACAACGGAGCGACTTGGCCGGTGAGCCGTTCGCTCGAACCGGGCAAAAGTGGCTACAGCGACCTCGCCATCGCCGCCGACAACACGGTCTACTGCTTTTACGAACGAGGCAGTTCCGACGGAAACTACGCGACGCAGCATCTGACTGTCGCGAGATTCAACGTCGAATGGGTAACGGTCAAAGCCGACAACCACGAGTGAAGAAACGCAGAGCAGATGGCTCGCCTGCTCGTGCTTCAGGGGTAAACGCGCAGGGTGCGTGAAGTCTTCGGAACGCACCAAGTTCCCTGTGAAATCTGGTGTGTTCCGAAGACTCCACAACCCTACGTTGAACAAGGCGATGGCCTTGCTCGAACTTTCGGCGAGCCACCCGTGTTACAGCGTCTCAATCGACAGAAACAAAGAGGACGGGCAGATTTCAAACCTGCCTCACGTCCAAACTCGGCTGGCTCATCACTGAGCGGCGGCCAACTTGCTCTTGTTCTTGAAATCGAGGGCACTCTGCATCGCGTTGGCTTGATTGCGGAAGTGCTTGGCGTGCCAGCGATAAGTGCTTTGCTTGACCTTGCTGCCAGCAAGGTACGACAGTCGTTCGTACTTCTCGGACAGAGTGCGCTTGATTGCGATCTTCTTTTCGACTTCGTTCGCCATGATGTTCGCTTCAACCCCAGAGCCAAAAAAAGCCACTCGACGTGGCAAACCCAAGACACTGCCTTCCCGCCCTAGCGGAGCGGGGCGGGGATTGTAGCGAAAGTCCTTCCGAGCAACATCCCAGCCGAACGAAATCTGCCCGATGGCCAAGACCACCGGGCGTTCGCGTTCTGATCGTTCTCTTGGATCGGATCATCCGATTGTGTCCGTCCGGATACAGGCTTGCTCAGACTCATACCTCACGCGGCTGAAAGTGAGAGCTTGGCGAGCCGCATGCCGTAAGGCTGCGGGTTCTTGATTACAGCAGAAACCCGTGGCCTTACGGTACACGGCTCGCCTAAAACCTCTCACCCAAGGCTGCGGGGGGACGGGCAGGATTGTCCAACTTCCGGAACATTTCTTCCTGCCGCTCGAATTACGGTTTACCGAGTTGCTTGTCGGCAAAGGCGAGAAAGGCTTCCCAGTCGCGGCGTTCCATCGAGTGCTTGCCGTCGCGAATGAAGTAACCGAGTTTCGTCCCCACAACCTTGCCCAGTTCCGGACGTTCCTTCACGTCGAAGCCGCCCGCACCGAAGAGGCTGTACACCGCATCGGCTCCCCGCAGCATGTCGATCTGACCATCCGGATTGGCCCACTGATCCTGAGTCGCGTTGGAGAACAAGACCGGCCGCGGAGCACACAGCGCGACAAGGCAATTCTGATCGAACGGCAGCTTGTCAGGCGTCTCGTTGAATAATGGGAAATTGTCGCAGAACCAGTGCGGGAAGGCCGTGTTGATGCGGCGGATCGTCTCGACATCCTTCCGGTCAATGTCCACGCGACTCGGAGCAGTGCCGCCGCACCCGGCCTGGTGCGGGATGGCCAGCGCGATGCGATCGTCCAGCGCAGCGGCGAGCAGCGTCGTCTTGCCGTTCCTCGAATGCCCGACGGCCGCGATCCGCTTGAGATCGATGTCCTTCGAGTGCTGCTCGGTCAGGAAATCGACGACGCGGTGATAGCCCCACGCCCAACTCGCGATCGCTCCGGCATCGCTCGGTGCGGGAGACGTTTGTCCCGGCTTGTAGAACGACGGTTCAATACCATCGCTGAAGTCGGCCGTGTCGGGATCGAGGTCTCCGCTGTAGAAGCAGGCCAACCCGTAACCCCGTTCAACGATGAGATCGAGGTTCCACGCCTCGGCCTGCGTCCCCCTGCTCTTTTCGGTCGCCCGCTCCATTTCCGAACCCGCGCACGATTTGTAGACCCAGTTCTCGACGAGATGAATTTTCGGATGGCTCGCCAGTGCATGGTTGCCGCAGAAGTTCATTCCGACAAACACCGGCACCGGCCCGGACTTCTTGTTCGGCACGACGAGCAACACGTGCAGACGGTGCTTCAAATCGGGACCGAAGAACGCCAGTCGGCTTTCGCTCAGCGTCGCTTTCCCGTCGAGAAACGTGCTGTCCGTAAAGATCACTTCCTCAACGACCGATCGCTGCGGCTTCGGCGGCAAATAGCCGTACATGTAGTGTTGGAACAGCCCCTTCAATTCCGGCTTTCGCTTCGCGTTCCAAGCCTCCACCGTCGAGACCTTCGTCCCGTCCAGCATCACCAACGGATCAGGCGTCTCGGGCCGAGATGGGAGCGAAGCGAAGTCGGGAAAGTCGGCGGCAAACGTGTGTGAACAGCCCAACGCCACCAACGCGATAGCCGTCAAAAGTTGTGATTTCAACATGCAGAGAACTCCTTCAGGGGAACCTTCCAACTGTGCGCGAGCGAGAGTGTGCGTGACGCCATCAGAATCGGCAAGCCGGGTCAGATTACTTCCAGAGCCATCGCCTTGTTGGGTCTGCGAAACCTGTAGGGTGGGACCAGCGGCGCTTCGCCGCGCCAGCCCACCAGGATTTTTAGTGCTGCGTCACGACAAAGAATTGGGGTAAGCAAATCAGCCGCTAGGCGCTAGCCCACGGCTTTCTCTCGAATGGGAGCAAATCAAGGGGGCAGCAAATCAAACAGGAGTCGTTGTTGTCTGAAGGAATCAAAGAGAAGAGGAAATCTAAGGGGTCACATCCCTCAAAGAGTCCTGCCCCTTTTTTTTCCTGACTCCTTTGTTTTGCGCGCGTGTCGATTCAGCAGAGATGACAGAATCAGGCGAGCAGATTATGAGCGCTTGGATGCTCTCAATGTTGTCCTAATCATTCTGTGGCCCATGATTCTGCCTTGTCTCTCGCCGAAAGACAGCCAGTTCATAGGTCGCTTCAAAGTCCGATGGATCGTCTGAACCGGTAACTTTAATTTGCCACTTGGCTGTCGGCGTGCCGGTCTCATCATTCAGCAGTGCTGTTCGCGGCAGACCGCTTGGCGATGAGAGACGGAATGCTGCACCGGAGTCCACGTTTGCGATGCTCGTCGTTTCGTGGAACAGCGTCGTGTCTTGCTCATTTTTTGTTTTGGACTTTTTGACGACGGTCAACTCTACGACGAGTTCCGGTGAGGCGGGGCGTTCGGCGGGGAAGTCGATCGTTCCCTCAAAAGGATCACCGACGAACAGCGGCCACGGGCGAATGGTCAGCAGCGGGCGGCCGAAGCGGATTCGTCGAAGAACGGCACGCAACGCCATCCACGCAGCCCCCAGCCCGATGGCGGGGAACGCGAGACACAACCATATCAACGACGGGCCTCGCTTGAGTTCGTCCCAAAGAAACAAAATGGAATTGGGCCAACTCAAGATGTTCCAGATCAGGGCGAAGCCGACCACGCCCATCCAAAGCGGCTGTGGCCGAAACGTTCCTTCGAGAGTGGCTTCATTCCACGTCCACGGTTCCGATGGTCTCAATTCGCGTGCGTCGTTCATGCGGCGGGTTGCCCGGATCACATAGGCCACGGCACACAGTCCTCCCACGCCGAAGCCGCCAAAAAGCAGGACGAAGATGGATTCGAACCACAACATCTCGATCCGCACGTCGCGGTAGAGAACGCTCGATGACGGATCGCTCGGATCGACGAAGCACCGAAACGGACGGCCGCGCAGGCGGTGATCGTTCAGCTCGTCATAGACCCGTTGGTGGAAATTGCCAATGTTGTCGGAGCCGCTGCCGAACCAGACGCGGTTGCCGGTAAACGGTTGATTGCCGAACTCGTACTGATAATCGGCCTCGACACTAAACGTCGGTCCGCCTTTGCCGCCGCCACTTCGCTTCAGATCCGCTCGAACAATCGCGCAGGGTTGCTCGACCCATGACTGAGCCGCCCAGCAACTCGAAATGTGCCAAGCCACCATGCATGCGGCACCGATGCCCACAGCGGCGAAGGGGAGCAGAAACAGAATTCCGCAGCCCGAACCCGCGAAGTTTTTCAATGATCTTTTGCGGTCGGGCATCGGTCGTCTCGTTTCGACGTCAGGGGTCAACCCTCACTTCGGGATCCGGTTGAGCGTGTAGTACGCTTCTTTGTGGAGGAGCGGCAGGCCGTCGGCGGACTTTACTCCGGCTGAGGTCAGTTCGTGGATGTTGCCTGCCTTCAGGCCGTCGATCACGAGGCGGACGGACTTGTTGTCAGGGGCGACGGTGGCCGAGGTGATCGTTGGGGTGGACTGGTCCACCTCGGGGCTGCCGTAGCTCGATTGGAAGATGTACGTGTACGAGGTCATCGAGTAACTCTTCACGTCTGACGCCGTGGTTGGATCGACCGGTTGAGTGAACGTCAGCTCGAAGCCGTCGGGTTTGGCGCGCATCTCGTGGATCTCGAACGGTGTCTTGCCGGTCCAGACGAGGCGTTCAAAGGCTCCCGGTTTGGGACCGCGCGAGCCCCAACCTCGATTGGTTCCGCCGACGAACATCGAACCGTCTTTGCTCATCAGCATGGCGAGCGTTCCCGAGCCGAAGCCCTCGCGAAACTTGAAGCAGGCGCCCTGATAGTTGCCGCCGACCTCTTCGAGGAAGCAGCGCATAACGGTGCTGTCGCTTTGGTCTCCCACGAACATCTGGTTCTGGAACGGACCGAACTTGCCGCCGGTCGTGTCGCACGCGACGCCGCTCGCCGACTTGCCCATCTTCGTGTACGGCAGCAGGATCGTCGGCGGAACGTACTCGGGGATTTTCGCCGCTTCGGTCATGAAGCGGCTGCCGCTTTCCGGTTCCTTGGGACGCGGACCCATTGCCGTTTTGACCTCGGGTTCGTCGTACCACTTGAACCCGCCGGGATGGCCGACGAACTTGCCGGGGATCAGATGTTTGAGGGCACACGTCCCGTTCCACGGTCCCTGATTGTCGGTGTAGAACATCTCACCGGCCGCGTTCATCCCGATGCCGCCGGGTGAGCGGATGCCGCTGCACGTCGGAATCATCTTGCCGTCGGGCGAGATCCGCAGACACCAGCCCCGATACTTGTTCTCGCTGCTAAACGAACCGGTCAGACAGAGAACGACCCAAATGTTGCCATCCTTGTCGAACCGCGAACCGAAGGCGTACTCGTGATAGTCGCCGCCGATGTGCCACGAGTCGTTGACCGTCTCGAACAGATCGGCCTTCCCGTCGCCATCGGTGTCCTTCAATCGGCTGACTTCACCGCGCTGCGTGACATACAGCCAGCCGTCCCGCTCGGCGATGCCGAGCACCTCGTGCAGTCCGTGCGCGAAGCGGCTCCACTTCACATCGGCCGGTTTGACGGTCCCTTCAGGATCGGCGAACGGCTTGTCGATCAGCCAAATCTCGCCGCGCCGAGTGCAAACCGCCGCCTGCCCGTTCGACAACAGTTCGATCCCACCCGCTTCGAGCATGATCTCCTTCGGGATGTCGGGTGAGATCAGCCGGTAGTAATCGTTCTCGACGGGAGACTTGTCCGCGGCTTGAACGAACGACGCCGAGAGCAGCAGGAACAAACCGGCAACAGACAAAAGTGATCGCATTCTCAGAACCTCAGTCATGTGAACGTTGAGGATGATTTGGAACAACCAATAGCCATCTCACCAAACGTAATCTTGTGTGATCGTCGTCGGTCCCTTCACGGGAACCAACAACTCCCACTTGCCGCCCACCTGGCGCAGCGTGACCGCTTCGCCACCACTGAGCTTCATCGTCCAGAAGCCGTCCAGTTTGTATTCGCCTTCGGCGGTCTTCTCGATCTTCGTCGCCACGGCCGCGCGGTAGTAGAGCGGTTCAGGGGAGGAGCCTGCGATGGTGAGCGTCCGGCGCAGACCGGCGAAGGGCTGGCCGTCGGCCTTCAGCGGGGTTGGCTGATCTTCGACAGTGACCCCAGAAAATGAGTAGCGGAACGTCGGTTGTTGCTTCGCGTCGAGCTTGTAACCGAGGAACCGGAAGCCGCTCTCGCGTGCCATTGCCGTCGGCCACGGATCGTTCGGTGACGCGAGCTTTGCTAGCGGCGCGTTGGGGGCGAGTTCGATCAAGTGGTCGCCGAGCGGTGCCTCGTACCCGACGCCGCGTCCGTTCCAGTGTCGGGCCGCGTCAATGAAGGCTCCGTGCCAGATGAGGGCCAGACGCATGTCGTTGGCATCCCACGCGAGGTTCACCTTGTCGGGATAGCCCACGCCGATGGCTCGCGATCCGGCTCCTTCGATGAAGTTGCGGTAGAGGATCGGCGAATTAGTCGGCTTCAGTTCGATCGGCTCGCGCACCAGACCGACCGGGACGGCCGCCTTGCCTCCGTCGGCTAGGTACATCCAGACCGCATCGATCTGCAAATCGACGTTGGCGGCCAGCACGTCGCGGATCGTTGCCTGACCGAACGGCCAAGGCGCGGGCATGCGCGTGCCGGGCCGATAGAGCTGCGGATCGCGCATGTAACGGTCGAACCATTCGGGTCGCAGCCGCGCCGTCATCCGAGTGAGATTGATCGCGCGGATGCCGGTCGAGGGATGCTCGTTGAAATCGTGGCACTTGATGCACGAGAGGGCCTGCCCGCCGACCAGATGCCGCCCGGCGGCCTTCGTGCGGTACTCGGGTTCGGGGTACTCGCGTTTCGGCAGCGGATCGTTTTTGAGATCGACGGACACCAGCAGTTCGGCGAGCGGGTTGGCGTTGCCTCCGCCGAACTTCGGCATCTTCGCGAGCATGTATATCTTGCGATCGTCTCCTCCATTGTTGAGGACGTGCTTGAGAAAGTCCGGCTTCAGCTTGTCGCCAACTCCCGTCAGCAGCGGCGGCAGACGGCCTTCGTCTCCCATCTCCTTCTGCGTCGTTTCAAAGTAGGCATCGCGCTCCTTCTCGACACCGCCCAGTTGGCCTCGCTTGTGGCAGGCATAGCAGTTAAGCGACGCCAGCGTCCGATGCACCGTCTCCGCCGGGGTTTCTTTGTTACCTGCGTCGCCCTTGGACGAGGCGATCACCGCGACGAGCGACTCACGCTGCTTGGCACTCAGTCCAAATCGTGGCACGTTCCCCGAGACGTTCGCGGCGAGACAGCCCACCGCGCCGTTGAGGTCTTGCAACGGCTTGGCCTTCAACGTCGAAGCGATTTGCTGGCCATCGACCTTCAACTGATGACAGGCCGCACAACCGAGCAACCCAAACAACGCGCGGCCCTTCTCGGCCAGAGTCGCATCAATCGTGAAGGTGACTTTCTCGGACTTCGGCCCCGCGTCGCTGACGGCTACCGGTTCCTTCGCTTCGAGGAACGCGAAGTTTGCCAACGGTTGCTGCTTGATCCCATTGCTCGCCAGATCGACATCGAGCGTCCATTCGCCGCCTCCTTGGAAGTAATCGACCGTCAGCGGATGAAAGCCCACGTCGAGAATGACCTTCCCCGACTTCGCCGTATGCGGATGGACGCCGCCGTTATCGACAATCAACTCCTTCCCGACATAGGCCCGGCTGCCGTCGTCCGACCCGAGATGAATCTGATACTGGCCCGGCTTGGTGATCTTGAGAAACGTCGTGAATCGAATGGCAAAGTCGTTCGGCCGCTCGGCCACGGTGAGGTCGAAGCCCGCGCAGGTTCCCGTCGAAACGGGCTTGAGTGTGTCGAAATCGGGATAGTCGTTGCCGCCAACGTGGTACGCGGCGAACTTCACGTTGGGAGACAGTTCAACCGCATCGACGAAATGCTGGGCGATGTCGCGATACTCCTCATCCTTCAATTCCAGTGCGGGCATCCGCCCCGAAGGCCGTACCTTGAGCGGGTCTTTCAGAAACGCCATCAGGCTCGGCACCGAATACTTTTTCCCGATGTCGGGCAGGGGAATCGTGGTGGCCAGGCTGGCGAGCTTCACCTCGTCCGGCTTGTCTCCCAACGGCGCGTGACAGGCCACACAACCCGCCTTGCGAAACGTGGCCGCTCCTTTTTTGGCGGCTCCGCGATCCGGATGCGACTCGGTCACAGACCCGGTCGTCGCGAGAAAGTGAACGAGCGACTCGACCGCTCCCGCGCGATCGACCTCGGGCAACGCGGCGATCACGTCGGGCATCGTCGTCCCCGGTTTGATCGAGTGCGGCTTGGCGAGATACTCGCGCAGCCACTCGACTCGCGCCCGCTGACCAATATCATCCAGAATGGGGGCCTTCTTCGTCGAGACAACCTCTTTGATCTCATTTCCTGTCGAGTGACAGCTTAGGCAATTCAACTCGCCGAGCAGCAGTCTCCCTCCCGTGATAGCATCGACCGGGATGACCTCTTCATCGAGCGTCATCAGCGGCGCGGTGTAGAATCTCTCGAACCCCGGCACACGCGGCGGTGTCATCTCGGCCGCAGATGCCACCGCAATGGATGCGACAAAAACAGAGGCAATTCCCGCGACAAGCAGGAGAGTTCGACAGGCACGCAACGCCATGTGAGAGAGCCTTGGCAGGGGAGTCTTCGGGGCGGGTCAGGAAGGGCGGAGATCGTATCCATCGACTCAACAAACCAGCAAGCTTCACAGCGAGATGAGGGGTTGCGAGCGTGGGAAGGCTTTCGATACACTCCGCCCCGCTCACGCTGACCGCCCTGTTCGGCACCAGCCAGCCAGCACCAAATTGCCCGATAGTGTAACGGTTAGCACAACAGATTTTGATTCTGTTTGTCCAGGTTCAAATCCTGGTCGGGCAACTCTTCGGCACCACATTGCGAGTGATGCGGATCGGACTTAAGAAAAGGACTTGGAGCGGATTGCTCCGAGTCCTTTTTTGTTTCCCACTCTCGGTCGGGGGTTGGTTTGGGAATGTCCTCAGGCAGGTGTGGCGTTGTTGTCGAGGGGAAGCGATTCGTCGCGATGACAGGTTCGTCAGCGGTTGTGTTTGCGTTTCACGCTGAAGGAATCTTCTGTCGCGCCGACTTCTCTCTTCGCGCAGACAGGCAAATTTTCACTTCCGCCGCGCTCGACCCGGACGATCCAACGTGTGCATACTCGCAACGGTTCTGCATTGGCCGTCTTTGTCGAAAGGTTCTTTCCATGAGAATCGCCTTCCTGGTGGTTTGTTTGGTGCCGTGGTGCTGCTTCGCGGGTGAAACAGATGCGCCGTGGCGTGACCCCGATGTGCGGTTCAAGGCGGTGAATGACGCTATCGAGCAGGACGACTTCAAGGTTGCTTTGGAACTGCTGCGCGAGATGCAGACCGCCTCCAAAAAGGCGAAAGACGCGGAGATGCAACTCGAAGCAACCGAGCGGCTGAAAGAGGCCGGTGACATGGCGAAAGAGTTTGGAAAGATCAGTCAGCGGGTGATGGATCTCCAAACAAATGCGGAAGACAAGTCGGCCGCGACCGCCGTTGGTCGCTACGAATGCACCGTGAAGGCGAATTGGAGAAAGGGGCTGCCACTGCTCAGCCAAGGTGATGACGCCAAATTGGCCGCAGCCGCGAAGTCTGATTTGGAGAACCCCGCCGAGCCGAAGACGCAGATGGAAGTGGCCAATTTGTGGTGGCAACTCGGCCAATCCAATGGCACGGCATCGGAGCGTCTGGCATATCAACTGCGGTCCCGCCGCTGGATGTTCCGCGCGTTTCCGACCACCGATTACGCGACGCGGGTGGAGATCGACCGCCGTCTGAAACAGTTGGCACTCATTCCCGATCGCATCGTGGTTTGGAACACACACAACAATGGTGCCAACGATCGCGGTTCCAGGGCCATTGTGGCGACGACTACGTTTCAGGGAAAACTCGTCTGGAAACAACCCTCGGTCATACCGTTCAAGAACAGTGAGATGACCTACCTTGCGGACGCGGCTCCCGCCAAGCTCGTGGATGGAGACGCGTCCGGCAAGTGGGCCACGTTCTGGATTGCCGAACACACCCATGCGGGCTGGGCGGCAGTTCCCTTAACGGTTTCGCTGAAGGGAACGAAGTAACCGCTCAAAACATCGGATTGTGAGGCTCGATCGTTTCACCGCGTGGGCAAACGAAGGGCGTCCGTCAGTGACCGCCGCTCATCATTTTATTGCGGGCGAGAGCGTCTTCCGCTTCGGCGATGCGTCCGCAGCGCTGGCAGATCACCGAGAGCTGCGCGAACGAGAACGGATCGTTCGGCTCCAGTTCGACGACCTTTTTGGCGTGAGCAATCGCTTCGTCGAATTTCCCCAGCTTGTGCATGACCACCGCCAAAGCCGAATGCGAGAGCGCGTGCGTCGGCGTCTCGGCGATGATGCTCAGCAACGTCGCGGCCGCTCCCGCGAAGTCGCCTTGGTCCTTAAGTTGGTTTGCATCGTCATACAGTTCATCGGGCGTCGGCATCAGTCGGGCTTTCTGGAGAGGATGTCTGTTGGGCGGGGCGATCATTCTAACGAAGGTCGCTCGTAGCGGGCGGCATGATAGACGGCGAGTGACCTCGATCCAACAGCGCGAGGTCGTCGCCGAATTTCGGCTGTGAGTCCGCATTCGGAACGGATCGAAGACACATTCCGATTTGGCGCGGCCCCGCGACTCAACCTTCCGGAATCAACCGTTCGGACATCTTGTTGTTCGGATGCTCATCAAGCCGTGAGTGGCAATAGACAGCGGTCCACTCGGCGAGACGGCGACCGAGCTTGCGGCAGGCGGCGTGAGTCTCCTCATCGCGCGGTTCCTTGGCGGCAATCGCGCCGTAGTGCAGCGTCAGATCGCGGCTCACGTAATCGGTGACGCCGAACACCAGGAAGCCGAAGTTCATCAGCACCGTCAGCAGACTCTGGCAGGCCAGTTCGGAACCTCCGCCCCAGCCGCCAGACGAACTGAACGCGCAGGCGATCTTGCCATCCACCTTCGCCCATTGCGGCATCATGGTCTCATCCCAGAACCGCTTCATCTTCCAACTGAGCAGCCCCATGTTCGTCGGGCTGCCGACCGCCAGTCCGTCGCACCAGACAACATCGTCGGCCGTCGCCTCGTCCACTGATCGCAGTCGTACCTCGGTGTCTGAGATGCTCCCCGCCCCCTCCGCCACGAGTGCCGCCATGCGTGCCGTGTGACCGGATCGTGAATCGAACAGAACGAGGATTTTGTTCATGACGGGTTGGCTTTCAGGCAGGAGACGGATCAGTAAACAATGGACCCGGCGCTCGGATCGCGGCCACCGACTTGCAACGAGTCATTTCTGCTCGGCGCTCGAAGCATACGGCGCTGTCGTCCCTTCACCGCGATTCACGATCTTGGTCGTTTCGCTTCGGGTCTCGCGAATCAGCGTCGCGAAGGGGTCGCCGTTGTAGCAGACTTCGTTGAAGAACGTGAACACGGACGAATTGTCCGTCACGAACATCGGGGCCAGTTTTCCAGCCGTGGTGGTGTAGCTGAAACCGCCCAGCACTTCGCTCCTCCCGCCGCCGCGAGTCTCCAGCAGCGTGCCGCCTCGCTCCGTCTTATAGCCGAGAATCCAGAGGTCGCCGTGGTCGTTGACGAGGTGCGTCCCCTCGTTTTCGACGTTGAGTTGTCGTGCCCAGACGCGTTGATTCTTCAGCTTGAGATTGTGGGTGACAACGTCCTCCAAAAAGAGTTCGCCTCCCTCCGCCTTGCGGGTGTTGGTGAGATCGCAGTCAGAGACGCTGCGCAGAACCACCGTGCGACTCGTGTCGATTTCGAGACCGCCGTGAATGTAGGAGAAGTGCTCCAGCGACACGACGGGTGACGCTCCGTCGATGATGCGGAAGTCGGGCTTCGCCTGGCCGTTGTAATCGATCCAGCCACCGACTCCGACGACGCGACGCACCTTGCCGCGAATCACGACCGTCTGCTTCATCGCATAAAATCCGGGCAAGAAAATTGTCGTCGCACCCGAGTCCATCGCCTGTTGAATCGCAGCCGACGAATCCCGCTGGCCGGTCGGGTCCGTGCCAAACTGGTCCACGTTGGCCCAAGTCGTCGGATCGTCGAGGGGAACTTCGGGCGGCTCCTTGACCGGCAGTCGCAGCGATTTCTTGATCGATGCAAACGGAGAGGTAGCCGAGTGCGAGCAATACTCGGCGAGATTCGGCCCCGCGCTGCCGGGCTTGTCTTCGCCCGCGACTCGAACGGCAGCGAACCAGTCCGGTGTCTCGACATCACCCACCGCGCGGCCGTAACCGGTCATCGCGATGTCCCGCAAAAAGAGGCGTCCGCCGTTGTAGTTGATGATGGCGGGGGATCGGCCTGCACCATCGCGGCCCGACAGCTTCGCGTCGAGCAGACACAGCGTGCCATAGCTTCGAATCGCGGGAACGGCGTTCTCGCTGATGAGTCCCCGGATGCTGATCGCCTGACCCTCGTTATCAAAACCAAACTGAGTCTGTCCGCGCAGCGTGATATGTTCAAAAGTCTGGCCGTTCACCGCTCGTGCCGTACTGATGCCGCGTTGAAAGCCACTGACCTCGCAGTTCCGCACGAGCAACGGGCCGTTCATGTCGCGATGGCCGAGATCGAGTCCGACGAGACCGCTCCCTTGACTCGCGATGAAGCGGCAGTTGCGCACGGCTCCGGAATTGTTCGAGTAGAACTGCAAGCCGATCGCGCCGGGATTATTCTGGCCGACATCGAACGTCACGTCTTGAATGTAATTGTGAAACCAATCGGCCGAGCCGAACCCGCCGCACCACATGATGCTCGCGGGCTGCTTCGGGTCGGTAAAGGTGGCGTCCTTCAAACGAATGACCGTCTTCGAGGCGTTCTGTCCCTGAATGAAGTTCTTGCCCCACGCATCCCTGCCCGCCGAGTTCTTCTTCGACCAATTGACCGTCCTAGAAACGAGGTACGTCCCATTGGGGAAGTACAGCAGCTTGTGCTGCCCCATCACGTCGAACAGTGCCCGCTGAATCGCCTCGGTGTCGTCCGTGATACCGTCTCCCGTGGCGTGATACGGAGCCTGAGTGACATCGACGATCGCGTGACTCGCCGGGTAGGCGATGTTCGTTTTCTCATCAAACGTGGCTCCTACGACGGGTTCGTCTGCCGCGCACGCGGCACTCCATGAAAGACAGACGATCCCGAGAACGAGCCGGTCGAGAGGTCGAGTCACAACTGGAAAGAATCCGCTGGCAGACATCAGACGATCCCGTGAAAAATGGATGGTGAATTTGTGGGTGGAGAGACGGGGAAAACTCTTCGCTCTCTCAAAAACAATAGCACTTGCGAGAGCCTCTTACGCAAGTGCCATCGGATTGAACAGCGGACAGTCAGTTCGGCTTTTGCAGTTTAGGATCGGGGCCGCAATAGCTTCCTTCCCGATCAGCCTGCTTCGCTTCGTGAGGTAATGATTGGTTCGCGGATGCTGTGTTGCGTGCGGACATTTTAGTTGAGAGGAGAGACCGGCCGCTCACGGATTGCAAGGCGGGTGGCGCGCGGCCG
>JAYVDI010000238.1:0-16320 GCA_043749505.1 Schlesneria sp. | reverse complement strand
GCAACTGCAGGTCGATCCGCCGCGACTCGTGCCGTTCAGTACCGACCACGTGCAACCCGCCGACCTCTGCCACCTTGCGGCCTTCGTCGGCCATGCCTTCGCGCTGAGCGATCTGCTTGGTCCGCTCTTCCCAGACATATTTGGGGACATCCAGCCGCGACGGATACTTGAGGTGTCCCTCTTCGTTCTTCTCGTGCTTCAATTCGTCCCAGGCCAGGTATTCGGGATTGCCGCCGAGGATGATGTCGGTCCCGCGACCGGCCATGTTCGTGGCGATCGTCACCGCGTTCATGCGGCCGGCCTGCGCGATGATCTCGGCTTCGCGCTCGTGATACTTGGCGTTGAGCACGTTGTGCTCGATGCCGTTGCGAGTCAGCTTGCCACTGAGTTTTTCCGAGTTCTCGATCGAGACTGTTCCGAGCAGCACGGGACGCCCTGTCTCGTGAACCTCTTTGATCTCATCGACGACGGCGTCCCACTTCTCGGGTTCCGTGCGATAGATCGCGTCTGGAAAATTAATTCGCTTGAGCGGCCGGTTGGTCGGCACCGTCACCACGTCGAGTTTGTAAATCTTCAGGAACTCGGACGACTCGGTCATCGCAGTTCCGGTCATGCCCGATAGCTTGTGGTACAGCTTGAAGAAGTTTTGCAGCGTGACTGTCGCCAGCGTTTGCGTTTCCTCTTTGACCTTCACTCGTTCTTTGGCTTCGACTGCCTGATGCAGGCCGTCGCTCCACTGGCGGCCTTCCATCATGCGGCCGGTATGGTCGTCGATGATGATGACTTCATCGTCGCGCACGATGTAACTGACATCGTTTTTGTAGAGGTGATGCGCCTTCAGGGCGTTGTCGATCAGATGCGGCCACTCCATGTTGCCCGCCGTGTAGAAGCTCTCCACGCCTGCGAGTTCTTCCGCATAGCGCACGCCCAACTCGGTGAGATGGCACGAGTGTTCCTTCTCCTTCAACTCGAAGTGCAGGTCGCGTTGAAGCTGTCGCGCCAGTTTGTCTGCCACCGGGTACTTCGACACGTCATCGTGGGCACGCCCGGAGATGATGAGCGGCGTGCGGGCTTCGTCGATCAGGATGTTGTCGATCTCGTCGATGATCGCGTAATTCAGCCGTCCTTGGACCTGCTCCTCCTTGAACGACTTCATATTGTCGCGCAAGTAATCGAAGCCGAACTCGTTGTTCGTGCCGTAGGTAATGTCACAGCTATAGGCGATTTGCTTTTCGGCCTGACTGGTGTTGGACTGAATCGCGCCGATGGTCAGACCCAGTCCCATATGCAACGGCCCCATCCACTCCATGTCGCGCTGAGCCAAGTAGTCGTTGACCGTGATGACATGCACCGAGCCCGTCACCGCATTCAGGAACGCGGGGAGCGATGCCACCAGCGTCTTGCCTTCCCCGGTGACCATCTCAGCGATCATCCCCTGATGCAGGATGTAGCCGCCGACCATCTGCACATCGTAGTGGCGCATCTTGAGATAGCGTTTGCCCGCTTCACGCACGGCGGCGAAGGCATCGGGAATGAGATCCTCCAGCGTCTGCCCGTCTGCCACCCGTCGTCTCAGGCGCGAAGCGGTTTCACGCAGCTCGGCATCGGACAGCAGTTCCAACTGCGGCTCAAGCTGATTGATTCGGTCCAGAATTGAACCGGGGAGGATGATGGCCTGCCCCTGCTTGTTGCGCGTGTAGCCAATGGCCTTGACACGCCGTTCGTTGGACGAGCCGAACATGCCCGTGATGAGTCTCTCGGCACCTCCGAGAACCACGTTAACCGCATCACCGACCTTGTCGAGGAATTCCATGATTCATCCGTTGAAATGACGCCGGGGCGCGTCGAACCAGCTCCGTTGTTTTTCGATCGCCATGAGTACTGAAAGTGCGTCTGCCTAACCGACAGGTTTGAGGCGTCGCAACGCCTCCCAAAACTGTCAGACGGTTCGGGGCAAACTCGCTTTTTCACACTGTAGAAATGACGTAACCCACTGGGGCGGCGAAGTCTATTGGCGTGCCGAAAGCCGGTCAATGGCGGGTCTCTGTTCCGTTGCTGGCTGCTTCAAAGACATTTAGGCAACCCGCGTGCCGCTCGCGATGTCCGTTTACACGGTTACAATCTGACCACTATTCGTCCGTGTTTACCTCACGCCGTAGAGACCCGCCGCATGTCTGTCCTCGAAGACTCCAAGTACCAATCGGGCGATCCCGTTCGTCCCTCAGACTGCCCGCCGAATCTCATCATCAGTCCGGATACGCGCCGCGAGAATCGCATTCCGCCGGGACAGTCCCGCACGCGAAAGTGGCCCGTACTCGATGCCTTCGGCCCGCCGCTGGTCGATTTGAATCACTGGCAACTCCGCGTGTTCGGTTTGGTTGAGCGGCCGTTCACTCTGACTCGCGCCGATTTCAATGCCCTGCCGCGTGTGAAGGTCTTTTCCGACTTCCACTGCGTGACCAAGTGGTCTCGCTTGGGCAATGTTTGGGAAGGCGTGGCGACGCGCGAGTTACTTGACCGCGCAGGCGTGAAGCCGGAAGCCCGCTTCGTCGTCTGTCACGGTTACGACAACGGTTGGACGACCAATTTGCCGCTGAGCGATTTTCTCGAATCAGACTGCCTGCTGGCCGATCGACATGACGGCGAGCCGATTTCACTCGAACACGGTGGTCCCGTGCGCGGCCTCGTTCCTCAGCTCTATGCGTGGAAGAGCGCGAAGTGGATTTCGGCCATCGAACTCGTCACCGAAGACCGAGCAGGCTATTGGGAAGAGGGCGGTTATCACATGCACGGCGATCCGTGGACTGAAGAACGATTTCGCTCGGACCAAGCCCCACCGGGTTATTCCGACGATGGCAATCCGTAGCAGAGACTCGGATCTCGGTTGAGTAACGTTTTTCTCGCCGCTCGCCTAACATTCCGCACCATGCCGCCTCTCCGAATTGCCGTCGATACCATCCCCGCGCTTGTCGTAGGCGTGCTGCTGCTTGGCTTCGCCGTCGTGTCGGCGTGGTTGCAAGTTCGGGGTCGTCGGGGGTTGTCGGAGTTGCTCGAAGCGGACCCACTCGCGAAGACGTTTGCGGACCGTCAACTTCGTCGCCGATTGCAGGTCAGCGCGATGCTCGGGATCGTCGGCATCATGATTCCGCTCGGCGATCAGCTCGAACAATTCTTTCGAGGCCGCCCCGGACTGTTTTTCATTTACTGGGTCGTCGTGCTGGTCCTGGTGGCGTGGTCCGTGTTGATGGCCCTCGGCGATTGGCTTTCCGCGTCGGCCTATTCCAGCCTCGTCAACATCCAACTCCGATTGGAACGCAAGCAGTTGGAGGACGAAGTCCGCCGCTATCGAGCCAGCCAGAATGGACATGCCGGAGACGACCACTTGGAATAGAACAAACCAGATTGAGTTATTCCCCACGCGGAAGTGGCTGACACCAACCCGAAGCGTAAGCGAGGATGCAACGCGAGTCCTCGCTTACGCTTCGGGTTAGTGTGAAATGCGCCATTCTCACCCGTCTGCGGTATACCAAGCCTGTTCACATCACCGCCTGTTGAAAAACTGTAGGACGGGCACTCTGCCCGTCTTTCAGCTTGAAAACCGACGGGCAAGAGTGCCCGTCCTACCTTATTCAACCGCCCGCGAACCTTTCTCAAACGCGGCCTGTCCCGTTCCCTCCGTACCACCCCGCCCCTGACTCCGGTCCCCTGTTTCCTGCTCCGCTGCTCCACCATGAACACAACTCAGCTTCGCAAACTCGGTGTACCGGATGAATGTCTGGCGAGCGTCATCACCGGAATTCAATTGGTGGCCAAACAGGGCGACCTGCGTGGGAATGAGGTCAAGCAGCGGATTGCGCAGATTCTTGCCGAGCCGACCGCTCACGAGGCCGATCCGTACTTCGGCTCCTTCGCGCGAGATCTGATCGAAGCCGGCAGCTTCATCGCTCCCGAGCCGATTTCATACCGGACTTGGGGTGACGACATCGACGACGCCTGCCACGGGCAGATGCGTCATGCCTGTGCGTTGCCGATGGCGGTGAGTGCGGCGCTCATGCCCGACGCACATCTTGGTTACGGTCTGCCGATTGGTGGCGTGCTGGCCTTGGACAATGCGGTCGTGCCGTATGCCGTCGGCGTCGATATCGCGTGCCGCATGAAGTTGTCGGTCCTCGATCTGCCGACGAGTCAACTGACGGAAAATGTCGCTCGGCTCCGGCAGGCGATTGAAAACGGGACTCGCTTCGGCGTGGGATCTGTTCACCAAAAGCCGCAAGACCACGCGGTCATGGATCAGGATTGGAGTGTCTGCCGTGTCACGCGCGAGAGCCGCGACAAGGCGTGGCGACAACTCGGCACATCCGGCTCGGGGAATCACTTTGTCGAGTTCGGTCTCTTCACGCTCGAACAACGCGACGACGAATTGAACCTCGATGCGGGTGAGTACGTCGCGCTCCTCAGTCACAGCGGCAGTCGCGGCACGGGAGCCGCCGTTTGTGACACGTACAGCAACATCGCTCGCAACAAACTGCCGAAACGGTACGCCCACGTCGATCGCCTCGCATGGCTGAGTCTCGACGACCAAGCCGGTCAGGAATACTGGGCGGCGATGAACCTGATGGGTGACTACGCGGCGGCCAATCACGATGTCATTCATCGCCTCGTGACGAAGCTGGTCGGTGCGCGGATCGTGGCGGGGGTCGAGAACCATCACAACTTCGCGTGGCAGGAAACGCACGGAGGTCGCGACGTGATCGTGCACCGCAAGGGAGCGACTCCCGCTGGCGCCGGTGTGCTCGGCGTCATCCCCGGTTCGATGGCTGATCCCGCGTTCATCGTGCGCGGCAAGGGAAACGCTGACAGCCTCATGTCTGCCGCACACGGAGCCGGTCGCCGGATGAGTCGCACGGCGGCGAAGGAGAAGTACAACTTCCGCACCGTGCAGAAAGACCTTGAGAAACGCGACATCCACATCATCTCGGCCGGTGCGGATGAAGTCCCCTACGTCTACAAGAACATTCTCGAAGTGATGGCTGCTCAGCAGGATCTCGTCGATGTCGTGGCGCGGTTCGACCCGCGCATCGTCAAGATGAGCCAGGATGGTCGCGCCGAAGACTGAAGGGCGGCGGTGTGGCGGTGGCTCCGAGCAGTGCCACGCAATGACAGGCGAGTGCAAAGTGAGAAGTGATCAGTGCAAAGTGAAAAGTGCCCAGCAGATCGCATCTGAATTTCATTTTGCACTGACCACTTCTCACTTTGCACTGATTTCCTTCCCCATCAGCAACAGCCTTCCCCTCTGCCGAAGCTTTGTCCCACCCTACGTCAGCACCTCGCGCAGCACCTTGCCACTGACATCGGTCAGCCGGTAGTCGCGGCCTTGATGCTTGTACGTCAGCCGTTCGTGGTCGAGGCCCAGTCGTTCCAAGATCGTGGCCTGCAGGTCATGCACATCGACGGGATTCTCGGCGACGTTGTAGCCGAAGTCGTCGGTTGAGCCGTAAGTCAGCCCACCCTTCACGCCTGCTCCCGCCATCCACATCGTGAAGCAGCGCGGGTGATGGTCGCGGCCGTAATTGGTGAGCGACAAGTTTCCCTGCGAGTAGTTCGTCCGGCCGAACTCGCCACCCCACACCACCAGTGTATCGTCGAGCATCCCGCGCTGCTTGAGATCGGTGATGAGGGCATAGCCCGCGCGATCCACATCCGCACACTGTCGCTTGATCGAGCCGGGCAGACTGCCGTGATGGTCCCAGCCGGGATGATAGAGCTGGATGAACCGCACGTTCCGTTCGGCCAGTCGCCGCGCGAGGAGACAGTTGGCCGCAAACGTTCCCGGCGTCTTGGCTTCGTCGCCGTACAGTTTGAGTGTCGCGGCCGTCTCCTGCGACAGGTCCATCACGTCGGGGACGCTGGTCTGCATCCGGTAAGCCATCTCGTACTGAGCCACCCGCGCGGTGATCTCCGGATCGCCGACATCATCGAACTGTGCGGCATTCAATTCGGCAAGACGGTCCAGCATCTGACGACGACCCGCGGCGCAGATGCCGTCGGGGTTTTGCAGGTACAGCACCGGATCGCCTCCGCTGCGAAACTGCACACCCTGATGAATGCTCGGCAGGAAGCCGTTCCCCCACAGCCGCGAGTACAAGGGCTGATCGATCCGGTCCTTCGAGATTAGCACGACGAATCCCGGCAGGTTTTCGTTCGCGCTGCCAAGTCCGTAGGTCAGCCACGCTCCCATGCTGGGGCGGCCCGCGAGGTGATGGCCCGACTGCACGAACGTGATCGCCGGATCGTGGTTGATGTGTTCGGTGTGCAGCGACTTGAGGAAGCAGAGTTCATCCGCCAGCTTCGCCGTCCATGGCAACAGCTCGCTGACCCAGGCTCCCGATTGACCGTGCTGTGCGAACTTGAACGCCGACCCCGCCAGCGGCAGTGACGACTGGAAGCCGGACATGCCCGTCAACCGCTGCCCCTTCCGCACGCTGTCGGGCAGCTCCTGACCGTGCATCGTGTTGAGCAGCGGCTTGTAGTCGAACAGGTCCAACTGCGACGGCCCGCCGCTCATGAAGAGAGAGATGATCCGCTTGGCCTTCGGGGCGAAGTGAGGCTGGTCGAGAACGCCGCGAAATAGCTTCGATTGCTCGGCGGCAGAGGCATCGCGCTGGAGGAGACTCGTCAACGCGATGCCGCCCAACCCGAGGCCGCTGCGTTGAAGAAAGTCACGTCGAGAAACGTGGGCGTGGAGATTCATGGTGTCATTCCTCTGGTCTGTTGTGTCTCGCGACAATGCAGGCTGCTCATCGCGATTTTTTAGAAAAATGCCGTATCAACGCAACGAAATAAACAATTGAAATCAGCCCCCAAACCACGCTCATCACTCTCCACTTTTCCCACGATTGGAGGCACAGAATCGGACATATGAAACAAAAACAGAGGAGCAGAAACAGCCTTTCTCCGTCTTTCATGGCATGGTGTCCTTCGAGGGAGTTTGGCGAAAGCCGGGGTCAGGTGAGTTGTGCCCTCCATCGCCCTACGAACATTTCGTTTCTTGTCGGCCTGCGCAAATTCTTCTACTTGGATTGCGGCCGATGGCCGCGCTGGGCTACCTCGTATGAACCGCTTCGTCGTGGTTGAGGATCGCCAACGCGACGACCGTGCGGGCGGCGAGATCGTTGGGGTTGAGTGTCGTGTCGGGCTTGGTCTCGCCGACGGTGAGGAGCTTCTGGGCTGAAGCTTCATCGGTGGCGAAGAAGCTGCGTTGTTCGGTCAGCATCTGCACGAGGATCGCCGACTCGCGTGCTGTTGCTGCTCGAGTCGTGATGAGTCGGAAGGCCCACGCGAGTTGTTGTTCGTTCGACTCGCCACCTTCCTTCATCATGCGTTGAGCGATGAACCGCGCGGCCTCGACGATTTGCGGGTCGTTCAGCAGCGTGAGAGCTTGCAGCGGAGTGCTCGTGCTTTGGCGACGCACCGTGCAGTAGCTGCGGTCGGCCGCGTCGAAGGTCATCAGTGACGGAGGCGGCACCGTCCGCTTCCAGAACGTGTACAGGCTGCGTCGGTACAGATCGGCTCCGTGACTTTGGTCGTAGTTCGGCTTGCCCATCGCGATGTCCCACAGCCCCGCCGGTTGGTACGGCTTCACGCTCGGCCCGCCGAGTTTCTCGACCAACAGTCCACTTGTGGCGAGTGATTGGTCGCGCAGCATCTCGGCGGTGAGTCGTTTGACCGGAGCGCGGGAGAGCCAGCGGTTCTCAGCATCGGCACCCCGTATTGAACTCCCCTGCCGGTATGTCGCCGACATCGCGATCCGCTTCATCATCGCCTTCGTATTCCAGCCGCTGGCGATGAAATCGCGGGCAAGCCAGTCGAGCAATTCGGGATGAGTCGGCAACGCTCCTTGCGATCCGAAGTTGTCGCTGCTTTCGACCAAGCCGTGACCGAACAGCGTCTGCCACAGCCGATTCACCGTCACGCGGGCCATCAACGGATGCTCGGGATCGACGAGCCACTGGGCGAGGCCGAGTCGATTGTGCGGCGCGTTCGTCGGGAACGGCGGCAGGACGCGCGGCGTGTCAGCCGTCACGGCTTGCGACGGCTGATCGTAGTTGCCGCGTTTCAAGATGAACGCGGGCTTGGGCGCGGCCATTTCGCGCATCGCCATGATCTCGGGAATCGGGTTGATGAGTTTGCGTTGCTCATCGCGCGCGGCGAATAGCTCAGTGAGTGCCTGCTGAAAAGGGCCATGAGCGGTGACCAAAAAAGTCTCGAACAACTCGGGGGCCTTTGCGGACCAGGTGACTTTCAAATCGTCACGTCCCGCCACGTGAGCGACTTCCAACGCGGTCAGCACGCGACCGTAGATCGCGAAATCATCGACTCGCCCTGCTTTGAACCCGGCATCGCGGAAACGGACGCCGATCTGCAAGTCCGGCTCGCCCCCTTCGTAAGTGATGTCTTTCCACAGCCCGTCGCGGATCACATCAATCTCCAAAGGGTTGCCGTTCAAGTAAAGCTGTAGGCCAGCCGCGCGGCTCGACCCATCGTAGGTGACCGCCACATGAGTCCACTCGTTCACGGCGACCGCTATCTTCGAGCGAACCTTGATCGAGTTGCCCGGCCACATGTGGTGCAGCCCGAACGCGACGTGTCCCTCTTCGAGGAGCAATTCGTACCCGCGACTGCCAGCATCGGCGGGGGCACGCGAGTGATGCACGACGACGGCGCGCGGCGTGAGGATCGTCGGTCGCACCGCGATCGCGAGTGAGAACGCATCCGCACGCGAAAAGTGCCCGATGCCGGGGAACGTGATGCCGTTGTCGCCGCTCAGTTCAGCGGACTGTCTGGTGCGGCCCTCGGTCAATTTCACGCCGTCAGCCGTTTTGCCGGGCTTGATCGCGTCGATGCTGTTCGTGAATTGGTTCTGCTCAATCACGTCGAATGAGAATGCCGCGAGTGGACTGGGCGCGGCGGGCGATTCCGGTTTGGAGTTCAACCAGTCCGCGAACGCCGCTTTCGCCGAGTCGCGCACCGTCGCGAGAGCCTGCTCTTTGTCAGCGATCTTCTGATCGAGTGTTCCCAGTTTTGCATCCTGTGCGTCGCTGGAGAGCAGCACCGTCGGGACTGGTGTGGATGACGTGAAGTACGTCGTCTGACCGAACTCGTCAATGTTTTGAAAGAACGAGAAGAGCGAGTAGAAATCGCGCTGCGTGAGCGGGTCGTATTTGTGATCGTGACAGCGCGTGCATTCAAACGTCAGCCCCAGGAACGCGGTTCCAAATGTATCGACGCGATCGACAACGTAAGCGACGCGGAACTCTTCTTCGACTACGCCTCCCTCTTCGTTTTGCGAGTGGAGTCGGTTGAACGCCGTGGCGACTCGCTGCGGTTTGGTCGCGCTGGGCAGCAGATCGCCCGCGAGTTGCCACGTCGCGAATTGGTCGAACGACAGGTTTTCGTTGAACGCAGAGATCACCCAGTCGCGGTAAGGCCACGTCGGTCGGAAGCGATCCATCTGATAGCCGTGCGTGTCGGCATACCGCGCCACGTCGAGCCATTCAGTTGCCATCCGCTCACCGTAGCGAGGCGACTTCAGCAGCCGGTCGATCACCCGCTCATACGCTTCCGACGACGAGTCATTCACGAACGCATCGACTTCGCTGGGTGAAGGAGGCAGCCCGGTGAGATCGAACGTCACGCGACGAATCAGCCGCTCCTTGGTCGCTTCCGGTGCGAAGGTCTTCAATCCGCGTTCTTCCAACGTGTGCAGGATGAATCGGTCGATGTCGTTGACGATGCGGACTTCGTTGCCGGGACTGACTCGTGGCGGCTCGACGCGCTGCATCGGCGTGAAGGCCCAGTGACCTTCGTACTTCGCTCCCTGCCGAATCCACTGTTCGAGCAGAGTTTTCTCAGCGGCCGTCAGTTGCTTCGGATGCTTGGCTGGTGGCATCGCTTTATCGGGATTGGCGGAACGAATGCGACGGACGAGTTCACTCTTCGAGACATCTCCCGGCACGACAGCGGCATGTCCCTCGTGATCGGCCCGCGATCCTTCGAGCGTGTCCAATCGCAATTCTGCTTCGCGCGTCTTCTCGTCCGGCCCGTGACAAGCCCAGCATTTGTCGGCCAGAATCGGGCGAACATCGCGGTTGAAGCGGATCTCGCGCTGCGCCGCAACAGATGCGGGGGCGTCCGCAGCGAAGGCTTCGACGTTGAACGCAACAGTCACGAGGAGGGCACTCGCCACGCCGATTCGCATTATGACCAGAACTGAATGGTTTGAACTCACGATGAGAGACTCCAATGAGTTGGGTCGGAGGCGAGATACTACAGTTACTTCTGAAGCTCCAGATGCAAGGTGCGTGGAGTCTTCGGAATGCGCCGGCCAATCTGTTTTGTACTCAAGACGGTGCGTTCCGAGGACTCCACGCACCCTACGGTGAGGCATCTCCGTGCTGAAACTCCAACGTCAGCAGGACCGCACGATGGTCGGAGGCTTTGCGCGTGTCGTTGTCGAAGCGTTGGTTGAGGTCGATGAAGTTGATGCCGATCTGGCGGCGCTGGTTATCGCGCGTGCAAGCTTCCACGACTGAGGGCGAGACCAGCACATGGTCGATCTGTTCGCGTCGTCCGGCGTACTCGTAAGTCCAGTGGTTTCTGAGACGCGAGTTCCAAGACTCGTTGGTCTCATCGGCCTTGCGGGTGTGAAACGTTGGCCCGGCGGTTTGAATAAGATCTTCTTCGATATCGTCTCGCCCTCGGATGCGGCGGAGTGTTGGCTGGTCTCGGTTATCGTTGAGGTCTCCGGTGATGATGACATGCTCACCGCGCAGCATCGGCTTGAGGTAATGCCGCCGGACAATCGACGCCTGTGCTATTCGCTGAGCATCTTTTTCGTGACCACCGAGTTCGCTGGTCAGGTGCAACACGTAAAGGTTCACGGGGCGGCCAGCGGCGGTGAAGACGACCGACATTCCTTTGCTGATCCCCGTTGTGTTTTCGTTCTCGGGATCATCGAGTTCTAGGTCGAAGCCCTCGCGACCGGGGATTTCAGAGAGGATTTGCTTCAACTCCCGCTTCGAGAAAACGGCGACGTTCTGGTTCGTGAACGTGTCGCTCGATTTGGCAGCCGCCCAGAAGGGATAGTCGAGTCCCGCCTCTTTCACGAGGTCACGCAGATCACGCACATCGGACTCATCGCCGACTTCAGTGAGACCGATCACGTCGGCATCAATCTCCCGAATCGCAGCGGCGACCGCGCGTGCCGCCTCCTTGAACTTCTCGTCCCGAAACTCGCGCAGGTTCCAGATGGCGTCGTCTTGAGGAGTCAGCTTGAGCGGCAAGCCGTACTTCACGTAGATGCGTCGGCGATTGAGCCATTCGCAGTTGAACGTTCCGACCTTCACGACATCCGCGGCGACGGCCGCTTGCGCGACAAACGGCCCGAGAATCAGGGCGACTCGAATCAATCGAACAAACGAGACTGACATGCAAAACTCCCGGGTGGAGCCACGACCAGAACGAACTCAATGCGACGCACTCTACCGCAGGAATTGCGACGACTCGACCCAACCTACAACTAGGGCCATCGCCTTTTTCAGCGTAGGGTGGGACCAGCTCGCTTCGAGCGCCGGCCCACCAAGAGCAAACGTCGAGAAATCATGGTGGGCCGGCGCGGCGAATCGCCACTGGTCCCACCCTACAAATTTCGCAGCCCCAACAAGGCGATGGACCTAACCTACAACTCCTGTCCCCTGAAAAAATTGCTCGGGCAGGTTACAAACTTGACTCACGTAGAACATGCCTTTGCCGCTGGATCGAATCGAGTCCTCATGCCGCCGCTAAACGTCTCACCAAAACGCCGCTATCTCGTCCGATTCAATCCGAAACGAGTGCCGCATCTGTTTACGGATGTCCTCATCATCGGCGCGGGGATCACCGGGATTCGCGCGGCCCTCGCCATTGATCCCAAGGTGCAGGTGGTACTCGCGACGAAGGACGTGATCAGTCAATCGAACAGCGCGTACGCACAAGGTGGGATCGCGGGAGTCTTCGATCCGTTCGACGACTTCGCCAACCACGTTGCCGACACGATGTCCGCCGGAAAAGGGCTGTGTCATCGCGACATCGTGGAGACCGTCGTGCGCGAAGCACCCGAACGGATTCGTGAACTCATCACGCTCGGCACCGTGTTCGATCAGGCCGATGGTGAGATGGCTCTGACGCAGGAGGGTGGTCACAGTCATCGCCGCGTCGTGCATGCTTTGGGTGACGCGACAGGCAAGGAAGTGATGCGGGCCTTAATCGAGCGTGTCCGTCGCGAACCGCACCTCGACATCTGGGAGAAAACGTTCACGCTCGATCTGCTTACGCACGACGGCGAGTGCCGCGGCGCATTGGTGTGGAATGCACAGCACGGGAAGACGTTTGTCTGGGCGAAGCAGACGATTCTCGCGACGGGCGGGGCGGGGCGGTTGTTCCGAGAAACGACGAACCCCGAGATCGCGACGGCCGATGGTCAAGCGATGGCCTTCCGTGCGGGCTGCGAAGTGCGCGACATGGAGTTCATGCAGTTCCATCCGACTGTGCTGTACATCGCCGGTTCGTCGAGGCATCTCATCTCGGAGGCGGTGCGAGGTGAAGGGGGCTTGCTGCGCGACTGTCACGGTCATCGCTTTATGCCGGAATGCGACCCGGCGGCGGAACTCGCCCCGCGCGACATCGTCAGCCGAGCCATCACGCGGCAGATGGAGAAGACGCGGCATCACTGCGTCTATCTCGATGTGACTCATCTCGACAAGGCCCTCGTCCACGAACGGTTCCCGCATATCGGTCAGGTCTGCGCCGACTTCGGCCTCGATCTGACACGCGACTTGATCCCCGTTCGGCCCGGCGCGCACTACATGATTGGTGGCGTGACAGTGGATGACGAAGCTCGCACTTCACTGCCGCGACTGTGGGCGGCGGGCGAAGTGACATCCAGCGGTTTGCACGGCGCGAACCGTTTGGCGAGCAACAGTTTGCTCGAAGGATTGGTCTTTGGGCTGCGAGCCGGTCGTAACGCCTCCGCTGCCGCGCTCGGAGAGGCCGACCGATTCACGGCGCTGTCACTTCAGCCCGACCCGCCCTCGCATCAGCCGATCGATGCCAGCTTGAAACTCGGCGATTTGCTGAACTCGCTCAACAGCGAGATGTGGCGAAATGTTGGCATCGAACGAGACGCCGTCGGTTTGGAAGCGGCCTTGCAACAGGTCGAGTTCTGGGACCGCTACGTCGGCCCACGCGAATTCAACACGACGCAAGGTTGGGAGCTTCAGAACATGCTGCTCGTTGCCCGCCTGATGATCCGGGCTGCCGCGTCACGCTGCGAAAGCCGAGGCACACATTCACGCATCGATTTCCCGGACACGGACCCAGCGCAAGCCGTTCATATTTCGCTCACGGCGACGTGAGATTGCCTCTTGGTTTCATCGGCGATGTATCATTAGAATCCTTGCCGGTTGAGAGTTCTTGGAGGTCAATCATGCGATTATTCATCGTTGCCGGTGTCGTGCTGAGTCAAAGTGTTTCGGTTCAGGCCCAGCAAGTGGCTGTACAGCAGCCGGTTGTGGCCACGAATTCGGTGCGGACAACGGTCTCGGTGCCGGATCGTGGGAGTGCGTTGCTCGGCGGAGTCAGTTCAGCGCAGTCGGCCCGATCGAGTTATGGGCCACTGCGCTCGGGATCGTCGATCGGTTTGTCGCGGTCTGCCAGTTCAACGTCAACCAGCGTCTTCATTCACGATCTGCGTGCGATGGACGAGGCGCTGCTCAACTCCGTTCCGGACTCGCCCGCACTGTCAGCGATTCGTGGTGGGCCCCGAATGCGGCAGGCCGAAGCGGCTCGTACTGAAGTTGCCTCCCCTGCCGAGAAATCGCTGAAGTTTGAACGGTTCGCCAAGCAGGCCGAAGCGGCGGGGAAGTCGGGCGTGGCCAAGTTACATTGGCAGATGGCGGCCAAATACGGTTCGAAGCTCGCGAACGAGAAGCTCGCTGTCGCGCCTGAGGCCAGTTCCTCCGTGAATCAAGCCGCGACGAAGGACTGATGTGAGGGTGACTCGTCGTGCAACTACGTGGCCTCGGTTTCGAGTGAGATCGTCACAGATTTCGGAGTCCTGAAGGGCTTGATATTCCCCAACAATTCGCCCAGCTAAGGCGTTGCCCTGAGCTGGCGTAACATCGCCCTTTGGGGCTGAAATCTCAAAGACACAACTTCAAAGAGCGTAAGCGAGGGCTTCACCATCATTGAAGGTCCGGCCCCCCCCTTGTTTGCGCTTCGGGCTAGTGATTCGAGGCAAAAACAGGTTTTGGATTGCCCGCTCATCGAAAGCCCGTCATCACATCATGACCTCGCCCCTTGCAGACTGGCAGTTCGCCAGAAGTTCATCATCCACGTTGGAAGTGTTCCTGCTGGGGACGGTCGATTTCGCTTCCGCGCTGGGGTTGCAGTCTCGACTGATCGATCAGCTTGTCGCGCGTACGGACACGCACGGGATCGTTCTCGTTTGCGATCACCCGCCGACAATCTCGATCGGGCGCGAGGGGAGCTTCGCCGACGTATTGGTGGAGCGGGAAGAACTCATCAGTCGGAGAATGGACATTCGGTGGACCAATCGTGGCGGCGGGACGTTCGTCCACGCGCCGGGGCAAGTGGCCGTCTATCCGCTGCTGCCGCTCGACCGTTTGGAGCTTGGACTGCTTGATTTCCGTAACCGCCTTGAACAGACACTGCTGCACGCCGCTGAAGACTTGGATGTCGTGGCGACTCGGAGTGAAGCCGCAACGGGAGCCGAGTGTCGTTGCGGGCAGTTCGCGTTCATCGGCGCGGGGGTTCGTTCGTGGGTGTCGCACGGCGGGATGTTCGTCAACGTGGCGGTTCCTCAAGATTGCTTGGACCTCGTGCGCTGGACCAACTCGCCCGCCCGCATCACTACCTTGACGGCTCAACGCATGAAGCCGACCTCCCTGGCCTCGGTTCGTGAATGCCTGGTCCGCCGGTTGGCCGAGTCCTTCGGCTATGACGACTATCAAATTCACACCGGTCACCCACTGCTGCAACGGACGACGCGCAAGGTCTATGTGTTTGGTTGATGGCGAACGATCAGGGAGCGGGAGCCGCGAGTGACTTGGGTGCCGAAGGCAGGTAGTCACCGCAATATGCCACCACCGCATCAATCACGGCGTTGGCGGTGAGGGGACGACGCTCCTGCGTGCGGAGATCGCTGCCGAATTCCAACTGCATCGCGTCAATTCCGAAGCCTTGATGGCTGCCGTATGTTTGCACGATGTACCCACCGCTGTACCGCGCGTGATCGAGGCCGTCGAGCGGATCGGGGTGGACCTTCAATCCCGCAGCACGCAATCGGCCGAACAGACTTGTCGCTCCGACATGAGCCTCGTCGCCGAACCGTTCCCGTAGCAGTGTCACCGTTTTTCCGTTGTTGGTCCCGCGCAGCACGGCGTCCTTCAACGCGTCTTGTCCATGAATGTCGAGCAACAATCCCGAGCGGTGCTTCGAGTTCACCTCACGGCAAAACTTGGCCAGTGCCTTGTGGTAGGCGTCGTAAACCGGCTTGGCCTTGTCGTCTTCATATGCGGCTGCCACTGGACGATTCGGGTCGAGGTATTTGCGGTGAGCGAGCGACTTCACCACGTAAGGCTTCTTGCCGAATCGCCGCTCCAATCCGGTGGCGATCAGGGTGGCGAGTTCTTCCGTCCCGACATCCCGACTCACTACGAACCGCCCTGTCGCACCTGGCACCTCCTCGCCCTGACGGGCCTCAACTCCGGGGACCGCTTTCGTACCGCCATGTGGAGCCGACAGGATGATCGGCAACTCCCCCTCCTGAACGAAGATCAACCGTTCAGTGGCATCTTCGGCAGCGAGTCCGTTTGCATCGCTGGCAACCGCGCCCAGCAGTGCCACTGCCACGCAAGCCAATCGAAACAGACTTGCGGCTGAATGCCGAACTGGCCAACAACTCTGCGCGTCGTTTGAAGCCGCCATTTGTGAAGCTCCTGATTGGAATATAGATGGTTACAGAGCAGATCGTAGTGGTTCATCAGTGGTTGGAGAAACCTGTGAACCACCTTTTTCAACGTGCGACCAACTGTTAGAAACACACCACCGCTGTTTCTCTGCCGTGTTGAACTTCCTGTCTGGAGGGCATTTCAAAACCTGTTTTTGCCTCGAAAAACCAGCCCGACGCGCAAGCAAGGGCTGGACATTCGATGACGGCGAAGCCCTCGCTTGCGCGTCGGGCTGGTTTTGAAATACGCTCTA
>JAYVDI010000237.1:0-4380 GCA_043749505.1 Schlesneria sp. | reverse complement strand
CCAGAACATGTTCTACTACGTGAAAGCGTCGGCGGGGCAGGAGAAGTCGTGGGACGATGTGCCCGAAGACATCCGCAAGACCTACGACCGGCTCGGCATCCCCGAGGCGGAAAAGAAGTTTCTCGCGGGTGTGAAGGCTCAGTACGAGTCCGAAGTTGTCTACGGTTCGTTGCAGGAAGATCTCGCCAAGCAGGGGGTGATCTTCACGGACACCGATTCCGCTGTGAAGGACTATCCGGACCTCGTTCGCGAGTACTTCGGTCAGATCATTCCCTCGGCCGACAACAAGTTTGCCGCGCTGAACTCGGCGGTCTGGTCGGGTGGCTCGTTCATCTACGTGCCGAAGGGCGTGAAGATCGAGTTCCCGTTGCAAGCCTACTTCCGCATCAACACTCAAAATATGGGGCAGTTCGAGCGGACGCTGATCATCGTCGATGAGGGGGCTTCGGTGCATTACGTCGAAGGCTGCACGGCTCCAACGTACAGTAGCGACAGCCTGCATTCGGCCGTCGTCGAGATCATCGTCAAGCGGGGAGGCCGCTGCCGGTACACGACGATTCAGAACTGGTCGAACAACGTCTACAACCTCGTCACCAAACGAGCCAAGGCTTACGGCGACTCGCTCATGGAATGGGTTGATGGCAACCTCGGCTCGAAGCTGACGATGAAGTATCCCGCCATCTACCTGATGGAACCGGGAGCTCGCGGTGAGACGCTGTCGATCGCGTTTGCGGGCAAGGGCCAGCATCAGGACGCGGGAGCCAAAATGGTTCACTGTGCGCCGCACACCTCCAGCCGCGTGATCTCGAAGAGCATCTCGAAGGACGGCGGCCGGGCGAGCTATCGCGGGCTGGTCAAGGCGACGCACGATGCTCATCACTGCAAGAGCAACGTCGTCTGCGATGCGTTGATCCTCGACAGCAAGAGCCGCAGCGACACGTATCCGTACATCGAAGTCGACAACAACAACGTGACGATCGAACACGAGGCGTCGGTCTCGAAGATCGCCGAGGAACAGCTTCTCTATCTGATGAGCCGCGGCATGACCGAGGCCGAAGCCGCATCGATGATCGTCACCGGCTTCATCGAACCGCTCGTGAAAGAGCTGCCGATGGAGTACGCCGTCGAAATGAACAAGCTGATTGAGTTGCAGATGGAAGGCTCGGTCGGTTGATCCGTTTCTCGCTTCACGAACTCAAAGCGAGCCGCCTTTTGGGCGGCTCGTTCTTCTCCGACCTCAAAGATGTTTGACTCCGATGATTGCGATCCCCACCCTGCCCCGCTCGACCTCCTTTGATGCCGCTGCGTTCGAGCAATTCATTGCCTCTCGCCGCGAGCCCACTTGGGTCAGCGATCTCCGACGCCGTTCGTTCGAGGCGTATCGCGAGTTGCTCGTCACGGAACTCGATCCCGAAGAGTGGAAGCGGATCGACATTCGCGCCCTGCGGCCGGAGAAGTTCGCGATCCAAACGGGCCCGTCCTCGGAAGCCGCTCCGTTCGGAACACTGCTTGCCGACCGAGCCGAGTTCGCGGGAGTCGTCTCTCATGTTGATGGGGCTTGTACTCGTTCGACTCTTTCTGAGTCATTGGCAGCGAAGGGCGTGCTGTTTGGGAATCTGAGTGACCTCGTTCAGACACACGGCGATGTGCTCAAGCCGCATTTGATGACGAGGGCCGTCACACCGGAAGCAGATCGGTTTGCCGCGTGGCACGGGGCATTCTGGACCGGCGGCACCGTGCTGTATGTCCCGCGCAACGTCGAGATCACCGAGCCGCTTTACAGTTTGATTGGTCTCGCGGGCGATGGTGCTGCGGATTTCAGCCACACGCTGGTCGTGCTCGAAGAGGGCGCATCGGCGACGCTGCTCGAAGAGACTTCGTCCGCATCGACCACGGTGGTGGGGCTGCATGTTGGTGCGGTCGAACTGCTGCTGGCTCCCCGGTCCAATCTGCGTTACGTCCAGCTTCAGAACTGGAACGAGAAGACGTGGCACTTCGGCCATCAGGGGGGGCGCGTCGAGCGTGATGCGTCGCTGCAATGGACCGTCGCGGGACTCGGTTCCAAGCTGGCTCACATTCACCAGGAGGTGTACCTCGATGGCAAGGGTGCTTCGGCGCAGGTCAACGGTGTGACGTTCGCCACCGACAAACAGCTTATTTCGTACTACACGCAGCAGACGCACAACGCTCCCAACACGACGAGCGATCTGCTCTACAAGGATGTCGTTCGCGACAAGGCCCGTTGCGTCTGGCGCGGCATGATCAAGGTGGCCAAGGACGCGCAGAAGACTGACGGCTATCAGCGCAATGACGGGCTGCTCTTGAGCGACACTTGCCGAGTCGATGCGATCCCCGGCCTCGAAATCGAAGCCGATGATGTTCGCTGCACTCACGGCGCGACGGCGGGCCGAGTCGATGAAGAGCAACTCTTCTACGGCATGTGCCGTGGCCTGACGCGATCCGAGGCGATGCACATGATCGTGACCGGCTTCTTCCAGCGCGTGTACGACCGCATCCCGGTCGAGATCGTCCGCGAAACGCTTGGCCAAGCGGTCGAACGGAAACTTGGTATCGGTGAATGACATCAAGGGTGCGTGGAGTCTTCGGAACGCACCATGATTTGGCGAATCGACCTCAGGTGCGTTCCGAAGACTTCACGCACCCTACAATTTGCCCGAAAGCCAGCCGCCCGCATGTCCGAGTTTGAACGAGTTGCCTTTGTTGACGAAGTCCCTCCCGGTGGAAGGCTCGCCATTTTGATTGAGGACATTCCGTCGCTGTTGATCCGCATCGGGGACGAGTTCTTCGCCGTGGAAGACGTTTGCTCGCACGATGGCCAGCCGCTGACGAACGGTCCCGTCGGTGGAGACTGCTCGATCATCTGTCCGCGTCATGGAGCGAAGTTCAACTTGCGAACGGGAGCACCGATGTGCATGCCCGCCGTCGAACCGATCGCCACGTTTGAAGTTCAGGTTCGTGACGGTGGTGTCTTCGTGCGGGCACACGACTAATGGCAGTCAACAAAAAATCATGGGTCCGTCCCGCGCGAGCGAACCGCCCGCCAGAAGATCAATCCGAGTCCACGAGGCCCTCCATGTCCACCGACGCAATCATTCCTGAAGCTGCTCCTGCTCCTCTTGCTCCCGCAATGACTGTCGCCACCGAACCTGCGGCCAGTTGCAGCCATGATGCCGTCCCGCACGGTCAGTCGCAGCATCACGGCCATGACCACGATCACGGCACCGGTTGTTGTTCGACGAGTCCTTTGGCAAGCAGCGGGGTCACCACGTCAATGACTGCGGGATTGGAGATTGCTTCCACAGTTGACGGTTCGTGCTGCGAGACTTCTTCCGCGACAGGCGAATGTTCGCCACAGACCGAAGCCGACGCGAGCGAATCGACCGTCGATGACGGCGCGCTGATTGAGGCGCTGCGTGAAGTGATCGACCCGGAGCTCATGATCAACATCGTTGATCTGGGCCTCGTCTACTCGATCAACCACACGGACCGAAAGGCACAGGTCGAGATGACCCTCACCAGCCCCGCCTGTCCCGCCGGGCCGCAGATCATCATGCAGTCCAAGATGGCGTTGGAAAAAGTCGATGGCATCGACGTGGCCGAGATCAAGCTCGTCATGTCCCCTCCGTGGACCCCCGCCCGCATGACCGACGAAGCCCGAGACCAACTCGGCATCTTCTGATGCTTCTGGAGTACGGCTTCACTGCGGAGTGCGGCCTTCCGACCCCAATTCGTTATGGATCGCCAAGAGGTTACGTCCATATCTCCTGACGGTCAGCATCGAACTCTGCTCGCACGCGAAGGCAACTCACGGGGGGTGGCCCGGCTTGCTTTTCCACGCTGTGCCACCCGCCTATGCGCGGATCGAACCGGAATTAAAGCGGCGGCTTTGGGGACTCAAGGTGAGCGTAATTTGGCACAGTCGTCATCAACAGCCTTGCGGATAACATTAAGGACTATACCCGCCAAAACCTTATCCATGAGCAGCCATGCGCCAACGGCGACGGACCCACAGTTTACCACCCAACCTCCGCCCGACAACGTCTTACAGACCAGATAGGCAGGTCCTGAAGGGTTTTCACCTATGGCGAGAATCGTTGTGTCTCGGCTGGAGGATGTCACTTTGTCTGTTTCGTATCCACTGGCGCCGGATGCTGGATCGAGCGGGTTGATATTCTCTGATTTGGATTGACCGGCAAATAAATCTCCGGCTGCGAGTAACCGTTCACGACACGGGGAGGAGTGATGGTGGAGTCTGCTTGTCGTCGTGGAGTCGTGTGGTGGCGGCGGTGATGAATTCAAAGATGTTGCGGGATTGCTGGCGGCAGGTTTCGATGACGGTCAGCAGCGTCTCGACGAAGC